>LAQA01000030.1:32598-76008 GCA_000981625.1 Flavobacteriaceae bacterium ASP10-09a
AATAAAAATAAATTGGTTCTTCTAATTTGTACATTTTAAATAAAGCTCTTAAATAATGTATTTCTTAATAAGAATTCAAGTAGTAATAAACCAAGAGCCAATAGCACTAAAGATCGATACATCTCTTGGTAATTATAATATTTAAATTCTTCTACTTTTGTTTTTTCGAGTTTGTCAATTTCATCATAAATTTCTTTTAATGAAGTATTATCTGTAGCTCTAAAATATTTTCCATTTGTTTCTTTTGCTATTTCTTTTAGCAAATCTTCATCAATTTCTACTTGCTGTTTCCTAAAATTTAACTTTCCTGTTCTTGGATCTTTACTCCAAGGGAAATCGGCCATTCCATTAGTTCCAATTCCTACCGTATAAACTTTAATGCCTAGTTCTTTTGCGAGTTCTGTTGCCGTTCTTGGATCTATATTTCCTGAGTTGTTTACTCCATCAGTTAATAAAATTATAACCTTGCTTTTTGCCTTACTTTCTTTAAGCCTATTTACTCCAGAACCTAACCCCATACCAATGGCAGTTCCTCCTTCTAGTTGGCCCCATTTTAATTCTGAGATTGTGCGTTTTACAATAGCTTTATCACTAGTAATTGGCGTTTGTGTAAAACTTTCTCCTGCATAAACTACGATACCAATTCTGTCATTTGGTCTTCTGTCAACAAAATCGATAGCTACTTTTTTTAAAGCTTCTAATCTGTTTGGTTTTAAATCTCTAGCTAACATACTTGCAGAAACATCAATTGCCATAACGATATCTATACCTCTGTTTGTTTTTGTTTTTTTACTTACAGAAACATTTCTTGGTCTTGCTAAAGCTACAATTGTTAAAGCCAAAGCTAGTATTCTTAAAAGAGATAAGATTGGTTTTAATTTTGATAAAATTGATGGTTTTACCTTAAAACCTTTAACACTCGGCATCGTTAAAATTGCGACATCTTTTTTACGCATAAAGAAATACCAAGCTACCAAAAATGGAATTAAAATTAGCAGCCACAAAAATTCTGGATTTAAAAATTCAAAATTATTCCAATTCATCATCTTCTATAATTGGTTTAGGTTTTAAACTACTAACAATATCTTCAGCATCTTTTCTATCTTCTTCGATTTCTAAGGCTAATGGTTTGGATTTTGCAAACTTTACTAAATCGGCCTCTTGTAGTAATTCTTTTAGTTTATTAATTGTTTCTTTTGATGTCTTTATCGTTTCTACGTCATTAAAATCTTTTAGTGTTTCCAAGATTTCATCTGTAGTTTTTTCTAAGGCAGGTACTTTTAATTCACGCTCAATATAACCCCGTACAATTTCTGTTAACTCACTATAGTATTCTTTGACTTTATTATTTTGCCAAAGTAATTTTTCATCTAATTCATTCAACTTATAAATAGCTTCTTCGTAAGGAGGTAAAGCTCTATAGGTTGGTTCGTCATCTTCTGTTTTTTGTTTTCTGATAACAAACCAGTAAATCCAGAAACCTATAATCGCTAAAGCAGCTAAAAGGGTATAAATATATATTTTAAAATCATCAAAAGTATAAGGCTCTGCTTTAATCGTTTTTATAGGAAATTTCTTAATCTTTGTAGTGTCAATAGCAACAGTAGCGACATTTACTAACATAGAATCTGTTAGATATGCTTGGTTTTTTACGAAAATTTGTTGTTGAGGAATGTAGTATGCGCCACTATCAAAACCAGTTATAATATATTTTTGAATTAGCATATTATTAAGAGTGTCAACTCTAGCAGAATCGATAACTTCTAAACCTTTTAATTCGAGTTTAGGAAGAATTACATTCTCAGTTTCATTTACAGAAATTCTATAACTAAATTGCTCACCAATTCTAATTTGTGAAGTTTCAATTTGTGCTTTTACCATTGGATTCTGTGCAAAAGCAGAAACGCTAATTAGTAAAAGAAAAAATAACATAAAGCTTCTCCCAGCAATCTCCTCTCTATGGGGAAGAGTATACTTGGTTTTTCCTTTATTATTTTCTTTTTGAAATATTTTATATGTATTGACTGTTTTCAACTTTTAAATTTATTTTTTCAATGTAATAATACATAAATTTTACATTTTGATTGTTTCTTCCCCTAAGAATTGTTAGCGTAGGATTTTATCTTCCTTTGTGTTTAAAGTAACCTAATAATTTTTTCACGTAACCTTCATCAACTCTAGTATTAATAGTTCCTGCACCACTTCTTTTAAAAGTACTTATGTAATATTCAGTTAGCCTTAATGCGTTTTCTTTGTAATTTATTCTGATAGATTTTGATGCGGTATTAACCAATTGAACACTACCCGATTCAGCATCTAACATTTGCACCATTCCTAAATTCGGAATTTCTTCATCATGTTTATCATACACTCTAATGCCAGTTAAATCGTGTTTTTTTGCTGCAATTTTTAATGTTTTTTCATAATCATCATCCATAAAATCAGATAACATAAAAACAATGGCTCTTTTTTTCATCACACTTGATAAAAATTTTAAAGCTGCAGAAAGATCTGTTTTTTTACTTTTAGGTTTAAATTCTATGAGCTCTCTAATAATTCTTAAAACATGACTTTTCCCCTTTTTAGGAGGAATAAACAATTCGATATCATCAGAAAAAAGAATTAAACCTACTTTGTCATTATTTTGAGTCGCAGAAAAAGCTAAGGTTGCAGCAATTTCTGTAACAGTATCTTTTTTAAATTGTGTTGCTGTTCCGAATGATTCTGAACCAGAAACATCCACCATCAACATCATGGTTAATTCTCGTTCTTCTTCAAAAACTTTGATATAAGGTTCGTTATAACGTGCAGTAACATTCCAATCAATTGCTCTAACATCATCACCAAATTGGTATTGTCTTACTTCAGAAAAAGTCATACCACGTCCTTTGAATGATGAATGGTACTCACCGCCAAAAATATGATCAGACAAACGCCTTGTCTTTATCTCAATTTTACGAACTTTTTTTAGTATTTCTTTAGTTTCCATCTTTTCAGTAACCAGTTTTCATTCTCGGTTATTAGCAAACCGTTGAGTTTTATAATTTAGTTTTAGTATGGGTAAGCAACTGCCTACTGCAACTAATTTTTCTACAAACTCTTTTCTATGGTACCTCTACTTCGTTAATAATTGAATTGATAATGTCTACAGAAGTTACATTTTCTGCTTCAGCTTCATAGGTAATACCAATTCTGTGACGTAAAACATCAAAAACAACAGCTCTAACATCTTCTGGAATTACATACCCTCTTCTTTTAATGAAAGCATAACATTTAGCTGCTTTTGCTAAATTGATACTTCCACGAGGTGAGGCTCCGAAACTAATTAAATCTTTTAATTGTGGTAAGTTGTATTTTTCTGGATAACGAGTTGCAAAAATGATGTCAAGAATATATTTCTCAATTTTTTCATCCATATAAACTTCATTGGCAACCTCTCTTGCTTTTAAAATTTGCTCTACAGATACAACAGGGTTCACAATTGCAAATTTACCAGATAAATTCTGACGCATAATAACCTGTTCGTCTTGTAACTTTGGATAATCAATAACTACTTTTAGCATAAAACGATCAACTTGTGCTTCTGGCAAAGGATAGGTTCCTTCTTGTTCTACAGGATTTTGAGTTGCCATTACTAAAAAAGGTTCATCTAACTTAAAAGTAGTGTCACCAATAGTGATTTGACGCTCTTGCATTGCTTCTAATAAGGCAGACTGCACTTTTGCAGGTGCTCTGTTAATCTCATCTGCTAATACAAAATTTGCAAAAATTGGACCCTTTTTAATCATGAAATCATTTTCTTTCATATTATAAATCATGGTTCCAACAACATCTGCAGGTAATAAATCTGGCGTAAACTGCACCCTACTAAAACTTGCCTGAATCGCCTTAGAGAGCGTATTAATTGCTAATGTTTTTGCTAGTCCAGGAACCCCTTCCAATAAAATATGTCCATTCCCAATCAATCCAATTAACAAACTTTCTATCATTTGTTTTTGCCCAACAATTACTTTATTCATTTCTAAAGTAAGAATGTCTATAAAGGCACTTTCTCTTTCTATTTTCTCATTAATAGCTCTTACATCTACATCCATTGTAATATTGTATTAAGTGTTATTTTTAAAACGCAAACAAAGCTACAATTTTAACGAAATTATTCTTGTTAAAAGAAGGTTAAAGGTGATTTGATTTGTAAAATAAAAAATATAGAGTAAAATTATTGGTTTTTTATCGCTTTAAGTGTCGTGGTAGTATTTTTTTACTCACTATTATTTTTTTTTATGGAATAAAACATCAATATTTGTCTATAATCATAAAACAAATTAATTTATATGAAACAAAAGAACTTACAAAAATTTTTACTGTTCTCCTTATTATTGTTGTTACCATTGACGATGGTTGCCCAAACAGTTAAGGGAAAAGTAACTGATGTGTCTGGCGAAGGGTTGCCATACATGAATGTTGTTGAGAAAGGGACCTCTAATGGAGTCGTTTCTGATGATAATGGAGAATTTTCTATTACATTAAAAAGTTTACCAACAACTTTGGTAATATCTTCTATGGGTTTTGAAACAAAAACTGTAAAAGTAAACAATGCTTCTTTTTTAACAATTGTTGTTAATGAAGACAATGCTTTAGATGAAATAGTAGTTATTGGTTCTAGAAATAAATCTAGAACAGCTATTGATACTCCGGTACCAGTAGACGTTATAGATGTAAAGGAATTACTTAGCTCAGGAGCGCAAGTAAACCTAAATCAAATTTTAAATTATGTGGCTCCTTCATTTACATCGAATACACAAACAATTTCTGATGGTACAGACCATATAGATCCAGCTTCTTTAAGAGGTTTAGGACCAGATCAAGTATTGGTGTTAATCAACGGAAAAAGAAGACATACTTCTTCTTTAGTAAACGTTAATGGTACTTTTGGGCGTGGTTCTGTAGGTACAGATTTAAACGCAATACCAGCTGCTGCAATTAAAAGAATTGAAGTTTTAAGAGACGGTGCTGCGGCACAATACGGTTCTGACGCTATTGCAGGTGTAATTAACATTGTACTAAACGATGTAACAGATGAATTAAATATTTCTGTAACAAACGGAGCACATGTTTCTAGTAATTCAAATGGCCAAACAGGTGGTATTGATGGAGAAACGGTAAATGTTTCTGCAAACTACGGTATAAAATTAGGAAACAATGGTGGTTTTATAAACTTTACTGGAGATTTTGATGTAAGAGAAGCTTATAACAGAATGAAAGAATGGGAAGGAAACATCTTTAACGCATATAATTCTGTAGAATGGGTTGCTAATAATTCAAATATGAATTTAGGTGACATGTCTTTATCAGACATTCAATTGGCTGCACAAGGAGTTACTCATTTCGATTTAGCAACTAAGAACGCTATTAATGGTGCAACTTCAATTGCTGATTTACAAAGTTTATTAAATTTTGATACTACTGAAGCAGAATTATTAACAAGAGGTCAATCTCGTAGTGATTACAACATGAGGGTTGGGCAATCTAAAGTAAGAGGTGGTCGTTTCTTTGCAAACTTTTCTTTACCGTTAGATGATAATGGTACAGAAATCTATTCTTTTGCAGGAATGGGATCTAGAGATGGTAACTCTGCTGGTTTTTACAGATTACCAAATCAATCTAGAACTTATACACCAACATATATTAATGGTTTTTTACCTGAGATTAATTCAACAGTACAAGATAAATCTATTGCAGTAGGAATTAAAGGAAAAATTGGTGAATGGGATGTAGATTTTTCAAACACTTGGGGTAAAAACTCATTTTTATACACTATTGATAATACAGCGAATGCATCTTTATTAAGTGCATCGCCTACTACTTTTAATGCTGGAGGTTTTTCTTTCGCACAAAATACTACGAATTTAGATTTTTCTAAAAATTATGAAGATATTTTTAGTGGTTTAAATGTTGCTTTTGGTACTGAATACAGAACAGAGACTTATGAAATAGTTGCAGGACAAGAAGAGTCTTACACGCAATATGATAATGATGGAGCACCTGTTACAGGATCAACAAGTGGTGCGACAGACTTTTTTGGGAATACTAGAGCAGGAGGATCTCAAGTTTTTCCTGGATTTAGTCCAGATAATGCATTAAATAGAAATAGAAACAATATCGCTGGTTATTTAGATGTTGAAGCTGATATCACAGAAAAATGGTTGGTAGGTCTTGCTATGCGATTTGAAAATTATTCAGATTTCGGTTCTACTCTTAACTATAAGGTAACTTCTAGGTATAAGTTAAACGAAAACACGGCTATTAGAGGAGCTTTTAACACTGGTTTTAGAGCACCTTCTTTACATCAATTACATTTTAATTCTACGTCTACAATCTTTGACCAAAATGGAGATCCACAAGAAGTGGGTACTTTTGCAAATGATAGTAGAGCTGCCGAATTATTAGGTATTCCAGAATTAAAAGAAGAAGAGTCTGCAAGTGTAAGTATCGGTTTTACTGCAAAAATACCAGATGCAAACTTAAAAATTACCGTAGATGGTTATTGGGTAGGTATTGAAGACAGAGTTGTTTATACAGGACAGTTTGGTGGAGCAGCAATTGCCCCTTTATTGGCAAAAGCAAATGCAACAGCAGCATCGTTCTTTGCAAACGCAATAGATACAGAATCTAAAGGTGTAGATATCGTAATTACACACAAAACAACTTTGTTTGGTAACATGAAGCTTAAAACAGATTTAGCAGGTACTTTTTCTCAAACAAGACAAGTAGATGATATACATAGTTCACAACAAATAGCAGATGCTGGTTTGGTAGGGACTTATTTTCCAGAAGATAGTAGAGTATATTTAGAAGAAGCTGTACCAAGAACAAAAGTAAACTTATCGAATTCATTATCTGCAGGAAGGTTTAATATATTCTTAAGAAACGTATACTTTGGTAAAGTTACAGAAGCAACTTCAAATATAAACAGACAACAAATATTTAGTTCTAAAATAGTTACTGATTTATCTTTAGGTTTTAAAGCTACAGATAACTTAAGATTAACTATTGGAGCAAATAATTTATTAGATATGTTTCCAGACAGAGCTGCAGAATCTTTTTCAGACGGAGGAACCAACAGAAGTGGTGGTCGTTTCGATTGGTCTAGAAGAGCACAACAATTTGGTATTGGTGGTAGATTCTTATTTGCAAGAATTAATTTTATATTAAAATAAAAACATTCAATTATGAAAAAAAATATTAAATTTTTAACGATACTTTGTATGGTTTTAGGCTTGTCCTTTTACTCTTGTGAAGATGATAGTACCGTTGCTAATGAAGAATTATTAGTAACTCCAACGGAAATAAGTGTTAATTTTGTAGATGCTAACAATAATATTTCTGTAATAGAAGGAGAAGATGTTGTGCTTAACGTTCAATTAAGCAGTGCATTATCTATTGCTACGACTTTAGATGTTATGGTTCAATCTGGAGGGGCTGATGCTTCTGCAACAGAGGTTACATATACGAGTTCTTTTGAGATAGCTGCAGGTTCAACTTCTCAAGATATTACACTTAGTTTTCTTGATGATGGTGATTATTTACTGTCAGATATTCAAACGTATACGGTGTCATTTAACATGGGAAACATGGATCCAAACCTTTATTTAATCTCTACTGATGCTAGTAGAATAATAACTGTTAGTGAGCCATTACCTCCAGGAACCGTAGTTACAACAACTACTGGTAATTTATCAATATCTGTTGGTTTTGCAGCTGGAGGTGATATTGATGTTTATGGTCTTGAAGGAATGTTAATAGATGGACCAGCTATACTTGCTGCTAATCTTTTTGACGCTTCTGCTGGTTATTCTAACCCAGAAGTTATAAATCTTGCAAGCGGTTCATCAGATGGTGACTACACAATCTTTATTAGAGATTATAACGGTGGTTACCCAACAGATGTTGTAGTTACTTTAGATTTTGCAGGTGGAGAACAAGAAGTTTTTAACTTGGTTGTTGATGATGCAATGTTTGCAGGACTTATAGATGGCGATGTTAAACTATTTATTAATAAGGCGTCAAGCGGAGCAGCTGTTACCTACACAATTACCCAAAACTAAGAATTATGAAAAAAAATATAAACACAAGTATACTTAGAATTTTAGTCTTATTTCTAGCTTTTACAGCTTGTAATGTAGACGATGATGATCCTATTGTTGCGAATACTTCAACTATTGCTGCTGAAATACAATTTAGCAACACAGGTACTATTGAATATGCATCTGGTTCAGATTTACTAGTTAATATGAGTGCTGCAAGCACAACACTTTCTAAAGTAGATTACACTGTTAGTCGAATAGATGTCGACGGTAATGAAACTAATATAATGGAGAGTTCTGTTACTATAAATGCTGGAGATACTTCGGCTGTGATAAATATAGATGTACCGTTTTTAGAAACAGTTACAGTTACTTTAAGTAATCCTTTAGGACTATATAAGACTTTAGGTTTAGGAGCTAATATTTCTTTAGAGTTATCAGGGAGGTTAGCGCCATCTCCAGATAGCATAGAAATTGCTTTTACAAATTCTTTTGAATCACCTTCAATTTGGTTTGGTTTAAGTGCTTTTGATGTTAACGATAATTGGATTACAGATTTTAATCAAAATAGTACTGGAGGTCCTATTAGGTTTCAGTCTATACCTTTAGATGGTAATACAAATCTTAATGGTGTATTAAATTCAGCAGATATACTACCAAATTATATTGCTTTAAATTTATTCCCACAGACATCATTTTCGGAACCTATTGGATATACAATATATATAACAATGCCAGACGGAACATCACAAGAATTTTCAGGTGCTATACCGGCATCTATTTATGTTGACAACTCGATAGTATTAGTTACAGTTGCTGATGATGTTAATAATCCAGGACTTAAAACATATGTTTTTAGTGCTTTATAATTGAATTATTTTAAACTTATTACAAATAGGCTACCTCAAAAGGTAGCCTATTTTTTTTAGAATTAATTATATCCGTTTCTAATCAACCCAATTAACAAACTTCTTCTCATTTGTTTTAGTCCAAAAATTACTTTATTCATTTCTAAAATAAGAATGTTTATAATGGCACTTTCTCTTTTCTTTTTATTAACCCCTTAAGTCTATATCAACTGTAAAATTATATTAAGCAATGCTTTTAAAAGGCAAACATAGCTAAGCTTAATACCTCTAGTAACTATTGCTGAATACAATTTTTGATAATTAAGAAACATGGTTTAAAGTGATTTTAGTCTTAAAACGTGTAGATAAAAAATTGAATATATCTATTAAAAATGTTAGCTTTGAGAAAGCAGCAATTATAGCCTCATTAAATGATACAGATCAAAATTAAGCCTTTAAAATCAGGATAGATTTGAGTTCTGAATAAAAAATTAACAGATCTAATTGCGTTAAATAATAGAAAACAGTAATTTTAAGGTCACTCATTTAAATTTAAAAATTTATGATTGTGTATTCTAAAGCTTCCTCAGAAATAGAATTAAAGCAAATTTTAGAGCTTCAAAACAAGAATCTACCCCAAAGCCTGTTTGGTAAAGAAAAAGTAAATGAGGGTTTTGTAACAGTTTGTCATTCAATAGAAGTTTTAAAAGAAATGAACAATTTTTGTTCTCATACAATTGCAAAACATAAAGATAAAGTTGTTGGTTATGCATTGTCTATGACCAAAGATTTTGCGTTAGATATAGTTGTATTAAAACCTATGTTCCACGAAATTTCTAAAATAATTTCTAATAAAAAATATATTGTTATGGGACAAATATGTATTGATAAAGAATTCAGGGGAAAGGGTCTTTTTAGAGGGCTTTATGAGTTTATGAAAACAACGATTTGTCTTAATGATTTCGAAATCATAATCACTGAAATTGATATGACGAACCAACGTTCTTTAAAAGCACATGAATCAATAGGATTTAAAAAAATGAAAGATTATAAATCTGAAGATAAAAACTGGAGAATAGTTTCGTTAAAAGTCTAATGTTCCTTCAAAGAAAATGTACTTTCTTTATACTCACCATAGGTGAAATACTGAATCCAATCGCCAAGGTTTATGTAGCTGCTGTTTTCTGCAAGTTTAATATCTAAAGGTAAATGTCTGTGACCAAACACAAAATAATCATAGTGCGTTTGCGTTAATTTTTGTTTGCAATATTTTACCAACCACTCGTTTTCATCACCTAAATACTTGGCATCTTCATCACCAGAAATCAGTTTGTTTTTAACAGACATATACTGTCCTAATTTAACACCTAAATCTGGGTGAAGCCATCTGAACATCCACTTAAATAAAGGGAATGTAAATACTTTTTTCATGCGTTTGTATCCCATATCTCCTGGGCCTAAACCATCCCCATGACCTATGAAAAATTTTTTATTATTGATGAGAAATTCCTGTGGATTGTGATACACCGGAATGTTTAATTCTGTTTCAAAGTAATCATTCATCCATAAATCATGATTACCAACAAAGAAATAAATAGGAATTCCAGCATCCTTAATTTCTGCTAATTTTCCTAAAACCCGAACAAATCCCTTAGGAACAACTGTTTTATATTCAAACCAAAAATCAAATAAATCGCCTAATAAAAAAATAGCTTCTGCATCTTTTTTAATTTCATCTAACCAAGCAACAAACTTTTTTTCTCTAGGAAAACTAGCTGCTGCTGTTGGAGCTCCTAAATGCTGATCTGAAGCAAAATATACTTTTTTATTTTCTGAAGTAGTTATTGAAATCATTATTGCAAAGAAAAGCTATTCATTTATACTTTCCAACTCTAAAACTTTTTGAATCATTTTATCGTCTTTATGAATAATTTTATAGAAACCAACATCACCAAAAACCATATTTGCAATTGAAGCTTTTAAATATTTTTTAATATTTTTTTTGGTTTTAAGCGATGGTTTTACTTTGTCTTTAATTTTGGAAAAGTAGCTATCTAAGACCGTTTCATCTCTATCAAAATCAGTTATAAAAAGATCTACAGTCCATTTTGATAATTCTTTTCTGTTGTTATCGACATAATTAAAAGCGAAATCATTTAAAGAATTAAAATAGAAACTAGACATGTAGGAAGTAGTGTCTATAGCGACAAAAACATCAGGAATAATTCCTCCTCCACCATAAACTATTTTTCCTTTTGGGGTTTTAAATTGCAAAGAATCTACGACCTTAATACTGTCTTTACTTAACAATTCTCCGCTTGTAACTCTTTTCTGGTAATCTCTGTAATAGTTTCTTTTTTTCCCATTTGAATACGGTTTTTGTATAGAACGACCTGTTGGAGTGTAATATCTAGCAGTTGTTAAACGAACTGCAGAGCCATCTCCTAAATCCATTTCTATTTGCACTAAACCTTTACCAAAAGAGCGTCTTCCTATAATAGTTCCTTTGTCATTATCTTGCAAAGCACCTGCAACAATTTCTGACGCTGACGCAGAGTTTTCATCAATTAAAACATACAAACCACCTTTTTCAAAAGCACCCATTTTGGTGGCAAAAAATTCTTCGATTTGCTCTTTATTGTTTTTGGTAAAAACCATGAGTTTATCATCTTCTAAAAACTCGTCAATAATTCTGTTAGCTATGTCTATAAAACCACCTCCGTTGCCACGTAGATCTAAAACTAAATCTGTCATTCCATCATCAATTAAAGTTGTGATAGAGGACTTGAATTCTTTATATGTATTTCTTGCAAAACGATCTAGTTTTATATAACCAATAGAATCATTAATCATGTAAGCTAAGTCTACACTTTTAATATTTACTTTTCCACGAATAATATCAGCGGTAAATAAAGAATCGTTACTTTTTCTATAAATTTGAAGTGCAACTTTAGTTCCTGTTTCTCCTTTTAAATATTTAGGAATAGTACCACTTCGATACTCTTTGCCATATAATGTGTCTTTGTTCGCTATTAAAATTCTATCACCTGCTTTAATTCCTGCTTTAATACTTGGGCCACCTTTTATAGGTTGAACAACTGTAATAGAATCTTTTATCATTTTAAACTGAACTCCAATTCCTGCAAAATTACCTTGCATGTTTTCAGTAAGTGCCTGTAATTTTTCTTTAGGAATATACACAGAATGTGGGTCTAATTTACCTAACATTTCCTTTATTGCGCCATCTAATAAATCATCTGTGTTTACATTATCGACATAATCTTCCTCAATAAAATTGATTAGTTTTTTAATTTTTTGCTCTTTGGAAGGAGTTTTAGAAAGAGACAATAGATTGTTCGAATTTCCACCAAAGAAAACACCGATTAAAATTCCGAGAACAACAGCAATTGCAAAATATATAGGTAAGTTATTCTTATTCATAAGGCAAATGTTTAACAGCTACACCTGCTTTTTCTAAAAAATCTAAACCTGAAGAATCTCTATAGGCTTTCGCATAAACTACGCGTTTTATTCCCGCTTGATGAATTAGCTTACTACATTGTGTGCAAGGTGATAAAGTGATATATAAAGTTGCGTTTTTTGCTGATTGCGTAGAAGAGGCAACTTTTAAAATTGCATTTGCTTCTGCATGCAATACTTCCCATTTTGTAAGGCCTTCTTCATCTTCACAACAATTATCAAAACCTGTTGGAGTTCCGTTAAAACCATCAGAAATAATCATTCTATCCTTTACAATTAAAGCACCTACTTGCTTGCGTTCGCAGTGTGATAATTTTCCCCATTCAAGGGCCATTTTTAAGTAAGCCTTATCGTATTTTAATTGCTTCTTTTCTGTCATAAAACGAAAGTAAAAAGATTTGTAGAATTATGGCGTTAATTAATAGACAAAATTTTTAATAACTACCAAAATATTCGTTCAAACATCATTTTTATTGAAATCAGAATCACAATTGAAGAATTAATTAATATCCAGTATTCTCTTTTTATTTTTTTGATGCTTAAAATTAAAGCCCCAATACTTAAAATACCCAGTACAATAATTATTTGTGCTGCTTCAATTCCGAGTGCAAATTCGACTAAAGGAAATAGTTTATCCTCTTCTCGCCCAACCATCATTTTAAAGTAATTAGAGAACCCTAAACCATGGATTAAACCAAAAAACAATCCAAATAGTAAGTTTATGTTTTCATTTCTTTTAGATGTTTTATAGATTGTAATTATGTTTACAAGACCTGTAATAAAGATGGTTAATGGAATTAAAAATTCGATAACATTTACGTTTATTTTTATGATTTCAAAAGCAGATAACGCTAACGTAATTGAGTGCCCAATTGTAAATAATGTAACCAACCACAATACTTTTTTCCATTGATTAAATTTAAAGACAACGGCTAAGACAATTAAAAATAAAATATGATCGTAAGCAGAAAAATCTAACACATGGTGAAAGCCCATTTTAAAATACAGTGTAAAATCATCCATAGAAAACATCAATTTATACAGTATCAAAGATATTGTAAACTATAATTTTTTAACCATTAATTAGCATTCTTTAAGAAAGACGTCTTTTTGCGGCTGATATTTTTAAAATATTATTTACACTTTTAACTGTAATACATTACTTATTTTTTTCCTTCAACAATAACAACAATCTCTCCTTTTGGTGGTTTGTTTGTATAATGTGCTAAAACTTCAGTGGCAGTTCCTCTAATGGTTTCTTCAAACATTTTTGTTAGTTCTCTAGAAACAGAAACCTGTCTGTCTGCGCCAAAATATTCTGCAAAATGTCCCAAAGTTTTAATTAACTTATGTGGAGATTCATAAAAAATCATAGTTCTAGTTTCTTCTGCTAATAATAAAAAACGTGTTTGTCTTCCCTTTTTTACAGGTAAAAAACCTTCAAAGATAAACTTGTCATTTGGCAAACCAGAATTTACCAAAGCAGGAACAAAAGCAGTCGCGCCAGGCAAACAATCCACTTCAATATTATTTTCTACGCAGGCCCTTGTAAGTAAAAAACCAGGATCAGAAATTGCAGGCGTTCCTGCATCAGAAATTAAAGCACAGGTTTCTCCATTTTTTATTCTGTTTAAAACCCCTACAATAGATTTGTGTTCATTATGCATATGATGACTGTGCATTTGTGTGCCAATCTCAAAATGTTTTAAGAGTTTTCCACTTGTACGTGTGTCTTCCGCTAAAATAAAATCGACTTCTTTTAGAATTCTAATGGCTCTAAAAGTCATGTCTTCTAAATTGCCAATTGGTGTAGGAACTAAATATAATTTACTCATAATTTCTTAGATACTTTCGTAAGTTTCAACAGTAATATCTGCAATAATATTTCCTGTATGTTTTATAGAAAGAGGTTCAAATAATAAAAGATGAACTTCTTCTTTTGCAATTGGTTTATGCTCAACGCCCTTGGGTACAATATAAAATTCGCCCTCATTTAAAGTGACTGTTTTATCTCTAAACTCAATATCTAAGGTGCCTTTGATTACCATAAATAATTCATCTTCATTGTCGTGTTTATGAAATAGAAACTCACCTTTTAGTTTTGCTAATAAGATTTGTTGTCCGTTTAATACGCCAATTTTTTTTGGTGACCAAAGGTCAGAAAACAGCTTGAATTTCTCTTGTATATTAATTGCACTCATAAAGCAAATTTACAAACAATTGGACGGATTTTGCGTTACCGATTGCAGCAATTGTTTGCGCTCTTTTTTGTTTAAAAGATGCGAGTGCGAAAAGTGGGGTTTTTCTCTTTAGAAATGAACGCCTAAAAAAGGTTTTTTCTAACGAAATTGTTTAATTTTGCAGCTCATTAAAAGAAAAGAAATGTATAGAAGTCATTCTTGTGGCGAGTTAACAGCATCGCACATAAATACAGAGGTAACCTTAGCAGGTTGGGTACAAAAATCGCGTGATAAAGGTTTTATGGTTTGGGTCGATTTACGAGACAGGTATGGAATTACGCAGTTAATCTTTGATGAAGATCGTAGCTCAAAAGAAATGATTGAGAAAGCAAAATCTTTAGGAAGAGAATTTGTGATACAGGTTACAGGGACTGTAATAGAGAGAGAATCTAAGAATTCTAAAATGTCTACAGGAGATGTTGAAGTATTGGTTTCTAAGCTAGAAATTTTAAATGCATCTATTACGCCGCCTTTTACAATTGAAGATAAAACTGATGGAGGAGAAGACATCAGAATGAAATATAGGTATTTAGATATTAGAAGAAATCCGGTAAAAGACAGTTTAATTTTTCGTCACAAAGTTTCTATGGAAGTTCGTAAATACTTGTCTGATCAAGAATTTATTGAAGTAGAAACACCGTATTTAATAAAATCGACACCTGAAGGAGCAAGAGATTTTGTGGTGCCTTCACGTATGAATGAAGGCCAATTTTATGCATTACCGCAATCTCCACAAACATTTAAACAACTATTAATGGTTGGTGGAATGGATAAATATTTTCAGATTGTAAAATGTTTTAGAGATGAAGATTTACGTGCAGATAGACAACCCGAATTTACACAGATTGATTGTGAAATGGCTTTTGTGGAGCAGGAAGATATTTTAAATATTTTTGAAGGATTAACACGTCACTTATTAAAAGAAATTAATAATGTTGAGGTGGCAGAATTTCCAAGAATGTACTATGATGATGCGATGCGTTTGTACGGAAATGACAAACCAGACATCCGTTTTGGAATGGAGTTTGGCGAGTTAAACGAAGTTACACAACACAAAGATTTTAGTGTTTTTAATAGTGCAGAGTTAGTAGTTGGTTTCGCAGTTCCTGGAGGGAATACACATACAAGAAAGGAAATAGACAATATTATAAAATGGATTAAAAGACCACAAGTTGGTGCTTTAGGAATGATTTATTGTCGTGTAAACGAAGATGGAACGTTCAAATCTTCTGTAGATAAATTCTACGATCAAGAAGATTTAGCAAAGTGGGCTGAAAAAACCGGAGCAAAAACAGGAGATTTAATCTGTATTTTATCTGGAGAAAAAAATAAAGTAAGAGCGCAATTATCTGCTTTAAGAATGGAGTTAGCAACACGTTTAGGATTGAGAGATCCAAAAGTATTTGCGCCTCTTTGGGTAATTGATTTTCCGTTATTAGAATTAGATGAAGAAACGGGTCATTATCATGCAATGCATCATCCATTTACATCTCCGAAACCAGGACAAATGGAATTATTAGATACAGATCCTGGAGCTGTAAAAGCAAATGCATATGATTTGGTTTTAAACGGAAATGAAATTGGTGGAGGTTCTATTAGAATTCATGATAAACAAATGCAAGCAACGATGTTGCGTCATCTAGGTTTTTCTGATGAAGATGCCAAAGCACAATTTGGTTTCTTAATGGACGCTTTTGAATACGGTGCACCACCGCATGGAGGTTTAGCTTTTGGATTGGATAGATTGGTTGCTATTTTAGGTGGACAAGAAACGATCAGAGATTTTATTGCATTTCCTAAAAATAATTCGGGACGTGATGTAATGATAGACGCACCTGCTTTTATAGATGATACTCAGTTGAAGGAGTTGAGTTTAAAATTAGATATTAAAGTTTAAAATATAATTCATAATTATATAGACTTCACAGGCTTGTACTGAACTTGTTTCAGTATCAAAACCTGTGAGGTTTTTTTTATATAATTTTTTTATTACTTTTAATCTATGAAAAACCTAACGACACTTTTACTGCTTTTCACTTCAATAATTTCGTTTTCTCAAGATATTACGGGTGATGAATTACTAGAAAAATCCATTCAGTTTCATGATCCAAATGGAAACTGGGAAACGTTTGAGGGTGCACTTTTTGTTACCATGGAAACACCAAAAGGGACACCAAGAAAAAGTAGTATTCTTATAAATTTACCAGAAGAATATTTTTTTGTAAAAGCAATTAGAGATACAATTACAACAACATATACAGTTCATAAAGGTGATTGTAGTATGGCGATTAATGGAGATGAAAATCCTTCTGAAGAGCAGATAAATAAGTTTAGTTTAAGTTGTGAACGCGCTAATATGTATAAGAATTATTACACCTATTTGTATGGTTTACCAATGAAATTGAAAGATAAAGGGACGATTATTCATCAGAAAGTAACAAAGACAAAGTTTAAAGGGAAAGATTATTTAGTACTAAAAGCGACTTACAAAAAAGAAGTAGGAAAAGATACTTGGTATTTCTATTTCAACCCTAAAACATTTGCGATGGAGGTGTATCAGTTTTTTAAAGAGGAATTAAAAAACGATGGAGAATATATTTTATTAACAGGTTTAGAAACGATAAATGAGGTAAAAATGCCAAAAAATAGAGCTTGGTATTATAATAAGAATAATGTTTATTTAGGTACGGATATTCTGACTGTAAAATAACAATGCTAACTACAAAAAAAATATACAGAAAAATTTTAATTTGGAGATATAAACATATTTCTGAAAGACAGTTTGTATACATATTAAGTGTTTTAGTTGGTTTCTTAGCGGGCTTAGGTACTTTTATTTTAAAAGATTTAACCTTCCTTATTGAAGAAGCTTTAAAAGGTGATTTAATTAAAGAGTACCATTACACTCTCTATTTTATTTTTCCAATCCTTGGTTTATTCTTAGTTTATTGTATTAAAAAATTCGTAATAAAAAGGGATATTGGCCATGGTATTTCTACCACATTACATGCTATTTCCAGAAGAAATGGAATTATAAAAGGATATAAAATATTTGCTTCTTTAATTACAGCGCCAATTACGGTTGGCTTTGGAGGTTCTGCGGGGCTGCAAGGACCCGCTGTAAGTTCAGGAGCCGCTTTAGGTTCTAATGTTGCTCAGTTGTTTCATATGAACTCTAAAACAAGAATGTTGCTAATTGGCTGCGCAACAGCTGGCGCAATGTCTTCTATGTTTCAAGCGCCAATTGCAGCCATAATTTTTGCAGTAGAAATCTTTAGTTTAGACTTGGCTTTTGCCTCTTTGGTTCCGTTGTTATTGGCATCTGTTTCTGCGGTTATTACATCTTATTTTTTTATTGGAACAGACGTTTTATTTGGTTTTAAACTAGTAGATGTTTTTGAAGTAAAAGACATCCCTTTTTACATAGCTTTAGCTTTTTTAACAGGAATTGCATCTGTCTATTTCTCTAAAATGTATTTTAAAATAATTAACTTTTTTGAACAGTTTAATAGCCCGTTTAAAAAGTTACTTATTGGAGGAGTTGCAATCGGAATCATGCTTTATTTAATCCCACCTTTATATGGAGAGGGTTATGGTTTAATCAATAATTTATTAAAAGGAAACACAGCAGCAGCGCTTAAAGATATCCCTTATAATATAGATTTAGAGAATGTATATGTTGTTGTTGTAATGTTGCTGTTAATTGCCATTTTTAAAGCAATTGCGATGACTACGACATTTGCTGCGGGTGGTGTTGGAGGAATCTTTATTCCTACAATTTTTATGGGAAGTGCACTTGGAAATGCGATTGCAAAAATTATAAATCAATTTGGATTTAACGTTTCTGAATCTAACTTTACTTTAATAGGTATGACAGGTTTAATGGCAGGTGTATTGCACGCACCATTAACAGCTATTTTCTTGATCGCAGAAATAACAGGTGGTTACGAGTTATTTGTTCCTTTAATGTTAGTTTCAGCAATTTCATTTGCTTTTACAAAGTATTTTGTATCCAACTCAATTTACACGGTAGAATTAGCAAAGAAAGGGCAATTAATTACACACAATAAAGACAAGAATGTACTAATGTTGATGAGAATCGATAAATTAATTGAACGAAATTTTAAACCAATTACGCCAGAAATGACGCTTGGTGAAATGTTGAAAATATCAGTAGCAAAATCAAAAAGAAATATTTTCCCTGTATTAGATGAAAAGAAAGTTTTTTTAGGAATAGTACTGCTAGATGATATTAGGCCAATGATGTTCGACCAAACACAGTATAACGAAACGTACGTTTCTGATTTCATGAAATTAGCTCCTGCTATTATTTTTCATGATGATTCTGTTGAAGATGTAATGAACAAATTTAAAGAAAGTGGCGCTTGGAATTTACCCGTAGTCGAAGATGAAAAGT
Organism: Flavobacteriaceae bacterium ASP10-09a; assembly: GCA_000981625.1. Classification (GTDB taxonomy): domain Bacteria; phylum Bacteroidota; class Bacteroidia; order Flavobacteriales; family Flavobacteriaceae; genus Polaribacter. The sequence continues at coordinate 51,668 of LAQA01000030.1, forward strand.
ATGTCGGTTTTATTTCCAAATCGAAATTACTTTCTGTTTATAGAAATAAATTAATTGAAGTTACCGCTTAATCATCTCAATACTAATTGTGCTTGCATTTCATGAATTTTACTAAAAATTGTCGCTGTGTAAAATTTTATTTTATCAAGAAGTTACATATTTCTCAAAAAGCTAACAACCAAATCTGGAAAATCTGTAAAAACACCATCGACATTTGCGTCAATTAAAAATGTTTCCAGCATTTCTTTAAAAGAAGAAAACTCATCGAGAGCATCTGCTCTAAAAGTATAAGGATGTACTGTTAGGTCTAATTTATGAGCATCAGAAACTAAAGATGTAAACCTAAACTTTCCATCAATTTTTTCTGATAATATTTGTTTGTACCAAGGTCCAATTCCGTCTGCAAAAGTTGCAAAATGTTTCAGTTTTTTTGTTTCTTCTTTAAACTCTATCAATTGCACTAAAAATAATTTAGAATTTAATTCTTTTCTAACTCTCTCTAATTCATTAGCATCAAAACATTGTAAAATACAATTGTCTTTTTTGGTTTTGTAGCCATAATCAGACAGTACTTTTAAAACAATCTCAGTTATCTTTTTTCCTTCTTTTTGATGAAATTTTGGTTCTTTAATTTCAGGATAGATGCCAATATTTTTCCCTGTAGAAGTATTTAAACCTTGTATCAATTCTATTTCTTCTTGCAAAGAATGGAGTTTAAAATTTCCTTTTCCTTTTGGGAAGCGATTTTTATAAAATTGCGCTCCAGTTGCAGGATTAAAACGCTCAGTAACTTGCAAAGTTTGTAATTCATCAAAGGTAAAATCGATGACATAAAAACGATTGTCTTTTCTTTTACTATTTGGAAACTTTATGGCAATATCAGTTACATCATCTAAATAAATATCATGAATTACAATAGGAACATCATCTTTACTCAACACGATGTCTTGCTCAATAAAATCAGCATTCATTAGATGTGCCATGGATTTTGCTTCTAAAGTATGTTCTGGCAAATATCCAGAAGCACCTCTGTGTGCAATGATAATTTTTTTGTTCATAATTGGTTGTTTTCTTGTTTGATTGCAAGAAATAAGAAACAAACAAATCAAAAATACAGAAATTGGTTTCATTTAAATGAAAATTAGATTTTAATAAGACACTAGCTTATTTAATTATCACGAAAGAAGGAAGCTTGTTTTTTTGCAACTTGTGAAAATCTGGGCAAATATATTTTTTCAAGATATAACTTTTGTAAATTTGTAATATGAAATTAATCTTAAAAATAATGTTTGTTATCTTTTTAGTTTGGATAATAATTGGACTTTACCTTATAAATACAGAACATGAAAAAGCACAAGTTGTGATGGGCTTAGGTGTGTTTTATTTTTCTTTTTTGTTTATGCCATTTTTTATTTATTACAGATATAGAGATGGTAAGTACAAGAAATATATTTTAAATGATGAAAAGTTGATGAAAGCTTTTAAAAATCAAGAAAAAGAGTAACCTTCATTTTTGAAGAAAGTATATACAAGAAAACCACCCTCCGCAATTTTAGAGTTACCAATAGTATCAAAAAAACTTTCTATATTATAAATAACCAAAACCGAAATGCTTTTGTTTTGGGGAAAATAAAAATATCAGAAGTATTTTATCTGTATAGTTTCATAACCTAAAAGAGTTGTTTTATTAACATTAAGATATTATAAATTGATTCTTGGTTCACTAGTTTTGTAATGAATAAAATCTGAATTGAAAATTAACTATTAAAAAGAGAAAGTATTAAGGGAAAGTTGTAAAAATTTTAGTTAATTAGTTAAGACCTCAATTTCTATTGAGGTTTTTTCTGTTTATAAAACAAGATTTGTTCGTACTTTTGCAGGGTATGATAGATCAAAGGGAAGCAATATCGGAAAAAGCTGTTTTAATAGGAATTATTACACAGAAACAAGACGAAACAAAATCTACGGAATATTTAGATGAGTTAGAGTTTTTAACATCAACTGCAGGTGGAGTGGCTGTTAAGCGCTTTGTTCAAAAAATGGAAAAACCAAATCCAAAAACTTTTTTAGGAGTTGGTAAATTAGAAGAAGTAAGAGATTACATTGAGTCTAATGGTATTGGAACTGCTATCTTCGACGACGAACTATCACCAGCACAAATAAGAAATATAGAGAAAGTTTTAGATTGTAAAATCTTAGATAGAACTAATTTAATCTTAGATATTTTTGCCCAAAGAGCACAAACAAGCTCTGCAAAAACACAAGTAGAATTAGCACAATGTCAATATTTATTACCTCGTTTAACTAGACTTTGGACTCACCTCGATAAGCAAAAAGGGGGTATTGGAATGCGTGGTCCTGGAGAAACAGAAATCGAAACAGATAGACGTATTATTCGTGATAAAATAGATGTCTTAAAAAAGAAATTATTAACCATTGATAAGCAAATGGCTGTTCAGCGAAAAAATCGCGGGAAAATGGTACGTGTAGCTCTTGTCGGTTATACTAATGTTGGTAAATCGACATTGATGAATGTAATTAGTAAAAGTGATGTTTTTGCTGAGAATAAACTTTTTGCAACGTTAGATACAACGGTTAGAAAAGTGGTAATTAAGAACATTCCGTTTTTAATGACAGACACCGTTGGGTTTATTAGAAAGCTACCAACACAATTAGTAGAATCTTTTAAATCTACCTTAGATGAAGTGCGTGAAGCAGATTTGTTATTGCATGTAGTAGATATTTCTCATCCAAATTTTGAAGACCATATTGCTTCTGTAAATGGTGTTTTAGATGATATAAAATGTGCAGACAAACCAACCTTAATGGTTTTTAATAAGATTGATGCTTATGCTCATGAAACAATTGCTACAGACGATATCGTTACAGAAAGAGGAAAAGAACATTACACTTTACAAGATTGGCAAAAAACGTGGATGAATGATTACGATGTAGCTTCTATCTTTATTTCTGCTTTAAACAAAGACAATATAGAAGACTTTAAAGAGCAAACTTACGAAGAAGTAAAAAGGATTCATATTCAACGTTTTCCTTATAATGACTTTTTATATCATGAATATAAAGAGGAGGAATAGGTTGTTCTGATAGTTATCGTATCGTAGTCCCTATTTAGAAATATAGATACTTTTTATATATTAAGGTATCACTAGAAAAAACAATTTACACTTTAAAAGGTAACAAAGTCGAAAATATCCCATAGTGTTGACTTTTATCGAGTACCTTTATTTGTAATGATACTTTATCTATAGTTATTTAGGATGAAAATATAATTGGAAAACTCATATTAAAAAAAACACAAAACAATAGCAAGCTAATATACTATTGAGTGATAAAAATTTATTCCTCTTTTTTATCCTCAATAATACCCATGCTTTTCGCTCTACTTTCCCAAGATTTTCTAGCATGAGCTTGTAAGTCAGCAACAGAATCACTTTCGTCCATAATCTCTAAACCAAGCAAAGTTTCAATTACATCTTCTTGAGAAACAATTCCGCTAACCGAACCATATTCATCAACGACTAATGCAATATGTTCTTTTTCTTTGATTAATTTATCAAATAAATCAGGAATTGATAATTCTCTATTTGTGATTAAAATATTTCTTCTAATGGACGCTAAATTGTCTTCACCTTTCCCATCAATGATAGCTTCTAGTAAAGTGTCCTTTAAAAAATAACCTGTAATTTCATCAGGATTTTCTGCAAAAACAGGAATTCTAGAAAAGCCTAAATTTCTATGTTCGTTGTAAAAAGACTGTATTGTTTGACTCTCATCAGCAATTTCTAAAACAGATCTTGGTGTCATTACATCATTTACTTTTATCTCCTTAAAACCTAAAAGATTTCTGATTACTTTGCTTTCATTCTTTAGAAAAATACCGTCTTTTTCAGCCATATCTGTCATCACTAAAAACCCTTCTCTACTTAAAACACTTCCATGACCTTTTCCTCCAATTAATTTTGTGGTTAACTGTAAAACCCATAAAATCCCTGTCCATTTTAATGGGAAAATCATTATTTTTAAAGCTTTAGTTGTAAAGTTTGCTAACTGTTTCCAATATGTTGCTCCAATAGTTTTTGGTATAATTTCTGATACGACTAATATTAAAATTGTCATAACTGTAGATACAATACCAACCATAGCGTCTTCTGTTATTTTTATTCCGAGAATGGTTTTTATTTCGCTTCCATAAATTTCTGCATATGCAAATTTTGCTTCTACACCAACCAAAATAGCACCAACTGTATGAGCAACCGTGTTAATTGTTAGAATGGCAATTAATGGTTTGTCTACATCTTTTTTTAAGGTTTCTAATGCAGTTGCGTATTCTAATCCTTCACTTTTCTTTAGATTGATAAAAGTTGGAGTAATACTTAATAAAACAGCTTCAAGAATAGAGCACAAAAATGAAAAGAAAATAGAGATGGTTGCGTAAATTATTAATATTGTCATTAATAGAGATTTAGAATGTAAAAATAAGCAAAATAAAAAACCTCAAGAATTTCTTGAGGCTTACAGACTATTATTTAAGTTTCTTAGAGAGAATAGCTCAATCCAAATAACCAGTAGGATTGTATTTTGTTATCTAAAGTACTAAAAGTTGTATTTACATCAGAAATAAGTGCGTTGTTTAAAGCTTCTTGCTTATTGTTACGCAGGCCAAAATCAAAACCAAGCCCTATTCCTTTCCATAACTTATAACCAAAAGAATTCGTCCAATTCCAGTTACTTAAGTATGCTTCTTTATAACTTTGAAACATAGAAAAATTAGATTTTATACTTATTCTATTGTGTGTAGCTGTGTAGTCTGCAACTATTTTTGCACCAGGAGAAGAAGTAAAAGAACTTTCGCTGTCGCTAAATATAGCATTGTAGTTACCAGGATGCAATACAACGACTAACCTATTTGTTGGTGTCCATGTTAAACCAACACCAAAATCTAAAAAACCTGGGTTGTTAAAATTATCAATTAAAGTTGTTCTATATTCTCCTAAAGCAGAAAGTGCCCATTTTTTGTTTAGTCTTTTACCATACAAAGAACTTAATGTTAAAACGTCTGTAGCAGTCTCAAAACCTTCATCTCCTGCAACAGATTCATCATCTAATTTTACCCAACCAAGATTAATTGCACCTGAGTTTCTCCAAAAGTATGTGTCTTCAATTAAATTGGCAAAACCATTAATTGAAATACCAATATTTCCTGCAGATGCATTCGGAGCTGTTCTAGAATACCAATTATTAAAGCCAGATAAACTTGCGCCAATGGTACCAAAAGCACCTTTTCTCCAACCAGGAAGAGCATCAATTTTAGCTTGTAAAGCATTTACCTCTCCTTGCAATTTTGAGATTTTTGCATTTTTAGGAGCTTGTTCTTTTTTTAATTCTTCTGAAGTTTGAGCGTTTATAGATAATCCTGTAAAAGCAAAAAGTAATAAGATTAATAATTTTTTCATTTTCTTTATTTTTTCTTGTAAAAGTATTTCTTTTTGAGATTAAAAAGTTCTTTTTTCGTGAAAACTATAATTTAAACCTAAACCAAAAAGTTGCCTGAATTGAATTTTAGAAGAAGAATTATCATCAATAATTGTATGGAAAGTCATTTGCATTTTTATCTGCTTATTCACTTTAAAACGAATGTTTGTTTGGTAATCTACATCGATATTTCCAATGTTTGCTAAATAATCTGAATACATCGTTAAAATGTTTTCCATCTCAACGTTTTCCATTAAATTAAATTTGTAGTAACTAGATAAGTTAAAACCCATACTAAATGCAGTGTTTTTGCCTTCTTTTACACCAAACCTTCCAGAAAATAAATCATTTACAAATGTATACCTAGCTGTTGCTGGCGCAATATTTATATTTAAATTATCAGATTTCTTCCATAACATTCCAGGTCCAAAGGTTAAATAAGCAGGTGATAAAAAAGCTGAAACTAGAACTTTAGGATCATTTTTGTAATCAAAACCTTTTGTGTACTGTGTTTTAAAGTTACCAATAAATGAAAAAAACCAATATTTTGAAGTTTTAAAACCATATATGGTATTGAGTTCGAAACGATCATCGGTTTTACGAAATCCTTTTTCACTAATGTGACTAATACCATAGCTAGTTATAATTCTACTATCCCAGTTTATATTTCCATTTTTATAATTAAAATCGTAATTAATATTAAAGTTTCCTGCTACCGTATTTTGACCTCCAGATACCCAGTTAGAAAATGAAGATTGATTAAAGATGAACGCAAATCTGCCATGAATTTTCCACTTAGGAATAGAAATGGAATCTTTTTCTGCCTCTTCTTGCGCGGAAAAGTTAACAGAAAATAATAGGAATAAAAAGATTACAATTTTATTCAAGTATGATTCTTTTAAGCAAGCAAAAATGATAATATTTCTTAAGAAATAAAATTATTTCTTTGATTTATATAGAGGTACAGTAGAACAAGCTTCTCCAAATAGAATAGATTTTGCTAAAGGTTGTAGTTTTGCTATTAAAAAAGCAAAAGCAGAATTTGGTATTGGTTTGTCTGCACAGCCCTTTATAATTACAGGTTTGTTTGCAAAATCTTTAAAGTCTAAAAAGCTAATCAGCTCTTGATAAATTACAGTTTCTAACAACTCTAAATTACCGATAACAACTTTGTTTGCAAAAGGGGTTAATTCTGATGCGACTAACATAAAAGCCCAAGAGGGGATAATTGCATCTACTGAGCATGTAATAGCTACAAAAGATTTCTCGTATTTAGACCAATCATGATTAGAAACTGATGCTCTAAAATCTTTTTCTTTTAAAATGATTTCTTGAAATAGCCAATCTTTAATATCAAAAACAATTCTTTCCCCTTCAGGATATATTTCCTCTAGATCAAACGTTTTTAATTTGCTGTTTGTGACTCTATTTAAAATTTCTTCTGACATTTTTTTGATTTAAAGTTTTAAATTTTTTATTCTAACGAAGAATCTTAATTTAACTAAATTCTAAGATTTTAAATCGTCTAAAAAAAATACTTCTAAATAACATCTGCTCTTTTTTTGAAGCTTAAAAAACTTACAACATTCCTAACTCTAATTTAGCTTCTTCGCTCATCATTTCAGAGGTCCACGTAGGATCAAAAGTGATTTCTACCTCACAGTTGTCAATTTCTTTTAAAGTTTTTACTTTATCTTCAACTTCTCGAGGTAATGATTCTGCAACAGGACAATTAGGTGATGTTAAAGTCATTAATATTTTTGCATTGTTTTCTTCTGATACAAAAACATCATAAATTAATCCTAATTCATAAATATCTACAGGAATTTCAGGATCATAAATAGTTTTTATAACTCTTATAATTTTATCACCAACTTCTTCTAGCTCTCTATCTGTCATTTTATGTAGATTTTAATTTTGCAATCTTGTTTGTTGTGCAATTGCATACATTTTTATTTGTTTCACCATAGAAACTAACCCATTTGCTCTTGTCGGAGAAAGATGCTCTTTTAATCCAATTTCATCAATAAAACGAGTTTCGGCAGTTAAAATATCTGCTGGCTTTTGACCTGAATAAACACGTAATAACAAAGCTACAATTCCTTTGGTTAGAATAGCATCGCTATCCGCAGTATATTTGATGGTATCATTCTCTAATTCTGAGTACAACCAGACTTTAGATTGACAGCCATTAATCAAATTTTCATCTAATTTAAATTGCGCATCAATTATAGGTAAAGATTTGCCAAGGTCTATGATATATTCATAACGTTCCATCCAATCATCAAACATGGAAAACTCATCAATAATTTCTTCTTGTATTTCTTTGATAGTCATTTTTTAAACTTATTTTTGTGGTATTGTAGATACCTTTCGTGGAAAGGGCAAAAATACGATAAAAAAGCATTAAAAATGCTTGTTACAGATAAAGTAAATAGATTATTAATTTTGTTAATTAGTGTCATTTGTATATTGATTAACGTATTAAATTACCTCCTTTTGGGAGGTTAGAATAGACACATGAGCAAATTATTAGCAGTAGGTACTGTCGCATTTGATGCAATTGAAACTCCTTTTGGAAAAACGGATAAAATTCTTGGTGGCTCTGGAACTTTTGTAGGTTTAGCAGCAAGTCAATTTGGTGTCGAAACCGGAGTTGTTTCAGTAGTTGGTGGAGATTTTTCAACATCATATTTAAAAATGATGAATACCAAAGGGATTAATACTGACGGTATTGAAATTATCAAAGAAGGTAAAACTTTTTTTTGGAGTGGAAAATATCATAATGATATGAACTCTAGAGATACTTTAATTACAGAATTAAATGTATTAGAAAAATTTGAACCGGTTGTTCCAGAAAATTTTAAAGATGCTGGTATTGTGATGTTAGGTAATTTGCACCCTTTAACTCAAGCTTCAGTTTTAGATCAAATGACAACGAAACCAAAGTTAGTTGTTTTAGATACCATGAATTTTTGGATGGACATTGCACTTGCAGATTTACATACTGTTCTTAAAAGAGTTGATGTTATAACTATAAATGATGAAGAAGCTCGCCAACTTTCTGGAGAATATTCTTTGGTAAATGCAGCAAAGAAAATCCATGAAATGGGTCCAAAATACGTAGTGATTAAAAAAGGAGAACATGGTGCTTTGTTGTTTAACGAAGGTAACATGTTTTATGCACCAGCACTACCTTTAGCAGAAGTTTTTGATCCTACAGGAGCAGGAGATACTTTTGCCGGAGGTTTCTGTGGGTATTTAGCAAAAACTGAAGATGTTTCTTTTAAGAATATGAAAAATGCTATTATTTATGGTTCTAATCTAGCTTCGTTCTGTGTAGAGAAATTTGGAACAGAACGTATGCAAGAACTAACAACAGACGAAGTGAAAACACGCTTGCAAGTTTTTAAAGAACTAACACAATTTGATATAGAATTATCATAAATGAAAATCCGCGTTTAAAAATCGCGGATTTTTTTATACATAAAATTCAACACAACAAAACACAACAAAACAACCAATTAAATGAGTGATGCTATTAAACACGAATGCGGAATTGCACTGGTTCGATTAAAGAAGCCCCTACAATTTTATAAAGACAAGTACGGTACAGCATTTTACGGAATTAATAAAATGTATTTATTGATGGAAAAACAGCACAATCGTGGACAAGATGGAGCTGGTTTTGCAAGTGTAAAATTTAATGTCGCACCAGGAACAAGGTATATTAGTAGAGTTCGTTCTAACAAACCAACACCAATACAAGATATTTTTGCTCAAATTAACGGTCGTTTAAATAATGTTTTAGAAGAAAACCCAACTAAAAAAGACGATGTAAAATGGCAAGAAGAAAACATGCCTTATGTTGGAAACTTATTTTTAGGACATGTACGCTATGGGACTTTTGGTAAAAACTCTATCGAAAGTGTACATCCTTTTTTACGTCAAAGTAATTGGAAACATCAAAACTTAATAGTTGCTGGTAACTTTAATATGACGAACTCTAAACAAATGTTAGAAGAGTTGATAGAGTTGGGTCAGCATCCAAAAGAGTTTACAGATACTGTAACGGTGATGGAGAAAATTGGACATTTTTTAGAAGATGAAGTTTCTAAATTATATCAACAAGCAAAGGACAAAGGATTTAGTAAAAAAGATGCATCACCTTATATAGAAGAGAATTTAAGTCTTAAGAAAGTATTAAAAAGATCTTCTAAAAACTGGGACGGTGGTTATGCTATGGCTGGCTTAGTTGGTCACGGAGATGCTTTTGTATTGAGAGACCCTAATGGAATTAGACCTACCTTTTTTTATGAAGATGATGAGGTTGTCGTTGTTGCTTCAGAAAGACCAGTTATACAAACTGTTTTTAATGTTAAGATTGAAGATGTGCAACAATTAGAAAGAGGTCACGCATTAATCATTAAGAAAAGTGGTAAGGTTTCTATTAAGAAAGTGATAGAACCGAGAGAAAATAAAGCGTGTTCTTTTGAGCGTATTTATTTTTCTAGAGGAAGTGATGCAAGCATTTATGAAGAACGTAAAAATTTAGGAAAATATGTGTTTCCGAAGATTTTAAAATCTATAGATTCTGATATTTCTAATACTGTTTTTTCTTACATACCAAATACAGCAGAAACGTCTTTTTATGGAATGACGGAAGCTGCCGAAGACTTATTGAATCAACAAAAAACAGCAAAAATTTTAGCTGGGGGAAAAGATTTATCTGCAAAAAAAGTAACTGAAATTTTATCCGAAAGAGCGCGTTTTGAGAAAATAGCGATTAAAGATGTAAAATTAAGAACGTTTATTGCTGATGATAGTTCTAGAAATGATTTAGTAGAACACGTTTATGATATTACCTATGGTGTGGTAAAACCTACAGATAACCTTGTTATTATTGATGATAGTATTGTACGTGGAACTACTTTGAAGAAAAGTATTATTAAAATTTTAGACAGGTTAAATCCTAAAAAGATAGTGGTGGTTTCTTCTGCTCCACAAATTCGCTATCCAGACTGTTATGGAATTGACATGGCAAGAATCGAAGCTTTTATTGCTTTTAAAGCTGCTTTAGAGCTGTTGAAAGATCATAATAAATATCATATTGTAGAGGATGTCTATAAAAAATGTAAAGCACAGCAATCTAAAGATGATGGAGAAATTGTAAACCATGTAAAGGGTATATACAGTTCATTTACTCCAGAAGAGGTATCAGCAAAAATTGCAGAAATGCTAAAAACAAAAGAGATTAAAGCAGATGTTGAGGTTATTTATCAATCTATAGAAGGTTTGCATAAAGCATGTCCAGACAATCCAGGAGATTGGTATTTTACTGGAAATTACCCAACTCCAGGAGGAAATAGAGTTGTTAATCAGGCATTCATAAACTTTTTTGAAGGAAGTAACCAAAGAGCTTATTAATCGTTAAACAACAAAAAAAAGCATCCAAAATTTTGGATGCTTTTTTTTTATAAAATCACTTTTTACATTCTAGTGAGATTCTAAAAGTAACTACGTCACTTATTTCGCTTCAGCATAACGTTTTTCAACTTCATTCCAGTTGATTACTTTAAAGAAAGCATCAATATAATCTGGTCTTCTGTTTTGGTAGTTTAAATAGTAAGCATGTTCCCAAACATCTAATCCTAAAATAGGAGTTCCTCCACAAGTAACACCAGGCATTAATGGGTTGTCTTGATTTGGAGTAGAACAAACTTCTACTTTACCTCCTGGCATTACACATAACCAAGCCCAACCAGAACCAAATTGTGTTGCTGCAGCTTTAGAAAAAGCTTCCATAAAAGCATCTTTAGAACCAAAAGCAGCCTCAATAGCATCTTTTAATTCACCAGATAAATACCCTCTATCTTCTGGATTCATTACAGACCAAAATAAAGAGTGATTAAAAAATCCACCTCCATTATTTCTTACACCTCCATTACTCATATCTAAATTAGTAAGAATATCTTCTATAGATTTTCCTTCTAAATCAGTACCTGCAACTGCTCCGTTTAATTTTGTTGTATATCCATTATGATGTTTTGTATGGTGTATTTCCATAGTTCTAGCATCAATCTGTGGTTCTAATGCATCATAAGCATACCCTAAATCTGGTAATTGAAAAGCCATAATATTTTTATATTTAAAATTGATTAAATTGATTCTTGTACTACAAATTTAATCATTAAAAAACGTTTTTACAAGTTGTTGCTGTTTTGATAATTTATAGTTGAATAGAAAGGATTTATTCTCCATACTTACGCATAAACTCCTCTACTTTATTGACCATATTTTTACTTCCACAAACAAAAGGAACTCTTTGATGTAATTCCGTTGGCTCTACATCCATCGTTCTTATATAACCATCAGAAGATTTTCCGTTGGCTTGCTCTGCTATAAATGCCATAGGATTACATTCATACAACAAGCGTAATTTTCCATCTGGATTTCTAGAACCTTTTGGATACATATAAATTCCACCTTTAATCATATTTCTATGAAAATCAGAAACTAAAGAACCAATATATCTACTAGTATAAGGTCTATCTCCTTCTTCTTCTTGACAGTATTTAATGTATTTTTTTATCCCTAAAGGAAAATCTAAATAGTTTCCTTCATTTACAGAATACATCGTTCCATCTTCTGGAAACTCCATCTTTGGGTGTGATAAATAAAATGTTCCTATTGCTGGATTTAAAGTAAATCCGTTCACACCGTGACCAGTTGTGTAAACTAACATGGTAGATGTTCCGTAAACTACATAACCCGCAGCAACTTGTTCACTTCCTTTTTGTAAAAAATCTTTTAATTGTACAGGAGTTCCTACAGGAGTTACTCTTCTATAAATTGAAAAAATAGTTCCTACAGAAACATTTACATCAATATTCGATGAACCGTCTAAAGGATCAATTAAAACAACATATTTATTTTGATGATTTTCATCTTGACTGTTAATAGAGATAAAGCTATCTTCTTCTTCACTTGCAATTCCACAAACAATATTTCTCTTTGTTAAGGTTTGAATGAACTTTTCATTCGCATACACATCCAATTTTTGTTGGTCTTCACCTTGAATGTTAGTATCACCAGCAGCACCGAGAATATCTACTAACCCAGCCTTGTTAACTTCATGATTTACTACCTTTGCAGCTAACCGTATAGAGTTTATTAATCTAGAAAGCTCCCCTGAACTAAATTGAAAAGAATCTTGATTTTCAATGATAAATTCTCCTAAAGTTTGAATTTTATTCGACATGTTTTTTGTTTAAAAAATGTATTACAAAGATGCTATTTTTTTTTTACTAAATCGTTTTCGTAATCATGGATTTTCTTCAAAAAAAAACTCACTTTAGTAAGAAAATAGTAAATTTTTAACAAATCAAAAATAAATATCTAAAAACACTAAATATTTCACTGTGATTTCAAAACTACTATCTTTGATAAAATTTTTAGATGATGAGTTTTATTATTAGAGAAGGGCAAGAAAAAGATGTACAAGCTGTTTTGGATTTAATTATTGAATTGGCAGTTTTTGAAAAAGAACCAGATGCAGTAGAAATTACTGTTGATGATTTGTTGAGAGATGGTTTTTCTCAACACCCAAAGTTTAAACTTTTTGTTGCAGAAGAAAATTCTGTGGTTATTGGTATTGCCTTATTTTATGAACGTTATTCAACCTGGAAAGGGAAAACGATTCATTTAGAAGATTTAATGGTCACTCAAAATAAACGAAAGATAGGAGCAGGAAAAGCACTCTATACAGCAGTATTAAAATATGCTCATAATCACAATTTTAATAGAGTAGCTTGGGAAGTAATTGATTGGAATGTAAATGCAATTAATTTTTACAAAAGTACAGGAGCAACTTATTTAAATGATTGGTCAGTGATACAAATGAACAAAGAGAATTTAGATAAATTTATTAAAAATAATTAAAATGAAGGTTTTTAAGTTTGGAGGTACATCTGTAAAAGATGCAGAAAGCATAAAAAATGTTGCCAGTATTATTAAAACCGAAGGAGCAAATGACACATTAGTTGTTATTTCTGCCATGGGGAAAATGACAAATTCTTTCGAAGATGTTGTAGACGCTTATTATAATAAAACAGAAAATTTATCCAGTAAACTTAATTTTATAGAAGACTATCATAGAAATATTATGAGCTCTCTTTTTCACAAAGAGGATGCTGTTTATAAAGATGTAGCGATCCTTTTTGGGGAGCTTGGGTGGTTTTTAGCTAGAAATACATCACAAAGATATAATTATGTGTACGACCAAATTATTTGTTTTGGCGAGTTGTTATCTACGAAAATTGTAAGTGCATATTTATCTAAAATAGGGATAGAAAATAGTTGGTTTGATGTGCGAAATTGCATAAAAACAGATAGTAATTATAGAGATGCAAAAGTAGACTGGCAACTTACCGAAGCCATTATTGCTAAAAAAGTAGATGCGACTAAAGTAAATATTACACAAGGTTTTATAGCTGCCAACGATACTGAAAATACCACAACCCTAGGTAGAGAAGGTTCAGATTATACTGCTGGGATTTTCGCCTACTGCTTAAATGCCGAAAGTGTTACCATTTGGAAAGATGTGGATGGTGTTTTAAATGCAGATCCAAGAGTTTTTACAGACACTACTTTGTTAGAGCAAATTTCTTATGAAGAAGCCATTGAAATGGCTTTTTATGGAGCCTCTGTAATTCATCCCAAAACATTACAACCTTTAGAAAGAAAAGATATTCCTTTATTGGTGCGATCTTTTTTAAACTCTAAAGAAACCGGAACAGAAGTTTCTAAAGGCACCAAGTTAGTGCCTTGTATTCCATGCTTTATAGTAAAGAAAAATCAGGTTTTAGTATCGATATCTGCTTTAGATTTTTCTTTTATGGTAGAAAATAATATCAGTTATATTTTTCAAAAACTACATGATTACCAGTTAAAAGTAAACTTAATTCAGAATTCTGCAATTAGTTTTTCTGTTTGTATAGACACTAAATTTAACAAGTTTGATAACTTCTACGACGAACTAAAAACACAATTTAAGATTGACGTTCAAAAAGGTGTAGACTTATATACTGTTCGCCATTTTGATGATAAAGCGATAGCTGATATGGAAGCAAAAGGAGATTCATTATTAACGCAAATAAATAAAGAAACGTTACAAATCGTTGTGAATCCTAATTAAAAAAATAGTCGCTTTATTTTTTTTAGTAAGTTTGCAGTTCGTCTAATTTTAATATATGGCACTAGTAACATCTAAGGAAATTGCACAAGTAATTGGTTTAGACAATTTTGGGTTTTTAGGTACATTTATAGGTTGGTTACTTATTAAGGTTTTGCGTATTTCTGCAATCAATAAAATCTACAATAACAACAAGAGTAAAACTGATTTAGATTTTTTAAATGGCGTTTTAGATGATTGTAATATTAAGTTTGAAATACCAGAAGAAGATTTAAAAAGAATTCCAAAGGAAGGGCCTTTTATAACGGTTTCCAACCATCCTTTAGGAGGAATTGATGGCGTTTTATTATTGAAATTATTGATTGAAAAACGAGCAGACTATAAAATAATTGCCAACTTTTTACTACATAGAATAGCCCCATTAAAGCCTTATGTAATGCCTGTAAATCCTTTTGAAACAAGAAAGGATGCAAAGTCTAGTATTGCGGGGATTAAAAGTGCATTATTACACCTAAAAGAAGGAAAACCTTTAGGCATTTTTCCTGCAGGAGAAGTGTCTACTTATAAAGATGGAAAACTAAAGGTTGATAAACCTTGGGAAGAAGGAGCTGTAAGGTTGATTAAAAAAGCGCAAGTTCCTGTAATTCCTATTTACTTTCACGCAAAAAACAGTCGTCTTTTTTATATTTTATCTAAAATTAGTGATACACTAAGAACCGCAAAATTACCATCAGAAGTAATTTCACAAAAAGGTAGAGTTATAAAAGTTAGAATTGGAAAACCGATCTCTGTTAAAGATCAAAATGAGTATAAAGAGATTCCAGCTTTTTATGAATTTATTAGAAAGAAAACTTATATGTTGGCGAATCCTTTTGAAAAAGCCCATAAATTAATTTCTACACAGCATATTAAAATTAAAAAAAAACCAAAAAAAATTACGGGGCAAAGAGCTGTAGATTCTTTTGTTAGAGAAGTCAATGCGCTTAGAGAAAAAGATGGAAAACTTTTAGAAAGCAAAAATTATGAAGTGTTTTTTGCTAATCCAAAAGTGATTCCTAATTTGTTACATGAAATAGGAAGATTACGTGAAATTACTTTTAGAGATGTAGGAGAAGGTACAAATAAGTCTATAGATTTAGACAAATACGATAAGTATTATCACCATTTGATTTTATGGGACAGAGAAGCTAATCGTTTGGCTGGTTCATATAGAATGGGTCTTGGGAAAGAGATTTATAAAAAGTATGGTATTAATGGTTTTTATGTGCAAACCTTATTTAGAATTGAGCCAGAATTGCATCAAATGATGGGAAACACCATAGAAATGGGGCGTGCTTTTATCATTAAAGAATATCAACAAAAACCAATGCCTTTATTTCTACTTTGGAAAGGAATTGTACATGTAACACTACGTTATCCAGAATATAAATATCTAATGGGAGGAGTTTCTATTAGTAATCAGTTTTCAGATTTTTCAAAATCATTGATGATTGAGTTTATGAAATCGCATTATTACGATCCATATATTGCACAATATATTTATCCAAAGAAAGAATACAAGGTTAAATTAAAAGATGGAGATAAAGATTTTGTATTTGATGCGACCAAAGCTGATATGCAAAAGTTCGATAAAATTATTGATGAAATAGAACCTGGTTCTTTAAGGATTCCTGTATTGATTAAAAAATACGTGAAGCAAAACGCACGTTTAGTTGCTTTTAATGTGGATCCAAAATTCAACAATGCAGTAGATGGGTTAATGTATATTAAAGTTTCTGACATCCCCGAAAGTACTGTAAAACCTGTGATGGAAGAGTTTCAGAAAGAACTAGAACGAAAAGCTGCTGAGTTGCAGAATAATAGATAGAAAACTATAAACTCTCATAATTTTATTTTTTTAGTTATATACTGTTTACAACTGTCCCTTTTCTATTAAATTTAATTAAAATAATTGATTCTCAAACTTGTATAATAATTATCTAAACATTCAATAGGTCTAAATTTACATAACATCTTTATAAACTTAATTACATAACTTTAGTTTACTAAAACAATGAGTACAATTAACTTTATTGTTGCGTATTTTAAGAATATGCCTTTTTTTTAATACTATTTGTGTTGAAATACTTCCAGCGATTATAGAATCTAGAATAACGAAAGTTGGCAATATGAAATTATGAGTGAACCACAAATAAAGATTTAAAAACCCTTGTAAAAAGTAAATAGAAAAAGCTTAAAAATAATTTTAAGCTTTTTCTATCGTGAATAAAATCAATAAAGAAAAGAGTTTTTTTTCCTCAGTTCTTTGTTTTGTATAGGTTTCATTTTGTGATTACTTACCAATTTCCATATAATCAGCTACCAAATTAACCATTGCATTAACGCCTAAAATAAATCCGCTTTCGTCAAGGAAAAAGTCAGGAGTATGATGCGATGCAGAGGTTTTTGGATCTTGTCCTTTTGGTAATCCACCTATATAAAAATAAAAACCAGGGACTTCATTTGCAAAAAATGAAAAATCCTCAGCTCCAGTTTCTGCCGGTACTAGTAGAACATTCGACATGCCAGCAGATTTCTGTAAAGAAGGTAGCATTTTGGCTGTAAGTTCAAGGTTATTAAATGTAACTGGATAATGCGCTGAATAAGGCAGTTCTACAATAGCTTCAGCCCCATTTGCTTCAGCTGTTTTCGTTGCTATTTGACGAATACGGTCAAAAACCAATTTTTCATCAGCATCACTAAATGTTCTTACCGTACCTAACATTTCCACTTGTTCAGGAATTATATTGGAACGGTTACCACCGTGTATTGAACCAATAGTAACCACAGCAGCATTTCGTGTAATATTTACATTACGGCTAATTATGGTTTGAAGATTGTTTATAATTTGTGCAGAGGTTATAATTGGGTCAATAGAAGACCATGGTTCAGCACCATGAGAAGACTTTCCTTTTACCGTAATTTTTAAGTCGCCAACTCCAGCAAACATTCCTCCAGGGCGATAGGTGATTTTTCCAACTTCGACTTGTGCATTGATATGTAGTCCGAAAATAACATCAACATTTGGGTTTTTTAATGCACCTTCTTTAATCATGAGTTCAGCACCACCCTCTTCTCCCTTGGGAGCACCTTCTTCAGCAGGTTGAAAAATAAATTTAACAGTTCCTTTTAAATCTTTTTGCATTCCAGACAAAATTTCTGCAGCACCCATTAAAATTGCTACATGAGAATCGTGACCACATGCATGCATAACACTAGTTTCTTTTCCATTATAAATGGTCTTTACTTTGGAAGCAAAAGGGACAGGAGTTCTTTCTAAGACAGGTAAAGCATCCATGTCAGCTCTTAAAGCGACTACAGGGCCTGGAAGACTTCCTTTAAGAATACCGACAACACCAGTTATGCCAACGTTAGTTATTACTTCTATACCAAGTGATTTTAAATGCTTTGCTACCATAGCTGCAGTTCGAACTTCGCGGTTACCTAATTCAGGATTTTGATGAATATCTCTTCGCCAATCGATTACCTTTTGCTCAATTCCTTTTACCTTTGTTTGAATTTCGTTTTGGAGACTATTTGATTGGGCATTTAAAGTTATTTGACTTAAAAAAAAGGCTAATACAACTAATAGATGTGTTTTTTTCATTTTGTGTTTGTTTATTTGATAGTTCAATGATTTATAATTTTGTATTTTTAGGTTGAATACTATCAATTTATAGATACTTTGTTTAAGCACTAAATTTAGTAAATTATAAACGAATAAAAAACATCACGAAGATGTTTGTAATATTAGTTTTGTTGTATTATGATTTTTTACATCTTTCTTCTTTAGTTTTTTAGTGTGAATCTTTAGATTGATTTTATATTCACTATTGAAAGAAAAAAAGTGTTAATTATGGGCGAAAAGTAGCTCTTTGCAAGCGATCATTCATCGAATTGCCTAAACCAATTTCTGGCATTTTTTCAGCAATAATAATATCTAGACTCAAATGATCTAATTCATGCAAGGCAGCATATAATTTTGATGCAGCTTCTTTTAAATCATTATTTTTAGATAAGATGATTTCAGTCGTAATTTCAGCATTTTTAAAAGAAGAATTAAAAGCTAAAATTCCGATTTTTTTAGTCGGATGTTTTTTAATTTCTGAGGCAACATCAGTTGTTAAAATTGTTGTAGTTAAAGGAGAATAATGCTTGTCTAACATTCCTGGAGCATCAGGATTTTCTTCCATCTTGTTTTTCACTTCAACTTTACCAATTAAAGCTTCAATCTCTTCTAAAGCCAGGGCACCTAATCTGTAAATAATAGGTTCATTATTTACAAAACCAATAATAGTAGATTCAATTCCGTTTATACAAGAACCGCCATTTAAAACCATTTTAATATCATTTTTAAAATAACGTTCTACATGTTCAGGTTTTGTTGGGCTAATGTTGTTAAAAGGATTTGCACTAGGAGCAGCCAAAGGAAAAGGTAATTGTTTTAAAAGCGCTATGGTTACAGGGTGATTTGGCACACGAACAGCAACTGTGTCTTTGCCTGCAGTAATAATATCTGGAATATCTTTATGCTTTTTTAAAACCAAAGTCATAGAACCAGGCCAAAAAGTGTTGGCTAAAATCTTTGCTTTTTCAGGAATTTCAGAAACAATGGTTTCTAAAACATCTACTGAAGAAATATGCACAATTAATGGATTAAAGAAAGGGCGTTTTTTAGTTTCAAAAATACGTTTAATCGCTTTTTCGCTAAAGATATTCCCTGCCAAACCGTATACAGTTTCTGTAGGGATTGCAACCAATTCTTCATTTGTCAAAAGGGCAATTGCTTTTTGTATGTCTTTAGAAATAATGCTCATAATTCGTTTGCAAAATTACGAATAAAATTGCTTCGTTTTTTAAAATTCAGGATCAACTCTAAAACTCATTTTTTCATTTGTTGATGGATGCAGAAACTCAATAAATTCGGCATGAAGATGTAATCTATTTGTTTTGTTACCATACAAATCATCACCAACGATAGGTGTGTTTAATCCGTATTTATGGGCAGCATGCACTCTTAACTGATGTGTTCTTCCAGTAATAGGATAAAAATAAACACGCGTTTTCCCATTTTCTCTCTTGATGATTTCCCAATTTGTTTCAGCATTTTTTCCGTTTTCGAAATCTACTAATTGTTTTGGTCTGTCATCTAAATCTACTCGTAGAGGAAGTTTTATCGTTCCGTTATTTTTAACTAGATTTCCATCTAAAAGGGCGATATACCTTTTTTTAATCGTTCTATTTATAAACTGACTTTGTAAAACTTTATTCGCTTCTTTTGTTTTGGTCAATAATAAAATTCCTGAAGTAGACATGTCTAAGCGATGCACAATTAAAGGGCCAGTTGCGTCAGGATATTTTTCTTTAATTCTAGTATATACAGAGTCATTAATTTCTTTACCAGGAACAGATAAAAATTCAGTAGGTTTATTTACAGCAACCAAAACGTCATCTTCATAAATAATTCTGAGTTCTTGTTTTTCGGCTAAGTTTTCTAATAACAAATTATCATCCATTTTAATACCATTTAGCATATGGGTTAAAATAGGTTTACATCGACCTTGGCAAGCAGGATAATAATTCTTGTGCTTTCTAATGGCTGAATTTGGTGAAATTCCCCACCAAAATTCCGCCATTGCAATTGGTTTTAAATCATTTGCAAAAGCAAATTGTAATAACTTAGGAGCAGAACATTCTCCAGAACCTGCAGGAGGTTTTATTGTAGGATTATCAAAAATATCTAATAAATTTTTTAGCTCTTTTTGCTGATTTAAAAATGCATATTTACTAAATAATGTTTGCTGTAAAAAGTTAGATTTTTCTTTTCGTTCTTTTTTTAATGCTGTAATTTTATCCTCTAGAACCGTTAACTCTTTACCGTTTTTTTTAATTTTAGAATCATAATATTCGTGTAATTCTTTATAAAGAAATTGATCATTATAACTTTCTTGCATTAATTTTTTGGTGAGGGTTTTATATTCTAAATCACCTAGAATTGCTACTGCATTTTTCTTGCTAAGTTTTCTTTCAATTTTAGCCGCCTTCATTTTCTTTCGTTGATTTTCTAAACTTTCAGAAATTGTTTTATGAAGTTTTTTTGCTGATTTTTTTAACGTTAAATACTGTTCATTACTTTTTAAAGCACCTAGTTGACTATTAATTTTGTCAATTTCAGTTTCCCCTTTTATATAAAAACTACCTTCTGTTCTCATATTAAAAACAGGTGGGACAAATTTTTCTGGTAAACTTTTATCTGCTAATTTCCCTGAAAAAGCGGCTACATATCCAATTCCATTTTGCTTGTTTTGCACAACTAAAACCCCAAACATTTTTCCGATTGGCAATCCTTTTTTTGATGCATCTAACCCAAAATTATGATCAAAATCAGTTTGAGTTTTTAGATATTCTTGTACTTCATTTACAGCAATCTTACACAAAGGATGTGGTTCGTAGTAAAATGGAAATGTAAACTTTGGAGGAAGTTTAATTTTAGAAACTGGAGTTGCGAAGGGTTGAAAGTAGGTTTTCAAGAAAAGAAAATATTTATATGTTCTTTAAATCATTCTGGATGATGCTTTCTGATGGTCTAAGTAAGGCTAGATAAATGATTAATACGACTCCAAATAATATAAAATCAGTATTCGTTGTGATTATAAAAAATGCAGTTCCTTCAAGTATTGCCCACCTAACAAGAGATGCCGTTTGATATGCTCCAAAATTATCTTCTACTTTTATCTTTTTATCAATTTTACCCAGCATACTTTTAAACATTATGTTGCCAGAAATAAATGCTATCATTGGTAGTATAGCAATATAAATAGTAGAACTATTTATATCTGGCAACGTAAATAAATCATTAAAAGACGACAAGTCTGATAAGAAATAATAAGTGAATGCAACTCCCAATATTAATGCGAGATGTATTAGTTGAATCGTTTTTAATTGTTCTTTCATGATGTATAGTTTGTTAATATACTTCTAGTTATTTGTGCTTTACCAACTTGCAGTCGGTGAAAACAATAAATCAGTTGGACAGTCAACATCATATAAATATTGATAACCTCTAGATTCTTTTTTGCAAAAAGGTTCTATAAGATTAATCATGTCGACATAGCTTTCCATGGTCAGCACGCAAAAGAAAGTTTCATTGTCTTTGGTGAGTATTCCTTCGTCAGAGTTAAATAAACCGAAAAGTAAATTACAATTCCTTGGCGTTATAAAATCAACTTCAGATAAATCTAGTCTTTTCTTTTTATCAATAATTACGTCTTTAATCAATGCTTTAAACTTAATAGCTTCGGCTTTATCAAAGTTGTACAGACGAACAACATTTTCGTCAAGACCATTTACGTTTTCAATATAATCTAATTCCATCTTTTCTCTTATTAATGTCCTCTTTATTTATTTTTTTAATCCTTTTTCTTCTTTGATAATAGGTTATATAACGCCCTATATTTCTGCACACCTATTTCTGCATAATATCATTTTAATTTTAAGAGGCCATTTTTAAAAAGATTAAATGCGCCTTGGTAGTAGCTAATATTCTCTTTTAATAAAACACTATCTGTTTTGGTAGAAATTAAAGTGTTTCTTTTTTTATTAGAATTGTAATTATAGGAAGAAGATTTTTGTTCACTATTAATAATAGATAGTTTACTGGGTTTTAACAACCCTAGTTTTCTATAGTTGGCAATTAAAGCGCGTTCTTCATTCGCGTCTATTTCTCTGATGTCTCTGCCAAAAAAATTAGAAGTGTAACTCCAATTTAAATATCCGAAAAGTGTTGGAAAAATATCTATTTGAGAAATTAGCGTGTTAATTTCTTCAGGTTGTTTGTTAGGAAGATTAATTATAAACGCGGGGATATGATATTTTTCCATATTTAATTCTGTTCTTCCTGCGCTATAGGCACAATGATCCGAAACCAACACAAATACAGTGTTTTTATACCAAGATTTTTTCTTTGCCATTTTAAAAAATTGATTTAAACTATAATCAGCATATCGTAAAGCCCCTTCTCTATTTGTACCAGAAGGAATATCTACAAAACCATTTGGGTATGTATATGGCTGATGATTAGAGCTGGTCATTACAAAGTTAAAGAAAGGTTTTTCTTTTTCGGCTTGCTTGTCAGTATAGTCTAGAACTTTATTAAATAAATCGAGATCAGAAACTGCCCAAGCATTCTCAAAAGTAACTTCGTTGTCTTCAATTCTAGTTCTTCTTGTTGGTGAATTTTCAGATAATCGATGTGTTTTTTTTCGATCAACAATATCAAAACCATTGTAGCTAAAATAAGAATTCATATTATCAAAATAACCATCACCCCCGTAAAAAAAGGTTCTACTATACCCTTTTTGTTTAAATACTTCTCCAATGGTAAATAGATTTTTATGACCCTTTCTTTTAACAATACTTCTTCCTGGAGTAGGCGGGATAGAAAGCGTTAAAGCCTCTATACCTCTAATTGTTCGGGTTCCAGTGGCATATAGATTATTGAAAAATATAGATGCATTAACGAGAGAATCTAAGGTTGGTACTTGGTTTTTTTGATTGTCAAACCGAGTCATGAAGGAAGCATTTAAACTTTCTAGCCCTATAAAAATAACATTAGGTTTCAAGGGAACACCATCACTTTTTATATATCTTTTGAGAGTCGTTTTAGTTAAAAAACTATCTTTTGGAGTCTTTATTAATTCTTGCAATAAAGAAATAGAGGTGTCTTCTGAATTTTTTAAATAAAACTCATTATAGTTTAATTCATTTGATTTGTATGCTGCAAAAAAAGAGTAGTTCCCAGATTTTGCTATTTCATTTCTGTAGCGGTTTTTAAAAATTTCTGCATCAGTATTTTTAACGTTAAAATGAAAAAGTAAAAAGAGACTACACCAGAATAAAGTAGGAATTAATTTTTGTTTAAAGTTGTTTTTATTTTGATAAAAATGTTTGAAAACACCTTTTTTACGTATTCCTTTTTTGATGATAAAAACAAATACAATTAACAAGCCAATTAACAAAGGCAACGGAAAAGATTGATGAATGTTCTCTATAACTTCATACGTGTATAATAAATAGTCTACTGCAATAAAATTGTACCGTTTTTGATACTCTTGCCAAAATGATATTTCTGCTAAAAAAGAAAATAAAATAAAGAATAAAACAATAAAAAAACCAACGTTCGTTAAAATTTTATCTGCTTTGCATCCGTAAAATTTTACAGGGATTAAAAGTAAATAAATAGCGTAAAAAACTAATATATAGGAGAGGCTTCCAAGATCAAACATAAGACCTATTCCAAACATTTTTAAAAAAGAAATTAGATTAAAGCTGAGCTCAGAAAATGAAAAAATATAGAACGTTAATCGAATTAAAAAAGAGAGTAATAAATAAATGATTGCAAAATTATTAAGTAGCAAAAATCTTTTTGGAAGTAGGGTTTTTAACATGATTTTATTTTTAATGCGCTTCCAACCAATTTTCTCCTATTCCCATTTCAACATCTAAAGGAACACTCATTTTAAAAGCGTTTTCCATTTCGTGTTTTATAATGGGTCTTATGGTTTCTAACTCGTCTTTATGAGCATCAAAAACCAATTCGTCATGCACTTGTAGTAAC
>LAQA01000030.1:76073-86106 GCA_000981625.1 Flavobacteriaceae bacterium ASP10-09a
TAGGTGCATTTACAGCATTTCTTTCAGCACCACTTCTAACCATCGCATTTCTAGAATTGATGTCTTTTAAATACCTGCGTCTGTTTAAAACAGTTTCTACATACCCATGTTCTCTTGCAAAATCTACTTGTGCAGACATGTATGCTTTCAACTTAGGATAGGTTTCGTAATAGGTATCAATCAATTCTTTGGCTTCACTTCGGCTTAAATCAGTTTGATTACTTAATCCGAATGCAGAAACTCCATAAACAATTCCGAAATTGACTGTTTTTGCATTGCTACGTTGTTCACGAGTAACTTCATCCAAAGGAACATTAAATACTTTTGCAGCCGTTGAAGCATGAATATCTTCTCCGTTTTTAAATGCATTTATCATATTTTCTTCTTCACTTAAAGAAGCAATAATTCGCAATTCAATTTGAGAATAATCTGCTGCCAGTAAAACGTAATTTTCATCTTTTGGGATAAAAGCTTTACGCACTTCACGTCCACGTTCTGTTCTAATCGGTATGTTTTGTAGATTAGGATTGTTAGAACTCAAACGGCCCGTCGCAGCAACTGCTTGCATATATTGAGTATGAATTCTTCCTGTTTTTGGGTTTACTTCATTCGGCAACGCATCTACATACGTGCTCAGTAATTTTTTATATTGACGATATTCTTGAATGTCTCTAATAATTGCATGGTCTTTTGCTAAGAAAGATAAGATGTCTTCTCCGGTTGCATATTGCCCAGTTTTTGTCTTTTTAGGCTTCTTCACTAATTCCATTTTTTCGAACAAAATAATCCCTAATTGTTTGGGTGAAGCAATATTAAATTCTTCACCTGCTTGCTCAAAAATGCTCTTTTCAAGTCTGCTGATGTCGTCCGTTAAGGCAACAGATAATTGGTTTAGAAAATCTGAATTTAGATTTATTCCCTCAATTTCCATCGCTGTTAAAACAGATACCAAAGGAGTTTCAATATCATTAAAAAGCTTGGTCACGTTACCACTTTCTAATTCTTTGGTGAAATGTTCTTTTAATTGCAGTGTAATATCAGCATCTTCAACAGCATATTCTGTTTGATCTTTGATAGGAATAACACGCATAGAAAGTTGATTTTTTCCTTTTTTACCAATTAAATTGGTGATAGAAACCGGCTGATAATTCAAATATGTTTCTGCCAATATATCCATATTATGGCGCATGTCTGGATTGATGAGGTAATGCGCAATCATGGTATCAAACAATTTTCCTTTTACAGGCATATCATAGTTTGATAAAACCTTGATGTCGTACTTTAAATTATGTCCAATTTTTTCAATATCAGATTCAAAAAACGGTCTAAATTCCTCTAAAATAGTTGTTGTTTCTTCTTGGTTTTCTGGGAATGAAACATAATATCCTTTTCCAATTTCATACGAAAAAGCAATTCCGATTAATTCAACTTCCAATGCTTTTAAACCTGTAGTTTCTGTATCAAAACAAACCGAAGTTTGTTGCATTAATTTACTAATTAATAGTTTTCTAGAAAAAGGTGAATTTATGTGTTGATAAAAATGACTCGTATTTTCTATTGTTTTAAATCCTGATGCAATTGCTTCTTCAGAAACACTTCCTGTTCCTGGAGCTGCAAATAAATCAAACTGTCCTTCTGGATTTAAAGGTGCTTTTTTAGGAGTAGACTTTGGTTTCTCTTCTGCAGAATTTTCTAATGAATTTGTTTTTACTGTATTTTCAAGAGCAAAAGTCCTCGTGAAGTTAGTTAGTAGATTTCTAAACTCTAATTCGTTAAAAAGTTCTGTTACTTTTTCTATATCTGGCTGATCTAATTCAAAGTCTTTCGCCTCAAAATTTACAGGAACATCTAGCATTATGGTTGCTAATTGCTTAGAAAGCATCCCTAGTTCTTTTGCTCCTTCAACTTTTTCTTTCATTTTTCCTTTTAGCTCATGTGTATTTGCTAATAAGTTTTCCATAGAACCATAAGTTGCTAAAAACTTTTTGGCAGTTTTTTCTCCAACGCCAGGCAAACCGGGTATATTATCTGCAGAATCTCCCATCATCCCTAAAAAATCAATGACTTGTAAAGGGTTTTCAACTCCAAATTTTTCTTGCACTTCAGGAACTCCCCAAATATCATAACCACCGCCAAAACGAGGTTTGTACATGAAAATATTTTCAGAAACTAATTGTGCAAAATCCTTATCAGGAGTCACCATAAAAGTTTTGTACCCTTCTTTTTCTGCCTGTTTTGCCAAAGTCCCAATAACATCATCAGCTTCAAAACCAGCTTTTACCATGATTGGTATGTGCATCGCTTTTAAAATTTCTTGGATATAAGGAACTGCTAATTTTATAGCTTCTGGCGTTTCATCTCTGTTGGCTTTGTAAGCTTCAAACATTTCTACTCTGTCTACACTTCCACCTTTGTCAAAACAAACGGCTAGATGATCTGGTCTTTCACGTTTTATTACATCTAATAACGAGTTCATAAACCCCATAATTGCAGATGTATCTAAACCTTTAGAGTTAATTTGCGGGTTTTTTATAAACGCATAATATCCACGAAAAATTAATGCAAAAGCATCTACTAAAAAAACTCTTTTTTGATCTGACATTGTAAATTTTGTTGAGCGTGATAAAACTACAAAAACTTATGCGTTTAGTAGTTTAGATTGAATTAGAAATTTAAAATTATATGAACATATTTTTAAGGTGAATTTTTATGTGTCTTTTATATAAACCTGTTAAAAATATATACATACTGTCACTTCGAGCTATTTTGTTTTTTTACGGAATTGTATCTGGAAGTATTTTGATAAAAATCTGACTTATAAGCTGTATTTTTGAGTCCTAAAATTTATAGAATGAATACTTTTTCAATCGCCATTCATGGTGGAGCAGGAACTTTAGTAAAAGGAATGATGACTTCTGAGTTAGAAGCGCAATATAAGTTGGCTTTAAAATCAGCCTTAGATGCTGGATATTTAGTTTTAGAAAATGGAGGAACTTCTATTGATGCAGTTGAAAAAGCAGTTATTTCTTTAGAGAATTCATATTTATTTAATGCAGGAAAAGGAGCTGTTTTTACTGCAGAAGAAACTCATGAAATGGATGCTTCTATTATGGATGGAAAAACCTTAAATGCTGGTGCAGTTTCTTTAATTACGGGAATTAAAAACCCTGTTTCGCTATCAAGAGATGTCATGGAAAAAAGTGAACACGTTTTTTTAGCAGGACAAGGAGCTATGCAATTTGCTAAAATAAACGATTATACAATTGAAGATGAAACCTATTTTTATGACGAATTACGTCATAATCAATGGTTAGAAATAAAAGATACTGATAGTTTTCAATTAGATCACGCTAAGAAAAAAGATTCCAAATTCGGAACTGTAGGTGCTGTTGCTTGTGACAAAGATGGAAATGTTGCTGCGGCAACTTCTACTGGAGGAATGACTAATAAAAAGTTTGGTAGAGTTGGAGATTCCCCTATGATTGGAGCAGGAAACTATGCCAATAATAAAACCTGTGCAATTTCTTGTACTGGAAGTGGTGAGTTTTTTATAAAAGGTGTTGTTGCGTATGATGTCGCTTGTTTAATTGAGCACAAAGAAATGTCTTTGGCAGCAGCAGCAAATGAAGTAATTAATAAAAGAATTATAGAAATTGGTGGAGACGGTGGTTTAATTGCTATTGATGCCAAAGGAAATATTTCGATGCCTTTTAATACAGAAGGAATGTATAGAGCATGCAAATCGTCTAATGGTGAAGAAGAAATCTCTATTTATAAATAGAAAGTCTTTTACACGAAGGTAGCAATCGAACTGATCATAAATACAGACTCCTACTTCTGTAGAAGTGATAAAAAACACTAAATAAAAGGAGATTTAATTGGTAAAACAGAAACTTTTCTATTCTTAATATCATATTTATCTCCGTTAGAAAGTACATGGATTATTAAGTTAGCCATCGTCATTGGCGTGCCCTCTTTAAGAATTTTTTCGTTGTTATGTGTGAGTTTGCTTCCGTCGAAAATAATAACCATACCAGACCCAATTACAGTAGAATCGCTTCCGTTTTTAATAATCATTCCTGTGTCTTCTGCTAAACCAATTCCTATTAGATTTGGATGTTTTGCAACCGCTTCAGATTGTCTCCCAAAACGTCCACGCCTAATAAAATGAGTGTCAATAATTAATTCGGGTATTAAATTTAAGCCTTTATACATAGAAACAGCTCCTTTAATAAAAGCTTCAGATGCGCTTCCTCCAGCAATCATTTCATTTGCCATTGCCATTGCTCCTGCACTTGTTCCCGCAATAACAAAACCTTTTTCATTTTTATATCTATCAGCTAAGATTCTATGAATCGTAGTTCTGCCAATCTTCTTGGTGATTTTAGATTGATCTCCTCCAGAAAACATTACACAATCTGCATTCTTAATCAACTTAATGGAAACTTCTTTTTCAGAGTCTTCTATATTTCTAATATCAAGAACCTCAATATTTTTACATCCTAGAGCAGTAAAAGCTTCTATATAATTATTTCCAACTTCAATAGGAATACTTGATGCAGTAGGGATTACTACAATATTTGCGTCAACACCACCAGCTTCTTTTACAACATGATATAAAATACCTTCACTAATAAATTCTTGGGTGTATTGTTCGTTTTCTTCAATTCCTTTATCCTCATTTCCTCCAATAGGAATTAGTGTTCCTTTTATCATTTTAGTAAAAATCTTCTTGTTTATCTATAGATGCTAAAATAAACTAATTTTTATCTTTTAAAATGTATATATTTATAAACTTTCAATAAAAAACAAAAAATAATTAAATATGAAAATTAGAGAAATTACTGCAATGAGAGGCCCAAATTTTTGGTCTATAAGACGTCATAAATTAATAGTGATGGTCTTAGATCTTGAAGAAATGGAGGAGTTTCCTTCTAATAAAATAGAAGGATTCCCTGAACGATTAAAAGCAATGTTCCCCTCGATGTATTCTCATAGATGTTCTGAAGGATGTGAAGGTGGTTTTTTTATGCGAGTTGATGATGGTACTTGGATGGGACATATTATTGAACATATTGCCTTAGAAATACAAACACTTGCAGGAATGGATACTGGTTTTGGAAGAACTAGAGGTTATGGAGAAGAAGGAGTTTATAGTGTGGTTTTTTCATACATGGAAGAGTCTGTTGGAGTATTTGCTGCAAAGTCAGCAGTTAAAATTTGTGAAGCACTAATTTCAGGAGAAGTGTATGATATGTCTGATGATATTCAGGAAATGCGAGAGTTACGTGAAGCGGATCGTCTTGGGCCAAGTACAGGTTCTATAGTAGCAGAGGCTGAAGCTCGTGGGATTCCTTGGATTCGATTAAATAAATATTCTTTGGTTCAACTTGGTTATGGAGCAAATCAAAAACGTATTCAAGCTACTGTAACTAGCGAAACGAGCAGTATTGGTGTGGAGTTGGCCTGCGATAAAGAAGATACTAAATATTTACTTGAACAAGCAGAAGTTGATGTACCTCGTGGTGACATTATTCGTCGTGAAAGAAGTCTAGAAGATGCGTGTAAATATGTTGGTTATCCTTTAGTAATAAAACCAGTTGATGGAAATCATGGTCGTGGAATTACGGTTAATATACAAAATTATGATACTGCCTTAGTTGCTTTTAATCATGCAAAAGAAAGCTCTAAAAGTGGTGCAATTATCGTTGAAAAATTTATTGTTGGTGAAGATTATAGATTATTAGTCATCAATAATGTATTGGTAGCTGGAGCTATTCGAACCCCTGCTCACATTATAGGAGACGGTAAATCAACGATTCAAGAACTTATTGATATCGTGAATAGTGATTCACGTCGTGGTTTTGGACATGAAAATGTCTTGACAAAAATCACCGCAAATGAATTAACTATAAACATTATAAAAGATGCAGGATATACATTGGAATCTGTGATCTCTGAATCTGAAAGATTAATATTAAAAGATACAGCAAACCTAAGTACTGGAGGAACTGCTGAAGATATTACAGATATTATCCATCCTGCGAATGTGAGTATGGTGGAACGAATTTCAAAAATTATTGACTTAGATATATGTGGAATAGATATCATGACCACAGATATATCTAAACCATTATCTGAAACGGGAGGAGCAGTTTTAGAAGTAAATGCAGGACCCGGGTTTAGAATGCATTTATCACCAACAACAGGTTTGCCACGTAATGTAGCAGGACCAGTAATCGATAAGTTGTTTCCTAAAAAAGGAGATACAGGACGCATTCCTATCATTGCAACTTCTGGAACGAATGGAAAAACAACAACAACACGTTTAATTGCTCATATAGCCAAAATGAATGGTTATCGTGTTGGTTATACAACGAGTGATGGTGTATATATTCAAAATAGATTATTAATGACAGGTGATTGTACTGGTCCCGCAAGTGCTGAATTTGTATTGAAAGATCCAACGGTAAATTTTGCTGTTTTAGAATGTGCTCGTGGTGGTTTATTAAGAGCAGGATTAGGATTTAAAAAATGTGATGTAGCAGTAGTGACAAATGTAGCAGCTGATCACTTAGGGTTAAAAGGAATCCATACAATTGAGCAGTTAGCAAAAGTGAAAGGTGTTGTGCCTGAAACAGTACTACCTGAAGGCTATGCCATCTTAAACGCTGATGATGATTTGGTGTATGACATGCGAAGAAAAGTTGATTGTAATGTTGCATTATTCTCCATGGATGAAGACAATCCGAGAATAAAAGCATTGCAAAGATTGCATGGAATAACGGCAGTATATGAAAAAGGGTATGTTACTATTTGTAGAGGTGAATGGAAAATGCGTATTATGAAAGTAGAAGACATTCCGCTAACCTACGGTGGTAAGGCTAAATTTATGATTCAAAATGTATTAGCAGCTGTTCTTGCTGTTCATGTACAAGGGATTAGTATTGAAGATATGAAAGCCGGTTTAGAGACCTTTATACCTTCTGCTTCGCAAACTCCAGGACGTTTGAATTTATTTGAATTTAAAAATTTTAAAATACTTTTAGATTATGCTCATAATCCCGCAGGAATGAGAGCCTTAAAAGATTTTGTAGATGAGTTAGATGCTACTGTTAAAGTTGGAATTATTGCAGGAATTGGAGATAGGCGTCTTGAGGATAATAATGAAATGGGAAGTATTGCTGCAGAAATGTTTGACGAGATAATCATAAGACAAGACAAACGCTTAAGAGGTAAAACGGAAGAAGAACTTATTAAGATGTTGAACGACGGAATTAAAATGAAAGATCCGAATAAGAAAACGACTATTATTCCTTCAGAAAAAGAAGCAATTACTTATGCAGTTAAAAACGCGGTAAAAGGATCTCTTATCATACTATGTAGTGATGTTATTCCTGATGCCTTAGCTTTGGTTCAGAAATTTAAAGAACAAGAGGCAAAAGGAGAATTAGAGTTCGCTTAAAAGAAGAGATTACCAAATAAACAAACAATAGATTAATAGTTGGTTTATTGTTATCATAAAAAGCAGTTGTTTCTACTACAGGAGCAACTGCTTTTTTCGTTTTTAAACGATTGCTTAATAGGCTGTTTCAAATATTTGTGTAAAAGACACAAAATGGTTGTCGCCTTTTAAAATTGTAATTTTTTTAGCAGCTAATAATCTATTCCATGTTGTTTTATGAATTACGATCGAAATTAAATCAGTTTTACGAAGGGTAATTACCAAATCTGGGATGCTCTCTTTTTCTGTTAAAACCAAGATATTATTTCTAACAATAGTATTCTGAACCTTACCATCAACCCTAAATTGTATATTCATATTTAAGTTTTCAGCATTTTCTGGGATTACTTGTGCT
This sequence comes from Flavobacteriaceae bacterium ASP10-09a, assembly GCA_000981625.1. GTDB lineage: Bacteria > Bacteroidota > Bacteroidia > Flavobacteriales > Flavobacteriaceae > Polaribacter. Next base: position 83,933 of record LAQA01000030.1, read on the forward strand.
TCTAATTTTTTAATTATTTTAGAAATAGAAGAGTTTGTTAAAAATTGCACAATGGTATTTGCATATATTCCTTGCCAAGGAATCTCCTTTTTAATATGAGAAAGCAAGTAATTCCTTTCATTAGCACTTTCTGTTTTTCTTGCGATTTGAAGAAACGCTTTGTTTTGGTAAGTGACTGCTTCCTTATTTTCTGGATTCACACTTAAAAGTTTATCAGCAAGAGAAGCCGTCCAAGCATACTCTTCATTGGCATATGCTTTTTTTATAGCCTCTAAAACCTTTTGTTCACTACCAATTAGTTGAATTAGTTTCTTGTTTTCGTAAGAAGCTGTTTTTTTTGATAAATCATTTATATTTTGAAAAAACCCAACTCTCTTTATGTGCATTTGACGAATAATCCAAGAAATTTTATGATAATACGCTTGTAAATCTTTATGGTTTTTTAATGCTTTAGGTAGTTGTAAATTGTCTATCACTTGATCTGCAGTCCAGCCTTTTACAACAGCTCGATCTAGTTGGTTGATCATAAACTGTATCAAGTCTATATTGCTCGAAAGTACATCTAGAACATCTTCTTCCCCTTTTAAAACTCGTCCGTGACCACCCACAACAAATTCTGGTTTTAACGCTAAGCCTTTAGTTATAGAATGAATAAAATCCTTAGGATCTCTTTCCAATTCAAAACGAGCCGTTTCTATATAAGGAAAAGTTCCACCAATAATATCTCCTCCAAATAACACCTTGTCTTCGGGGAGCCATATCATTAAATTTTCTTTTAAATCTCCAGCACTAGGTATTAATTGCAAAGTAATTCCATCAATTTCTATAGTTGTCTCTTTGTCAATTACTCTATTTGGGAACTTGATTTCTGCACGTCCATTTATTCTAGGAGAAATCCCCACAGCAGCTCCTACTGTCCCTTTATCACCAAGTGGTAATAAAATACCCATTTGCGAATATCCTCTTTTAATGACCATAGGTTGTATAGTGCTGTTTTGGTAATTCAACCAATTCTGCCAACCTTTAGGTGCAATAATTTGAATATTTTTTTTAGTAAGACTTGCTAAATAAGTACTTCCTCCATAATGATCTGGGTGTAAATGTGTATAAATTATGGCGATTATTGGTTTGTTATTTATTTTTTTATATTCCTCAAAAGCTTTTTTTGCTTCACCTGGAAACCAACCCGTATCGATTACAATGGTTCCGTTTTTAGACTCTATAAAGCTAAAATTCGCATAACTATATGCAAAAGCAACAGTAACTCTTGGTGATAAAACCGTTAATTTTGCCTCAGGAAAAGTGTTTTTGTGAAAAGTAACTAATGCTTCATTTGCATTTTGAGATAGCCCAAAATAACTTGTTAAAACGAATAAGACTAGGTGTAATTTTCTCATGCTACAAAGTATAAATATATCTATAGGTAAAAATTATCTTTTGTTAAGAAGTTCGGGTTTATTCTTTTTTGTGTATTAAACGAAACCTTAACATTATGTTAGAGTTCTTGTATTTGATTTACAATTATATTTGCATTAAATTTTATTTTATAATTCTATGCTTCGTTGGATTCTTCCCTTAATCATATTAACCGTTTTTATTGTTCTTGTCGAAATTTACACGTTTCAAGCGTTTAAAACAGTCTCAAAAAGTAAAATTGTACGATATTCTTTTTTAGTTTTAAGTATTGCAGTTTACATCAACTTTTTTGTAATGATATTAACTTATTCTAGAAGTGATGGACAAACACCTCAATTTCAAATGGCAATGGGTTTATTACTAACGGTTTCCATTCCAAAGTTAGTAGTTATTGTGTTCCTATTTGGGGAAGATTTTTATAGATGGTTTTTAAAATTTATTTCTGCCATTTCAAATGGAGAAACAAAGTCTTTAGAAGGAAGAAGGAAATTTATTTCGCAATTAGCTTTAGGCTTGGCTGCTATACCTTTTACAGCTTTTATTTACGGAATTATTCAAGGGAAGTACAACTATAAAGTAATCAAACACCAGCTAGTTTTTGATGACTTGCCTGAAGCTTTTGATGGCTATACAATTACACAAATTTCTGATATTCATTCAGGAAGTTTCACTAATAAAGAAAAAATCCAATATGGAGTTGATTTAATCAATGAGCAAAAATCTGATATAATGCTGTTTACAGGAGATATTGTAAATAA
>LAQA01000030.1:86282-104236 GCA_000981625.1 Flavobacteriaceae bacterium ASP10-09a
TTAGAAAAAGACGGACAAAAAATTGCGCTTTTAGGTGTAGAAAATTGGGGAAAAGGATTTAACCAAGCTGGAGATTTAAAGCGAGCATCAGCAAACATTAAAAAAGAAGATTTTAAGATTTTAATGAGTCATGATCCTAGTCATTGGGAGTATAAAGTAAAACAAGATGATTTTAATTATCAATTAACTTTAAGTGGTCATACGCATGGTTTACAGATGGGAATAGAAATTCCTGGTTGGTTTAAATGGAGTCCATCTAAATATGTATACAAACAATGGGCAGGATTATATGAGGAATTTGGGAGATATATAAATGTAAACAGAGGTTTTGGGTACCATGCATTTCCTGGGAGAGTTGGTATTTGGCCTGAAATTACAGTCATAGAATTGAAAAAAGCCTGATAATCAGGTTATTTAATTAGATTTATTATATTTGTGTTATAACTATTTTATAGTAATATGTTTTAAACTCATTAGAAACGTTATGTTATGACAAAATTTGGAGATTTAATTAGTCTTGATAAGCCTGTTTTAATCGATTTTTATGCTGATTGGGATGAGATAGAAAATAGTGTTGATACCTTAAGAGATGTTGCTGCTGCTCTTGGAGATAGAGCAAAAGTTATAAAAATTGATATCAAAAAAAATGAAACGTTAGCAGATGCTTTAAGAGTGAAAGGAAATCCTACTTTTATGATTTATAAAAATGGAGAAATGAAATGGCGTCAAACAGGGTTTCAAGACGCAAACACCCTAATTAGTTTGGTGCAACAATACCTTTAGAACTTTATTTCTGAGCTTCAGAAATAAAAAACCAATTACAAAGATGTTAAGATTACTTCTTTGTAATTGGTTTTTTTTATGCTTTTACTATTCTTCTGGAATAATATGACTAAACAAACTAATTGTTTTGTTAAAATCTTCTTGTAATTCTTTTACAAAATCTTCATCAGTATCATATTCAACAACTTGATCTATAATACCTCTGTACAAGTATCTAAAAGTCATGTCAAATTCATCAAAAACCATATCAAAGTCTCCAACAGGAAAGGTACTGTACCAAATTAATTGATCTTTGAATAACTTAATTAACGTTTTTGCTGTTTCTCTAGCTTTTTCTTCTTGACCCAGTTTGTAATACATTTCTGGATATTCCATCGATAAGCTGTAATGATCAAAATCTTTAATTGGTAATTTCTCAATCGATAAATCTAAGACTTCAATAGCTTTTAAAGTGTCTCCCTCTTTTGCAAAAGCAGCAGATAAACGCATTAAACTATTCCTTAAAGAAATGGCATTTCTTTTGGTTTGCTCGTCTAAATAAATCTTACCATCATTGATGTTTCTCCAATTCCATTTTTGTACATTCTTGTACATTTTGTCTGTATCTATTCTACCAATATCAAATAAGCTTAATTCTCTTTGCAGCTCCCCTTCTTGATTATAAATTTTGGTAGGCGTTTTTATAGGTACAAATTTAAAAGCAACACCATCTAGTTGTAAATAGTCTTTTAACCAAATATACTCACTATCTGTATTGGAGCCACCCGTAAAATAAATAGGACGCTCCCAATTAAAATTATTTAGAATATCTAACATTAAAAGAGTGTTTTTAGCCAAAGCTCTACCAACAGTAATATCTATATAAGGCACAATTTTGTCTGCATCTTTTTGCGCTACAATTCCGTATTTTAAAACATTTTCTTTATTAACAGGAATTCTAATTTTATTGGTAGGTAGCATTTTTTCAGGATTTCCATCATCATCTAAATCATAAAAAGTTTTTTTACTATCACTTCTTATCCATTTCATGTAAGTTTCTAAATCAATTACAGAGTCTTTTAAATTAGGAAACAATTCTTGAAAATAATACGCCACATCTAAGGTTCCATATTTGTATTCATCATGTGTTAATTTTGACGGAATAGGAGGTGCATCGTAGGTTGCACGTTTCATTTGATCAATATACCAATCTGTTTGAAAAAGGCTTGTGTTGACCAATTTCACATCCGTTCTTATACCTTCTACTTCTTGCATGTACCACAAAGGAAAGGTATCATTATCGCCAATGGTAAATAAAATTGCATTTGGATCGCAGCTTTCTAAGTATGCTTGCGCATTTAAATGCGTTGTGTATCTGTTAGAACGGTCATGATCATCCCAGTTTTCAAGAGCCATTAAAGATGGAACCGCTAAAAAAGAAATAACCGTAATGGCAATTGCTATTGATTTTTGTGAGCCAAAACTTTTTAGATAATCATATAAGGCGAGTACACCGAAACCAATCCAGATGGCAAAAATATAGAAACTTCCTACAATTGCATAATCACGCTCTCTTGGCTCAAAAGGTCTTGGATTTGTGTAAAAAATGATAGCAAAACCAGTAAATACAAAGAATAGGAAGAGTACAAAAAAGTTTTCTTTATCCCACTTTATCTGATATAATAAACCTATAATCCCTAAAATTAGTGGTAAAAAATAGTATTTATTTCTACCTTTATTTTCTAAAACCTGGGGAGGAAGTTTGTCTTGAGATCCTAATCTAGCTTCATCAATAAAGTCAATTCCACTCAACCAATTACCATTAAGAATATCTAAATTTCCTTGAATATCATTTTGACGTCCTACAAAATTCCACATAAAATAACGCCCATACATGTAACCAAATTGAAAACTGATCATGAACTTAATGTTCTCTGCAAAAGTTGGTCTACGCTTACTGTTTTTTGGAATACCAGCAATTGCTTTGTACATTTTTTCTGATGAAGGATTTACCATTCTTGGAATAAAACCTTTGTGCTTATCAGACCAATTAGGAAGTACGTCTTTGTAAACGTTTACAATAACATATTTTCCGTCTTTTTTCTCATACTTAGGCTTATCATCCTTTGTTGGGTTTTCAGCATCTTGTTCTCTATTATGAGTATTTGAATAATATGTATCATAAAAAACATTAGCATCTCCATATTGTTCACGCTCATAATAAGCTAGCAATTCACGTGCACTCGAAGGATTGTTTTCGTTAATAGTTGTATTTGCATTGGCTCTTATTGGCAACATCATCCAAGAAGAAAAGCCTATCATTATAAAAAGTAAAGAAAGTATTAAAGTGTTTGCAGTTACTTTTTTATTTTTTCTAGTATAATTTAATCCCAAATAGAACAATACGATCAAAATAATTGCAGCAATAATAGATCCTGAATTATAGGGCAAACCAATTGAATTAATGAAAAATAATTCTGAAGCACTAAAGAATTTTAAAGTAAAAGGGAATATAAATTTAAAGACAAGTATTAAAACGAATACAGAGACTATAGTCGCAATCGCTGTTGTTTTTAAGTTAATTTTTTTATAGGTTTTAAAGAAATACAATAGTACAATTGCAGGAATTACCAATAAAGAAAGTATGTGAACTCCAAAAGATAAACCTACGACGAAGCTTATTAAAATCAACCATTTATTTCCTCTAGGTAGATGGATTTCACTTTCCCATTTTAAGCCTAGCCAAAATAATAAAGCCATTAAAAAGGATGACATTGCATATACTTCTCCTTCTACGGCGCTAAACCAAAAACTATCAGAAAAAGTGTATGCTAAAGAACCAATTAAACTACTTCCAAGAATAGCGATGTATTTTCCTTCTGAAATTCCACCCGTTTTTAATGTCATTTTTTTTGCGAGATTGGAAATAGTCCAAAACATAAATAAAATGGTAAATGCACTTGCTAAAGCAGACATAAAGTTGACCATTTTTGCAATCTCAGTAACCTCAGAAGTAAACATTGCAAAAAATGCTCCTAACATTTGAAAAAGAGGTGCTCCTGGAGGATGACCAACTTCTAGTTTTACAGAGGTTGATATGTATTCGCCACAATCCCAAGCACTAACAGTTGGCTCTAAAGTTAGGGTATATGTAATTAATGCGATAGCAAATACAACCCACCCTAGGATGATGTTCCATTTTTTAAATTTTTCTGATGTCATAAGTTACTTAATAGTCTCTGGCGAATTTACTAATAAATATGAATAAAATAGGGTTCTGTAAACTTTTCTGAATGTAGAATAGCTCATAAAAATATGTTAAATTGAAAAATTATGAAAAAATGTTTGCAAAATTAAAAGATTAGATTAAATTTGCACCCGCATAAAAGCATTGGCCTATGGTGTAATTGGTAACACACCGGTTTTTGGTACCGACATTCAAGGTTCGAGTCCTTGTAGGCCAACAAAAAAGTCCTAACAATTTAATTGTTAGGACTTTTTCATTTTATAAAAATTTATTTTTTGATTATTTTAGTAAGAAAGACTTCAAGTCTTGATAGTTAGCCACTTTTATAGCAACTTTTTTATTGTTGATTATTTTCTGAATTTGTTTAGGAATTTCAATTTTAACAGGTAATGTTTCTTCAACAACATCTAAAAACTTTACAGGATGAGCAGTTTCTAGAAAAATCCCAAACTCATTTTCTTGTAACTCATATTTTTTTAAGCCTAAATATCCAACAGCTCCATGAGGATCTGCAACATAACCAGAATTTTTATAGATTTCCTTCATTGTTTCTCGCGTTTCATCATCAGTAAAGGCATAAGAAGAAAAAGCACTTTTAAGAGCTTCTAAATCGTTACTGAATAATTCTTGAATTCTGATAAAGTTACTTGGGTTCCCAACATCCATCGCATTAGAAATGGTTGCTTTTGATGGTTTAGGACTGTAAATGCCATTTATTAAATAATTAGGAACTGTATCATTTATATTTGTAGAAGCGATAAAATGTTTGATTGGTAAACCTAATTTTTGTGCCATGACTCCTGCACAGATATTTCCAAAATTTCCACTTGGTACTGAGAAAACAAGATCTTTGTGCTTTTTGTGTAATTCTTTATAAGCGAAGAAAAAATAAAACATTTGTGGCAGCCAACGAGCCACATTTATTGAGTTTGCGGAGGTTAATTTTTTAGTAATTTCTTCATCTAAAAAAGCAGTTTTCACCATTTCTTGACAGTCATCAAAAACACCATCTACTTCTAAAGCGGTGATATTTTGACCTAAAGTTGTCAATTGTTTTTCTTGAATATCACTTACTTTTCCTGAAGGATATAAGATAACAACATTTACCCCTTTTGCACCTAAAAAACCATTTGCAACTGCGCCTCCTGTATCGCCAGAGGTGGCAACTAAAACAGTAATTTCTTCGGTATTTCCTTGGTTGAAATACTCTAAACATTGTGCCATGAATTTTGCACCAACATCTTTAAAAGCCATTGTTGGTCCGTGAAACAATTCTAAAGAAGCAATATTTTCATCAACTTTTACTATGGGAAAATCAAAAGAAACAGTTTTTGTAATAATCTCTTTTAATTTTTTAGTTGGAATCTCATCACCTACAAACTGTTTAATTACCTCGTAGGCAATTTCGTGATTTGTATATTCAGAAATATTGGCAATAAATTCTTTTGAAAGAGTTGTGATGTTATCTGGGAAATAGATTCCTCTGTCTTTTGCAAGACCTTGCACAACTGCGTTCTTAAAAGTTGTTTTTGGTGATTTATGATGTAAACTGTAATAGTTCATTATATAAAGTTTTTGGTTTTGAGTTTTTAGTCTTTAATAGTTGGAAACACTATTTCTAACACTAAAAACTATTTTAGTATTTTTATTCCTTTTGGATTCACTTTTGAAACAAACATTTCAAAATCAATTCCTGTATTTTTATAACTTTCTTCGATGCTTTTGTAAACCTTTTCAGCAATTTCATCGCCTTTACAGAGTGCGAAAATTGTGGGTCCAGAACCACTAATTCCAGCACCTAATGCTCCCGCTTTTAAGGCGCTATTTTTGACGTCATCAAAAAATGGAATAAACTCTTTACGAACAGGTTCTACGATGATATCTACTAATGAATTACTGATTAAATTGTAGTTATCTGTATATAAACCGCTAATTAAACCACCAACATTTGCCCATTGTGTAACGGCATCTTTTAATGCTATTTTTATAGGTAAAACTTCTCTGGCATCTTTTGTTTTTATTGGTATTTGCGGATGAATCGCAACTACTCTCAATGCTAAAGGAACAGGTAATTTTATGATTTCTAAAGGGTTATAGCTTCTTACTAAAACAAAACCACCATAAATAGCTGCTGCAACATTATCTGCAATTTGGGTACCGCAAGCAACCTCCTCACCAAACATTGCAAACTTTGTTAATTCTAATTCTGAAAAAGGACTTCCTAAAAATTGGTTCGCACCAAAAGCTGCTCCGGCAGCACTGGCAGCAGAACTGCCTAATCCACTCCCTGGAGAGAAACCTTTATGAATTGTTAATTCAATTCCGAAATTAGCATTTGCTTCATTTAGCATTTTTTTAACAACTGCACCTGCAGCGTTTTCATCAACATTATAAGTTAAATCAGCTCCAGTAATATTTGTTATTTTAACTCCTTTTTCAGCTGTTTTTGTAAAGGTCATTTCGTCGCCAACGGCATCTACAGCAAATCCAAGAGAATCAAATCCGCAAGAAACATTCGCAACAGTTGCAGGAGCAAATATTTTTAAATAATCCATTTTTTTTAGTTTACAGTTATCATTTTACAGTATTCATATTGCAAATAATTGTCAATTGAATATCGTAAACTGAGTGCTTTTTTATTTATTAGCAATTCTAATTACATCTGCAAAGATACCCGAAGCAGTTACATCTGCACCAGCACCAGCACCTTTAATAATTAAAGGATTTTCAGGATATCTATTTGTGAAAAATAACACAATATTATCACTTCCTTCTAAATTATAAAAAGGATGATCGGCAGCAATGTGTTTTAAACCCACATTCGCTTTACCATCAACAAATTCTGCAACATATTTTAAACGACAATTTTTAAGATTTGCTTCTTTATAGATATTTTGAAAATGAGCTTCATTTTTTGTTAATGAAGCATAAAAATGATCATTATTTGTTGTTTTTAAACTGTCTTCAGGTAAAAAAGAACTATTTGTAATGTCTTCTAATTCTAATTGATAACCACTTTCTCTCGCCAAAATTAAAATCTTTCTAGCAACGTCAACTCCGCTTAAATCAATTTTTGGATCTGGTTCTGTGAAGCCTTCTTTCTGAGCAGTTGCAACCACATTATGAAAAGTTAAATTTTCATCAAAATTATTGAAAACAAAGTTTAAGCTCCCAGATAAAACCGCCTGAATTTTATGAACTTGATCTCCAGAATTTATTAAATTTTTAAGGGTGTCTATGATTGGTAAACCTGCACCAACATTCGTTTCAAACAAAAATGAAGCATTATACTTTTTAGAAACCTCTTTTAAATTTTTGTAATTATCAAAGCTAGAAGCGCACGCAATTTTGTTACAAGTTACGACAGAAATACTTTCACGTAGATATTCTTCATACACTTCAGAAACCTGCTGATTTGCTGTATTATCAATAAAAACACTGTTTCTATGATTCGATTCTATTACTTTCTTACGAAAGCTATCTAAAGTTGTTGCTTCACCATTCTTTAGGTTTTCTTTCCAGTTTTTTAGGTTGATACCATTATTGTCAAAAAACATTTTTCTAGAATTAGCAATTCCGATAACTCTAATATTTAATTTTAAGTTTTCTTTTAAAAACTTTTTTTGTTGATCTAATTGTGCTAAAAATCGCTCACCAACATTTCCTACACCTGTCACAAATAAATTTAGCTGTTTTGTTCTTTCTTCAAAAAACTGTTCATGCAAAATATTTAAAGCTTTTTTTGCATCGTATTTATTGATGACAGCAGAGATATTTTTTTCTGATGAACCTTGGGCAATTGCTCTAATATTAACATTATTCTTTCCTAAGGCGCTAAACATTTGTCCGCTTAAACCTTGGTGATTTTTCATACTATCTCCAACAACAGCTATTATTGCTAAATCATTTTCTATAAGAATTGGTTTTATTTTTTTTCTATCTATTTCTATGCTAAAAGTTTCATCTAAAAGTTCTTTTGCTTTTTTAGCATCACTTTCATAAACACCTACACAAATTGAATGTTCTGATGAAGCTTGTGTTATAAAAACAACATTAATTTTTTGTTGTGAAAGTGTTTCAAACAAACGTTTAGAGAAACCAGGAATACCAATCATTCCACCCCCTTCTAGGGTAATTAAGCTAATATTTTCTATATGTGATATTCCTTTAACCTCATCACTGTTTTTAGGATTGCTACAAATTAAAGTTCCAATACTTTCTGGCTCAAATGTGTTTTTAATTCTGATGGGAATTCCTTTTCTTAAAGAAGGTTGAATTGTTGGTGGATACAAAACTTTTGCTCCGAAATGCGACAATTCCATGGCTTCTTCATAAGAAATTTCTGAGATTGGATACGCTTGTTTTACAACGCTAGGATTTGCTGTAAACATACCGCTAACGTCGGTCCATATTTGTAATTCATCAGCATTTAAAGCAGCAGCATAAATAGAGGCAGAAAAATCTGACCCACCCCTACCTAATGTAGTCGTTTCTTTATCAATATTAGCAGAAATAAATCCTCCTAAAACAGTAACTTGATGTTTATTTTCTTTAAAAAATGAAGTAATATTTTTATTGGTAAGCCTAAAATTTACCTGCGCATTTAAATACTCATTATTCGTAATTAATAAATCTCTACTTTCTTTATGAGCTGCATCAAACTTTTCTTTTGCTGCATTTGCAATTATTAAGGAAGAAAGTCTCTCGCCAAAACTAGAAACTTTTGAGATTGTTTTGTCAGACAATTCTTGCAATAAAAAAACACCTTCATAAATAGACAATAATCTATCAAACAAATAAGTAACTTCTTTACGAACTTCTTTTTTACTGGTAGAAATTAAATTATCAATAACTTGATAATGCAATTCTTTAATCGTTTCTAAAATATCTTTAGCAGCAGTGATATCTTCTAAAGCTTCATCTGCCCCGATTAATAGTTTGTCTGTAGTTTTCCCAAATGCAGAAACTACAACTGCGACTTTGCTATTTTTTGAGGTGTTAAAGACGATGTCTAAAACTTTTTTTATGTTTTCTGAGTTTGCTACAGAAGAGCCTCCAAATTTTAATACTTTCATCTTTTTTTGATAAATAGATTGCGTAATTATTTTTTATGATTGTTGTTTCGTTTTGCAAAACAATAGATAACCTAGATAATATGAATATAGTAGAACCCCTAAAGGGTAATTGTTGTAGTAGTAGTTGTACGAATGATCGTGTCCATGGAAATACAAACTACAGAAGTAGTTTTAGAAGAATTTGTATTTGCTTTTGAATTAATCACCCGACAAAAATAGAGGTATTATTTATGATGATAGGTTTTAGTAGAGTTTTATTTGTAATTATGCTTAATTAATGTGATTTTCGCAAAAAAATAAATGATAACATCATAAATTATTATCTTTTACTATTATTTTTTATTTTTTCTTTAATTATTTCGGCAATAGGTTTATTTTGTATTTTACTTTCTAACCATGATAAAATGTCTAAATATAAAAAGGCTCTTTTTTCGTAAGGATGATTTTCGTATTTTTTTAACTTGGTATGTATTTTTTTAAATTCATTTTTTATTTCATGAGGAAAAACATCACTTAAATCTCTAATAGAAGTTAAAAAAACTTTTTGCACTTCTTGTAGGTTTTCCATTTTTAGTAAAAACTTATAGGTATCAACAAATTGTCTTTCTAAATCATAATCTAAGCCACATTCATAATGAGCAATTAAATTTAAAACCCTTGCAAAGCACTGTAAATCTCCTGCAGAACTTAAATTTTTAGATTTTATAATCTTTTGTAAATACTCTATGCAAAGTTCATTTTTTCCCATTCCAAAATACAAACAGGCAATCTTATAATAGAGTAAAACGATGTAATGATTGTCTAATCTGTTTCCGTAGTTTTCGATTTTTTGATTAATGATTTCAACTAAGTATTCACCTTCAGAGAAGGTTGCCTCCAAGAAGTGCAAGTGTAATTTATTGGCATATAAGTATTCGAAAATTAAAAGTTCAGTATTTGTATTTAAAGGAATAATCTTTTGCTCAACTTCTTCTTCAAAATAAGCCAATTCTCTTTTAAAAGTTGCTTTTTTTTGTACAAAAAAGGAGGCTTCTAATAAATAGTTTTTTCCTTTTAAATAAAAAACAGGATGTAGAGAAATATACTTTTTGTCCTCTTTAAATAAATCCACCCATTTTCTAGCGTATTTGTAGCTATATAAAAAATCTTGACACAAAAAACTAAACCACAAATGAGATTTATATAACCATAATTTTTCTCTAAAACCAAAGGTGTCAAAGTCGTATTTTGGAAGTTTACTGTAAAAATATTCTTTTATAAACTCTAACTCTTCATTGTTTTTTACGTAACCATTTTGTAATAAATGACTATATAGTTGTAAAGATAAATTTGATAATTTACTGGCAATTACATTTTGCTGACTTAGCGTTTTTGCTTGAATTGAAAGTTGGTCCGCTCTATTGCTTAAACTTCTGGTTATATATTGTGTTTCAATTACTTTTTCGAGTTCTACAATTTCGTAAGCAATGTTTTTTTCTTCATTTTCAAGGGCCAAATTTTTAGCCTTATCTAGCAATTTTAAACTTTGCTTGTATAATCCTTTTTGATATAAAACAGTTGCAAAATCTAATTGCTCTCTAATCTGAATTCTAATATTTTTATGAGCGGGATTTAAACGGAGACTAATTAATATCTGTTTGTATAAATGTGCTTTTAAATTAGAAAGTTGTTGTTTGGTAACAATATCACTACTAATAATAACTTTTTCATCATATATTTTTAATTTTTCTAAAAATTTAAAAAGCGAGAAAAACTTTGCATCTACATTACCATCTAATCGACCAACATATAAATTAAATTGTCTTTTTTCGGACTTCGTTAAAGACTTAATAAGGACAAAAAGAGCATCATTTTGTTGATTGGCTAATGTAACAACTTTACTCATAAGTTACTGTTAATTAAATAGTTATATTTTTAATAAATGCATTAGGAATCGTGTGAGTTAGATCGTAAAAATATCTATTGAGTATGCAATATATACATTTGATTAAATATAAAGATAATCTTTACAAAATTATGCAAGATAATAAGGTACAAATTTTTGATACAACATTAAGAGATGGAGAGCAAGTTCCTGGTTGTAAGTTAGATACTAAGCAAAAATTGGTAATAGCAGAAAGATTAGATTTACTTGGTGTAAACGTAATTGAGGCTGGTTTTCCAGTTTCAAGTCCAGGAGACTTTAATTCTGTTTTTGAAATTGCTAAAATAGTAAAAAACGCAACAGTTTGTGGTTTAACAAGGGCTGTTGAAAATGATATTAAAGTTGCAGCAGAAGCATTGAAATTTGCAAAACATCCAAGGATACACACAGGTATAGGAACGAGTGATTCTCATATAAAATTCAAATTTAATTCAACTAGAGAAAAAGTAATTGAAAGAGCTATTAAGGCAGTTTCATATTCAAAATCTTTTGTAGAAGATGTAGAGTTTTATGCTGAAGATGCAGGAAGAACAGATAATGAGTTTTTAGCAAGAGTATGCGAAGAAGTCATTAAAGCAGGAGCAACGGTATTAAATATTCCAGATACAACAGGGTATTGTTTGCCAGAAGAATATGGTGCAAAAATGAGGTATTTACGTGAAAATGTAAAAGGAATTGAAAATGTAATTCTTTCTTGTCATTGTCATAATGATTTAGGAATGGCAACCGCAAATTCTATTGCAGGCGTTATTAATGGAGCGCGTCAAATAGAATGTACAATAAACGGAATTGGAGAACGTGCAGGAAATACAGCTTTAGAAGAAGTTGTAATGGTGTTAAAGCAGCATCCATATTTAAATTTAGAAACAAGTATCAATACAAGACTATTATATGATACAAGTATTTTAGTTCGTGAAAGCATGGGAATGCCAGTGCAACCAAACAAAGCAATTATTGGTGCGAATGCATTTGCTCACAGTTCTGGAATTCATCAAGACGGTGTTATAAAAAATAGGGAAACTTATGAAATTATGAATCCAGAAGATGTTGGTGTTACTGAAAGTGCTATTATTTTAACAGCAAGAAGCGGTAGAGCAGCTTTAGCTTATAGAGCTAAGAAATTAGGTTATGAATTAACTAAAATTCAGTTAGATATAGCATACGAATCTTTCTTAGAAACTGCGGATAGACAAAAAGAAGTAAAAGATGAAGACATACATTTAATTATGAAAGTGGTTGATAAAATTTCTAAAATTGCAATTGCCTAAATAAAGTATTAAATTACCTTTGATAATAGAATTTTTTTAAAAGATTAGAAAAGTAAAATGAAAGTAACAATAGCTGTAATTCCAGGAGATGGAATTGGTCCAGAAGTAACTGCACAAGCAAAGAAAGCTTTAGAAGCCGTTGCAGAAACTTATAACCATGTTTTTTTATATAAAGAGGCTCAAATGGGAGCTTGTGCTATAGAAACAACTGGAACTCCTCTTCCAGATGCTACTATAGAAATTTGTAAAAATGCAGATGCTATTTTATTTGGAGCAATTGGAGATCCAAAATATGATAATGATCCAACAGCAAAAATAAGACCAGAACAAGGTTTACTTCGTTTGCGACAGGAGCTAGGTTTGTATTGTAATGTTAGGCCTGTGAAAGCTTACGAAAAATTGATAAAAAATTCTCCGTTAAAGAAAGAGGTAGTTCAAGGAACAGATATTGCCATTTTTAGAGAGTTAACGGGCGGAATTTATTTTGGAGAAAAAAAATTAAGTAAAGATAAAAAAGCAGCTTTTGACGTTTGTTCTTATTCGGTTGAAGAAATTTCAAGAGTAACACATTTGGCATTTAAAGCAGCACAAGATAGAAGAAAGAAAGTAACCTTAGTAGATCAAGCTAGTGTTTTAGAAACTTCTCGTTTGTGGAGAAAAACAGTGACAGAAATTGCCAAGGAATATAAAAACGTAGCATTAGATTTTATGCTTGTAAATACTGCTGCAATGCAGTTAATATTGAAGCCTAAACAATTTGATGTAATTTTAACAGAAAACTTATTTGGAGATATTCTTTCAGATGAAGCTAGTGTTCTTGCAGGTTCAATAGGGTTGTTAGCTTCGTCTTCAATTGGAGAAAAAAATGCATTGTTTGAACCAATTCACGGTTCTTATCCTCAGGCAAAAGGAAAAGATATCGCAAATCCTTTAGCATCAATTTTGTCAGCAGCAATGCTATTAGAGCATTTAGGTCTTCATGAAGAGGCAGATGCTATAGAAAGGGCAGTAGAAAAATCCTTGACTTTAGGGATCACTACTGAAGATATAAAAGGTAAAAATCAATATTCAGCAACAACATCAAAAGTCGGGCATTTTATTGCTGATTATATCGCAAATCAAGAAGACAGTAATATGAATTTTAAAAATATTCATATGGGACAGAGTACAATTATCTAATTTTGATAAAGAGTACGATTATTCAAAAAAATAACAGATATTTGGAGTATCAAATGAAAAAACAAATTATAAATATTATTTCTATTGTCATCGTCATCGTAATTATTACGACATGATCAGGAAGTGATATTTATAACATAAATTTAAATAGCACCTTCCTGTAAAATGGAAGGTTTTTTTATGAATTTATTTTAAGCATTGAATATCATAATTAAACAAAGTTAGTGTGCTGATAAACAATTGTTTATGTTGTTTTTTTGACACCTGAATTTAAAGGATGACATTGAATTTTACTCAATAAAAATAGAGAAACATAGTAATTTAGTAAACAAATTGAAGAGAACAGTAAATGAAACTAAACAAACACAGTAGCAGGTTAACACAGGATGAATCTCAACCGGCATCACAAGCAATGTTATATGCCGTAGGTTTATCTGATGAAGATATGCAAAAAGCGCAAGTAGGTATTGCGAGTACAGGTTATGATGGCAATCCTTGTAATATGCATTTGAACAACTTAGCTGCTGAAGTCAAAGTTGAATCAAAGATTGCAGGTTTAGTTGGTTTAGGGTTTAATACAATTGGAGTTTCAGACGGAATTTCTATGGGAACTTCTGGAATGAATTATTCATTAGCTTCAAGAGACATTATTGCAGATTCAATCGAAACGGTTATGAATGCACAAAGCTACGATGCCTTAATTTCTGTAGTTGGTTGTGATAAAAATATGCCTGGAGCTGTTATTGCAATGTTGCGTTTAAATCGTCCATCTATTATGATGTATGGTGGCACAATTGCATCAGGAAACTACAAAGGAAAAAAATTAAATATTGTTTCTGCATTTGAAGCTTTAGGGCAAAAAATGGCAGGAGAAATTGAAGAAGAAGAGTATAGAGAAATTATAAAAAGAGCCATCCCCGGAGCAGGAGCTTGTGGCGGAATGTATACTGCAAATACTATGGCTTCTGCGATAGAATGTATGGGTTTTGCATTGCCTTATAATTCATCAATTCCTGCGGAAAACCCAAATAAATTATCTGAAGCAGAAAGAACCGCTTTGGCAATAAAAAACTTATTAGAATTAGATTTAAAACCTTTAGATATTATTTCTAAAAAATCTTTAGAAAACGCCATCGCTATTGTAAATGCTTTGGGCGGATCTACAAATGCAGTCTTGCACTTTTTAGCAATAGCACATGCTGCTGATATTGAGTTTACGTTAGAGGATTTTCAAACAGTAAGCGATAGAACGCCATTAATTGCAGATTTAAAACCATCAGGAAAATACTTAATGGAAGATGTTCATGGAGTTGGAGGAACGCCAGCTATCATGAAATATTTATTACAAGAAGGTTATTTACACGGCGATTGTTTAACAGTTACAGGTAAAACATTAGCAGAGAATTTAGCGAATGTTAAAGCGATGGAATTTGACGAGCAAGATGTTATTTATCCAAAGGATAAAGCATTAAAATCGTCAGGAAATATTCAAATAATCTATGGAAATCTTGCTACTGAAGGCGCAGTCGCAAAAATATCTGGAAACGAAGGTTTGCTATTTGAAGGAAAAGCAGTGGTGTATGATGGCGAGCAAGCTGCAAATAAAGGGATTACAAACGGAGAAGTAGAAAGAGGTGATGTAGTCGTCATTCGATATGTTGGACCAAAAGGTGGACCAGGGATGCCAGAAATGCTAAAACCAACTTCGTTAATCATGGGAGCAGGTTTAGGAAAATCTGTTGCTTTAATTACAGATGGTCGTTTTTCTGGAGGAACACACGGTTTTGTAGTTGGCCATATTACACCAGAAGCACAATCTGGAGGAACTATCGGAATTTTAAAAACGGGTGATAAAATTAGAATTAGTGCAGAAGATAATTCTATTAATGTTTTAATTTCTGATGAAGAAATTTCAGAAAGAAAAGCACAATGGGTTGCGCCAGCGCTAAAACACACCAAAGGAATTTTGTATAAATATGCAAAAACAGTAGCATCAGCATCTAAAGGATGTGTTACAGATTTATAGTTAAAAAAGAGTGTCATTCTTGCGAAGGCAAGAATCTAAAATAAATAATAATAATAAGGACAATATGGAAATGCAAACCATAAAAAACAAAGAAATAGTAACAAAAGTTACCGAAAGAATTTCTGGTAGCGAGGCAATCGTAAGGTGCTTAATTGCAGAAGATGTAAAAATAATTTATGGATATCCTGGTGGAGCAATTATGCCAGTTTATGACGAATTATATAAGTATCAAGATAAAATTCACCACGTTTTAACACGTCATGAACAAGGTGCAACACATTCTGCACAAGGTTTTGCAAGAATTTCTGGTAAAGTAGGTGTGGCAATTGCGACCTCGGGTCCAGGAGCTACCAATTTGATTACTGGTATTGCAGATGCACAAATAGACTCTACACCAATGGTTTGTATTACAGGTCAAGTTGCCTCTCATTTATTGGGTAGTGATGCCTTTCAGGAAACAGATATTGTTGGAATTTCAACGCCAGTGACAAAATGGAACTGTCAAGTTACTAAAGCGTCTCAAATACCAGAGGCTTTAGCAAAAGCATTTTATATTGCAAGAAGTGGAAGACCAGGACCTGTTTTAGTAGATATTACAAAAGATGCACAGTTTGAAGAGTTTGATTTTTCCTATGAAAAATGCACGAAAGTAAGAAGTTATATTCCAATTCCAAAGACTGTAGAAGGTTCGTTGGAAGCTGCTGCAAAAATAATAAATGAAGCTAAAAAACCATTTATAGTTTGGGGTCAAGGTGTCATTTTAAGTGAAGCAGAAGAACAATTAAAGGCTGTTATAGAAAAAGCTGGGATTCCTGCTGCTTGGACTATTTTAGGTGCTTCTGCAATTCCAACTGCACACCCATTAAATGTTGGTATGTTAGGAATGCATGGTAATTATGCACCAAATATATTAACCAATGAATGCGACGTATTAATTGCAATTGGGATGCGATTTGATGATAGGGTTACTGGAGATTTAAATAAATATGCAAAACAAGCAAAAGTAATTCACTTTGAGATAGATCCTGCTGAGGTAGATAAAAATGTAAAAACAGATGTGGCTATTTTAGGCGATGCAAAAGCAAGTTTAGCCCTGTTATTACCATTGTTAAATAAGAATACACATACCGATTGGCATCAAGAATTTAAAGATTTGTATGCTATTGAATATAAAAAAGTAATTAAAAATGACATTCATCCAACCGAAGGTGGTTTAACGATGGGTGAAGTTTTAAATCAAATTAATATACAATCTAAAGGGGAAGCTGCCATTGTTTCTGATGTAGGTCAGCATCAAATGATTGCTTGTCGATATGCAAACTTTAATCAAACAAAAAGTAATATTACTTCTGGTGGATTAGGAACCATGGGTTTTGGTTTACCGGCAGCAATTGGTGCTAAAATGGCAGCTCCAGAACGTGAAGTAGTTTCTATTTCTGGTGATGGTGGTTATCAAATGACGATACAAGAATTGGGCACAATTTTTCAACAAAAAGCAGCCGTAAAAATTGTGGTTTTAAATAATGACTTTTTAGGGATGGTTCGTCAATGGCAACAATTGTTTTTTGACAAACGCTATGCGTCAACAGAAATGGTAAATCCAAATTTTGTTGCAATTGCAGAAGGGTATTACATAAAAGCAAAGAAAGTTACAAAACGTGAAGAATTAGCTGGAGCTGTCGCAGAAATGATGGCAAGTAAAGAAGCTTATTTCTTAGAGGTTTGTGTAGAAAAAGAAAATAATGTATTTCCAATGATTCCTTCAGGGGCAAGTGTTTCAGATATAAGATTAGAATAGTATGAATACAAAAGAAAACCTATATACGATATCAGTTTATACTGAAAATAATATTGGATTGTTGAATCGAATTTCAGCAATTTTCCAAAGAAGACACATCAATATAGAGAGTTTAAACACTTCTCCGTCAGAGATTGAGGGCGTTTCTAAATTTACGATTGTTGTAAATATGACAGAAGTAAATATTAAGAAAATTATTGGCCAAGTAGAAAAGCAAGTAGAGGTTATTAAGGCTTATTATCATAATGATGATGAAACAATTTATCAAGAATCTTGCATTTTTAAAATGAGGTCAAATTTACTTTTTGATGAGCGCCAAATTCAGAATATCATTAAAGAAAGCAACTCTAGAATTGTTACAGTAAATAAAGATTTTTTTGTGATTGAAAAATCAGGAAAAAAGGAAGAAATAGAAATACTTTATAAAGAGTTAAGTGGTTTTGGTATTATGCAATTTACACGCTCAGGTCGTATTGCTGTTACTAAAGAAGAAATGAAAATATCAACAATGTTAGAAACATACAACAACTAAATACATAAAAATGTCAAATTATTTTAACACATTAACATTAAGAGAAAAATTAGAACAGTTAGGAAAATGTCGTTTTATGGATGCTTCAGAATTTGAAGACGGTGTAAACGCGTTAAAAGGAAAGAAAATTGTTATTGTAGGTT
>LAQA01000031.1:0-2516 GCA_000981625.1 Flavobacteriaceae bacterium ASP10-09a
TTTGAAAAGCAAGTTCCGTGTTCGCTAGCGCTAACTCATCTGCTCTATTTTCTTTTTCTTTATTTTGAAAATGTTCAAAGTTTTCTTCCTCAGACAACCGCAATTTAAGCTGTTGTTTTAAATCTTTAATTTCATCAAGAAATTCTTCATTAATTTTGGTCATAAAATATAGTAAAATTATCTCTTTTTTTAAAAAGAGAAAATATTAAAAGAGGGGGTTGGGGGGTATCTTAAAAGAAAATAATAAATTAAAGGTACAAAAAAAAAGATATTATCCCAAGAACTGATGAGATAAATTGCACTTTTTTTAGCTAGAAAACAATTCACTCCCTTGGCCTCTAGCTATTTAAGTTATTAACACTATCCGTATGGTGTTAATAATCAATACCTTACAAAAAAATTACAGGTAATTTAAAAGGTTATTCTAACAAATAGAAGGATTAACCTATTAAATAGAAAGGAAAGACACGCCAGTATATATCGGGATGGATAGGTATTGAATGATGGTAAACTTAGAAAACTGCGAAGCATATTTGCTCTCAATTAAGAGCCTCTTCTTTAGTTAATATTGTATTTATTTTTTGTGGAATTTTCACCACAAAGGTTGTTCCTTTTCCTACAGTACTATTAACAAATATTTCCCCTCTCATTAAATCAACAGCTTCTTTTACAATTGACAAACCAAGTCCTGTCCCTGGAATTAAATCAACATTTTCTCCACGTGTAAAAGGCATAAATATTTTTTCCTCCTCTGATTTGGGAATTCCAATTCCAAAATCTGTAACCGAAATAATTATATGGTCTTTTTCTGATGACAGTTCAACATTAACTTGATGTGCATCTGGCGAAAATTTCACAGCGTTACTAATTAAATTAATGAAAATATTTCTCCCCAATTTTTCATCAATAAAAACATCCATGTTTTTTAATTTTTCAGTATCAATTAACACTATTTTTTGGGCTTTTTTAGAGGAATGATAAACTTCCTCAATGATTTCATCAATAAAATTTCCAAGATTTAATCTTAAAGGTTTGTTTTTAATTTTACCTGCCTCAGCTTGGCCAACAATTAAAATATCATCTAATAATAATGTCATAAGTACAACCTGATCTTCTATTTTAGTTAGTTTATTCGCGACCATAATTGGCTCCATTTTAGACCAATATTTTTTCATGGAACCCGCAGCAAAATTAATCGCAGATAGAGGTGTTCTGAACTCATGAGATGCTATTGAAACAAATTTCGATTTTAATTCATTTAATTCTTTTTGCTTTTCTAAAGCTTCGTTTAACTTTATAGTTCTTTCATCTACCTTTAGTTCTAGCTCGTTACGATAACCTACCAACTCTGTAATATTTTGCCCAACAGCTAATACACCCGTAATTTCCCCAAGTGTATTTCTACGTGTAGATGTATTTACTAGTAATATTACTTCCTGTCCATTTTTGGTTAGAATTAAGAACTCGTAGTTGGCTGTTTGTTTTCCTTTTAGTGCGTCTTTTAGTATTTTCATTGCTTCTCCTTTGGAGTCTATAGGAATATATTCAACCCAATGCGCCCCTAATACTTCGTCTTTCTTATATCCCGTAATTTCTTCAGCAGATTGGTTCCATTCATTAATAAAACCTTTACTATCTATGCCAAAAATAGGAGTGTTTGCTTTTTCAATAAACTGCATTAATTCCTTGGTAATAGAATCTTTTGAGGTGAGGGCTTCTATAAGGTTCTTAGTTGAAATTGAAACGGCGACAAGTAAGACCACTGCAGACAATAAATAAGCGATAGAATAGTTAATCCAAGCTAGCAAAGGAGTTACAGATGGATTAGTATTAAAAGCGAAAGGGAAAGAACCTTTAACGTCTAATATGGCAATTATCGTAAAAGAAATAATTGAGACCAGCATCATACCTATACCACTCCTTGCATTAAAAAGAATAGAGGCTAGTACTGGAGACACAACAAACCATATACTAGTGGCAGAAAGTAAACCAAATTGCAACATACCAGCTACGGCAATAATATAGGACGTGGAGATAAGAATAATAGAGCGAAACGAATAAGATAGGCGCTTTCTTGCTAAACATATTACCAAAAAGGTTATTGCAAAAAAAACATGCACAAACATGATTGGTTTTACACCAACTTCATACGCACGTGGTAAACTAGCGATAAGCGCAGGTATGGACAGTATAGCTATACTTATAAGTGCGCCGTCGCATATATTTGACTTAACTTCATCTAATCTCTCACTACGATACACCATGGAATCTCTTGTGAACAATGCAGATAGAAAATTGGAAATTGATTCTTGTAAGGTCATTCGTTAATTATTTTCGCTTTGTCATTTAAACTGAGTTAACTTATTTACAATCTTAAATATTATAAAGTTTTTGGGATTTTCACAATAAAGGTTGTTCCACTCCCTACGGTACTATTAATAACTATTTTACCTCCTATTAAATCAACTGCTTCTTTTACAATTGATAACCCGAGCCCTGTTCCCTGAATTAAATCA
>LAQA01000031.1:2627-2735 GCA_000981625.1 Flavobacteriaceae bacterium ASP10-09a
TCCATCCGGCGAAAATTTCACAGCATTACTAAGTAAATTGATGAAAATATTTCGGCCCAATTTTTCATCAATAAAAATATCCCTGCTTTTTAATTTTTCTACGTCAAT
>LAQA01000031.1:2807-3173 GCA_000981625.1 Flavobacteriaceae bacterium ASP10-09a
TTCAGCTTGACCAACAATTAAAACATCGTCTAATAGTTTTGTCATATGAAGTACCTGATTTTCTATTTTATCTAGTTTCTTCTCTATCATAATTGGTTCCATTTTAGACCAATATTTTTTCATAGATCCTGCAGCAAAATTAATTGCTGACAACGGTGTTCTAAATTCATGAGAGGCCGTTGAAACAAACCTTGATTTTAATTCGTTTAATTCTTTTTCCTTTTTTAAAGCTTCATTTAGTTTTAAGGTTCTTTGATCTACCTTTAACTCCAAATCGTTACGGTAACCAACTAACTCTGTAATATCTTGACCTACTCCTAATACACCTGTAATATCTCCAGCGGCATTTCTACGTGTACTTGAATT
>LAQA01000031.1:3389-23575 GCA_000981625.1 Flavobacteriaceae bacterium ASP10-09a
ACTATCGATTCCAAAAATAGGTGCGTTTGCAGTTTCTATAAACTGACGCAATTCTTTCCCGATGGCTTCTGAGGCTGTTCGAAGTTTATCAATCTCTGTAATATCTTGACCAACCCCTAATACTCCCGTAATATCTCCAGCAGCATTTCTACGGGTACTTGAATTTAATAAAACCATTACACGGTCTCCATCTTTGGCAAATAAGGGAAACTCGTAATTAGCAGTTTCTTTACCCTGTAAAGCATTCTCTAATACTTTTTTTACTGATTCTCTATAATCTTCGGTGATGTAGGTTTGTACTAAATCGTTTCCTAATACTTCTTCTTTTGTAAATCCTGTAATTTTTTCAGAAGTTTGGTTCCATTCATTTACAAGACCTTTGTTGTCAATCCCAAAAATAGGTGCATTAGCAGTATCAATTAATAGTGTTAACTCAAGAGCTAAACTTTCCATTTCAGAACGATAGCCTTCAATCTCTTTTTGAAAAGCAAGTTCTTTTTTAGCGATTGCTAATTCATTTGCTCTTGCTACTTTTTCTTTTTTAGCAATGATTAATTCATTTGCTCTTGCTGCTTTCTCTCTTTTAGCGATGACTAATTCATCTGCTCGATCATCTTTTTCTTCGTTTTGAATGGCAAGTTCTGAGTTAATATTGTCGAGCTTATCAATAGTACTGTTTAACTCTACTTTTTTTTCTTTAAGTATTAATTCTGTTTTATTTCGTGCTTTTTCTAGTCTTATTTTTAGTTCAATTTCTGGCTTTTCAGTTTCGGTTATGTCTATAAAAGAAACACCAACCCTATTTTTAGAAACTTTCCAAGCTGTAACAAGATAATACTTGTCAAATGCAACTCCATAATTTTTAAAAGTATGTGTTATTCCTGTTTTATCTACATTAGCAAAGTAGCTAAACCAGTTTTCTTCTATAACACTAACTACTGAGGATATTTTTTTGTTAATTAATTGTTCCTTAGTTTTACCTAGAAGCTTTGCAAAAGAAATATTTACATTACGGATATAAAAATCGACGGCTTTATTATTCTCATTATATATAATCTCTATAACCTCAACCATTTCTGTCATAGAATCAAATAGCTGTCTATATTGGTCGTCTTTTGAGGACTTAATATCTAAATTTTTTAAAATATTGAGTTCTTTCTCTAACTCTTTATATGAAAGTCTATTCATAATATTAGTACTATTTGATTAACCTTTAAAACAATTTAAACCTTTGATAATCATATTTTTAGCATACCAATGCAATCATTAAGATGTTTAAATCTATTTTTGTTAAGCCTATGGCTATATCAGAAATTCTATAATTATACTTTTTATTTCTGATTTACAATAAAGTGATTTAATACCCCTATAAATATTTTAAATTTATAGATGTATAATCTCTATAAAATATATAATAAATTTAGATTGATTTTATAGATATTTATATAAGCAAAGTGCTTATTTAAAAATAAGTAATTGTAAGGTTAGAGCCTATTTAATCTATATAATTTAAAAGGCTAGACTGACATAAGTATGTCTAAAGCAAGATGTTTTGAACTCTATTTTAAAGCTACTTTATAAACAAGTCTTCCATTTTAATTCTAAAAAAAAATAGAGCTTTTCATTAAGAGTATTAATCGGAAACTTCTTTTGTTAGTACTAATGCATCTTCTACGATTAATACTTTATAGAAAATTATGTATTTAAATTGTTGGAATCTTTACTATAAAAGAAGTTCCTTTACCTACAACACTATTAACAATTATTTTTCCATCCATAGCATCTACTGCTTCTTTTACTATTGATAAACCAAGTCCTGTTCCTTGAATTAAATCAGCATTTTCTCCTCGTATAAAAGGCATAAATATACTCTTAAGATCTAATTCGGGAATTCCAAGTCCATAATCTGTAATCGAAATAATTGTGTGTGTTTTTTCAGATGACAGTTCAACAGTAACTTTATCTGAATCTGGAGAGAATTTCACAGCATTATTAAGTAAATTGATAAAAATGTTTCTCCCCAATTTTTCATCAATAAAAATATCACTACTTTTTAATTCTTTGGCATCAATTAGGAGTATTTTATGGGATTTTTTATGAGAACTAAAAACTTCTTCAATGATTTCATCAATGAAATTTCCAAGATTTACTTTTAAAGGTTTGTTTTTCATTTCGCCGGCGTCTGCTCGTCCAACAATTAAAATATCATCTAATAAATTTGTCATATGCCGAACCTGACTTTCTATTTTAGTTAGTTTTTCGACAATCACCTTTGGCTCCATTTTAGACCAATATCTTTTAATAGAGCCTGCAGAAAAATTGATTACTGACAATGGAGTTCTAAACTCATGAGATGTTGTTGAAATAAATCTTGTTTTTAACCTACTTAACTCTTTTTCCTTTTTTAAGGCTTGCTTTTGAAAGTTAATTTTTGTGTTTGCAAAGGCTAATTCATCTATTTGTTTTTCTTTTTCCTTGTTCGAGATAATCTGTTCAATCTTCCGTTCTTCTTTAACTTTTTTAATGTCGTGTGCCACAGATTCAAATTTTTGCTTATAGCTCATCGATTGAAATACATATTTCATTTTAAAAGGATATGTTTCTTCATCAGATGAATCAAACCACCTTAAATAAAAATAAAAAAGAATGCTGAAAAATAGAGCAAAGACACCTCTCGAGATTAACCCTGATATGATAATCGTATTCATGTATTCAAAATTCCAAAAAGCTATGATTGAAAAGAGTAACGTATCAAAACTTATAACTATGAACATAGTTAAGAAAATACGCAAGAATAAGAATCTAACGTGGTTGGATATAAATTCGAAAACTACGATGATTAACAAAGAGTCTAAAAATAAGACTACAGAACCAACAAATAAATCCATGGTACTGTTATTAAAAATATTTGTTGACATATTAAAAGAGTCACCAGAAACTTCATTTAAATTCCATGTGAATGACTGTATGAGGATTAACATAACTAGATTGATGACTAACAAACCATAGATAGTCTTTCCTATTTGATTGGCACCCTCTTTTATATAAATAATTAATAAGGTAAAAATGGTTGCAGTAAAGAAAACAGAAGAACCTGGTGAAATAACAAAACTATCGGTAATTGAAAGAGTAAAGGAACTTGACAGAAATACCTGTATAAATTGGAAAAACACCATACAGGAGAATAATACCCCAATCCCAAGCTGTCTTCGAAAATGAAATAGCAAAAATATTATAAAAGCAACTAAAGCACCCTGCGAAAATAAGATGGCTATCTGACTATAATTCATAACTTGGCATTAATTAAAGATAGACATAAAATTAATTTTTATTCATAATCTAGAAATAAAATAAGGTGTTTTAAAATCTAAAGATAAGTGTAATTTTTTGTTTTATCAATATATAATCTTGACATATTGAAGTATCCGTTTGTTTAAAATAAAGACTATCCAAAACCAATACCCTCTATGTATAATTAATAAAGATATTATGTGTAAAATCAGAAACTTCAAGTGAAAATAATTTTCCATTAATAATTTAAAAAAGAAATTATGAAAGAAAATTAGACTGTTTTTGTAGACACAAAAAAGACTATTGGAGAAGAAGTTATCACATAATATTTAAAATAAAAGAGTAAAAAAAAATCCAGCTTAAAAGCTGGATTTTTATTTATATAAAAACAAAATGAACTACTCTACCGTAACTGACTTTGCTAAATTTCTAGGTTGATCTACATTTTTATTTAGCATTACTGCTATGTGATATGATAATAACTGGAAAGGAATTGTAGTTAATAAAGGTGTTAATGCATCTTCCGTGTCAGGAATTTCAATTACATGATCTGCAATATCTCTAACTTGTGTATCTCCTTCAGTGACTACTGCTATAATTTTACCAGACCTCGCTTTTATTTCTTGAATATTACTGACTACTTTTTCATAATGCCCTTTATTAGTCGCTATTACAAAAATTGGCATATTTTCATCAATCAATGCTATTGGTCCATGTTTCATTTCTGCTGCAGGATATCCTTCTGCATGTATGTAAGAGATTTCCTTTAACTTTAAAGCGCCTTCTAATGCAACAGGAAAGTTAAAGCCTCTTCCTAAGTATAGACAATTTGTAGCATCTTTGTAAACAGCTGCAATACTTTTTACATGTTCATCAATTTCTAATAATTTTTCAACTTGTTTCGGAATTAATTCCATTTTTTGAATATAATTCTCAAAAACTTCATCCGATAACGACTTATTTGCTTGTCCTAGTTTTAAAGCAATTAAAGTTAAAACTGTAATTTGTGTCGTAAATGCTTTTGTTGATGCTACTCCAATTTCTGGACCAGCATGTGTATAAGCACCAGTATGTGTTTCTCTAGCAATAGAAGAGCCAACTACGTTACAGACTCCATAAACAAAAGCTCCTTTAGATTTTGCTAATTTAATAGCAGCAAGCGTATCTGCAGTTTCACCTGATTGTGAAATAGCAATTACAATATCTTTATCAGTAATTATTGGATTTCTATATCTAAATTCTGAAGCATATTCAACCTCAACAGGTATTCTTGCCATATCTTCAATAAGGTATTCTGCAACCAAACCTGCATGCCAAGAAGTACCACAAGCAACGATGATAATTCTATCTGCATTTAAAAATTTATCAAGATTATCTTCAATACTAGACATCTTAATCATATTTTCCTTAGCTAACATTCTTCCTCTAAAAGTGTCTGTAATTGCTTTAGGTTGCTCATGAATTTCCTTTAACATAAAGTGATCATAACCCCCTTTTTCAATTTGCTCTAAACTCATCTGAAGCTTCTGAATTATAGGGTCTACGATAGAATCATCATGAATTTTACGAACTTTTACTTTTTTACCTATTTTGATGATAGCCATTTCTTCATCTTCTAAATAAATAGCATTCTTCGTATATTCTACGAAAGGGGAAGCATCTGAAGCTATAAAAAATTCTTTCTTTTCTTTACCTACTCCAATTGCAATAGGGCTTCCTAGACGTGCAACTACTAATTCATCTGGTTTTGTTTTGTCAAAAACAGCAATTGCATAGGCGCCAACAACACTTGTTAAGGCTAATTGAACAGCTTTCCCTAACTTACACCCTTCATTTAGTTTTACCTCTTCTATTAAGTTTATTAATACCTCTGTATCTGTATCACTCTCAAAAACATAACCTCTAGTAATTAATTCTTTTCTAATAGTGTCATAATTTTCTATAATTCCATTATGAACAATAACCAAATCTCCAGATTGTGAAAAATGTGGATGAGAATTTATATCATTAGGCACTCCGTGAGTCGCCCAACGTGTGTGTCCCATACCTATATTCCCTTTTTTTCTTCCTTCTTCTTTATCGGTAATAAGTTCTAAATCTGATACTTTACCTTTGGTTTTAGAAAGCTGCATTTTTTTTCCATCATAAATGACTAAACCTGCACTGTCATAACCTCTGTATTCTAATCTTTTTAAACCATTTACTACTATTGGATAGGCCTCTCTATAACCTATATAGGCTGATATACCACACATAAAATTTTTTTTTTAATGGGGGAAAGTTCGTTAATTATTTTTCTCTGAATATGAAATCATCAAGACTGCTCTTTTATCGCCATTGATAATGTCATGATTAAAAAGCGTAACAGCTTTTGGATTCCAGTTGTAATTTGAGAAAAGAGTACTGGAAATAGGATCATCTGACACATTATGAACTTTTAGTTTTAAAATGGGTGAAAAATCATCAGCTCCACTAACTAAATCTGAAATATAATCTGTAATCCTAAAAGTATATTTCTCCGCTTTTCCATTATCATCTCTTTCTAAATCACCCCCAAAAGTATTTTCACTGTATGCGTCTTTTATTTGACTTAACCCAGTTGTTGGTAAGCTAGAATCTGTACCAATTCGATACATGTACAATCTACTAGGTATTTCAGTAGTATCGACAGATTGGTTAATGTAAAACGTTAATGAAGCATCGTTAATTAGCCAATTTTTATCTCTCAATTCTTCGATCTTATCAGCTACACCATTATTGTCTA
Organism: Flavobacteriaceae bacterium ASP10-09a; assembly: GCA_000981625.1. GTDB lineage: Bacteria > Bacteroidota > Bacteroidia > Flavobacteriales > Flavobacteriaceae > Polaribacter. The sequence goes on from LAQA01000031.1 coordinate 9,445, forward strand.
AGTCAGCGCCAAAAAGATCTATTTCAACTTCACTACCGGCCGCACCTTGTAATTTTATTTCATTATTTACTGGGTACGTTTTATCATCCATTTTATAAATACCAGATCTTATTCCTTTCAATAAAAAAGTATTATTTTTTTGAATAGTATCTATTACTTGACCATTTGCTAAAACAGTATTCGTATAATAAACTTCAATAGAAGGATTTAATGCTGCAACAGTATTCGTGAAATTAAAAGAAATTAATGAACCTTCATCTCCTTGTGCCTCTAGAATGATTCCTCTAAAATAATCATTAAATGCATCTTGAGAGTCAAATTCTGATGATTCATATTTATCTAAAAACAATTCTTTAAACGCATCTTCATTTAAAGGAATAACAGCGAATGGTAAAGGCACTCCTGACACTATAGAAGTTGTGTACTTTATGGTATCACTTAAATACAAATCATTATTACTTAACCTTCTTTTCACGACTATTATTGTGTCATTCTCGTTAGGTTTAAATTGATAATTAATTGGATCATTTAATTCAGCTCCTGTTTTATCAAAAACAGCATTAGAGTTATATGAGTTAGATTTTGAAGGATCTGTAGGATTCAATCTACTTAAATAAGTACTTGTTTGATATGCATTAATAGTAAATGCTTTTGATTGATCTCCAATAATAGAGTTTAGTGTAAACTCTGGACCTGAAGATGTGTTACCATCCAAAGTTGCGGTATAAGGTAATTTTACAAAAACTGTATCTATTGTGCTAACAACAATGGTATCAAGACCATAAACGTTTTCATCATCAACTACTTTTAAATTACTGTTTATTTCTATTTGGGAAATAATAGAAGCTTCTATTTTTTCGTACGCTGAACTTGCATGTATACCCAATAAATATTCTCCTGGTTCTCTAGAAATATTGTCTGCGGTTACATCTTCAACTGGGCTGTTTTGTGCTGTAATTTCTACAGTATATTTGCTTGTGTTAAATTTTGTATTGCTAATAACATTAGATCCAATGTCTGTGAAGTCCTTTTCACATGATATGATTGCTGAAAATAATGACAACAAAACACCTATATAGACACTCTTTTTAATAATTTTCCTCACTTTTAAAAACAATTAATTAACTGATAATAGATCAGCGTAAAAATTCAAATAAGATTCTTTTATGTTCTCTGATTCATATGCTAAAACAGGCATTCCTTTTTCTTCAATGAAGGAAATTAATTCTTCTGAAATTGTTTCGCTTCCATGAATGATTGCATCAGAATTTTCTATAGCACTTTTTAAAATATTGGTATGATTTGGTATCTCGATAGTTGCTATTTTATCATTCTTAGATAAATCGAACTTAATTTTAGATGCCATGTCTGAGTTTAATTCTCCTTCAAAACCGCTATTATATAAAGAAGTAACAATTTTACTTTCTGTAAATAATGGTTCTTCTTTGTAAAACTCTCTTAAATAAAGAGGTAATAAAGAAGCCATCCATCCATGAACATGGATAATGTCTGGAGCCCAATTTAATTTTTTTACAGTTTCTACGACACCCTTAGCAAAGAAAATCGCACGCTCATCGTTATCCGAAAACAATTCATCGTCTTCGTCTGTAAAAACGGCTTTTCTTTTAAAATACTCTTCATTATCAATAAAATAAACTTGCATTCTTTCCTTTGGGATCGAAGCAACTTTAATAATTAATGGCATATCTAAGTCATTTACAACTAAGTTCATCCCAGATAAACGTATCACTTCATGTAATTGATGTCTACGCTCATTAATTACACCATATCTTGGCATAAAAATTCGTGTTTGAACCCCTTTAGAATGTGCGTTTTTAGCTGAATTAAAAGCTGTAGAAGATAGTTCTGTTTCTGGTAAATACGGAACGACTTCCGATGATACAAATAAAATTCTCTTGTCCTTCATTAAATCAAACTCTTTTATGAGATTGGCAAAAGTACAAATTANNAATGGTAAGTTTGCAGACTTTCCTTAATTCTTGAGAATGAAAATTTTTAACACTAGACAAGAACTAAAATCTTACTTAACCGCTCAAAAAGAGAGGAATAAAACCATTGGTTTAGTACCAACAATGGGCGCATTACACCAGGGACATTTATCTTTAATTAAGAAAGCAAAGAGAAAAAATGATGTCGTTGTAGTAAGTATTTTTGTAAATCCTACTCAATTTAATAAAAAAGAAGATTTAATAAATTATCCGAAAACGATAAAAAACGACACTAAATTATTAGAGAGTGTTTCTTGTGATGTTTTATTTTTTCCTTCTGTAAAAGAAATATATGAAGATCATATTTCATCAGAAAAATTTGACTTTGATGGCTTAGAGCACTTAATGGAAGGAAAGTTTAGGCAGGGACATTTTGATGGTGTTGGCACCATCGTAAAAACACTTTTTGAAATTGTAATACCTAACCATGCTTATTTTGGCCAAAAAGATTTTCAGCAGCTGCAAATCATTAAAAAAATGGTAAAAAAACATCGTTTAAATGTTAAAATTAAAGGATGTGCTATTTTTAGAGAAGAAGACGGTTTAGCAATGAGCTCTAGAAATACAAGACTCTCAAAAGAACAAAGAGCTGCAGCACCTTTTATCTACAAAATCCTTAGAAAGGTTCGTAAAAAATTTGCCACAGAAAGCACCGATAGGATAACTAAATGGGTGGCGAATCAATTAAAAAAACATCCCTTTTTAAGTTTAGAATACTTTACAATCGCTGAAGAAAAGTCATTAGAAACGGTAAAAAAGAGAGAATCTAATAAAAAAAATCGGGCTTTTATTGCGGTATTTGCAGGTGAGGTAAGATTGATTGATAACATTCGATTATAAAATAATTAACCAAAAAAAACCTATTTTTGCCGCATGTTAGTTCAAGCAGTAAAATCTATAACCCATCGTATAAAAGCCTCAGGTGCAGATTTAAATTATATAGGAAGTATCACCATTGATAAAGATTTAATGGATACTACCAATATTATTGAAGGTGAACGTATCCAGATTGTAAATAACAATAATGGTGCCGCTGCTAGAAAAAGTTACAAAAGGCGATATTTTAATTGTTTACTGTTTTATGAATTTTAAAGAAACTGAAAAATTTAAACCCTCTTTGGTATTTACCAATGAAAAAGATAATACACTTACTTAATTTTGAGCATTAAAAAAATTTCAAAAATCTTATTACCACTTGTTTTTGGAGGATCCCTAGTTTGGTATTCTATCTCTAAAATTTCTATTGATATATTAATTGGCTATTTTAAAGAAGCTAATTATAGTTGGATTTTTCTTGGATTATTTTTCGGCGTTTTAAGCCACCTTTCTAGGGCGTACAGATGGAAATTTATGCTAGAGCCTTTGGGTTTTAAACCTAAATTTACAAATAGTGTATTAGCTGTTTTAGTAGGCTATTTAGTAAATTTAGCAATCCCAAGAGCAGGAGAGGTTTCAAGAGCAGTAGTCTTAACAAATTACGAAGATGTGCCTTTTGAAAAAGGATTTGGAACGATTGTGGCAGAAAGAATTGCCGATTTAATTATGATGTTATGCATCATTCTCATTACTCTTTTTGTTCAGTTTGATTTTATTTATGAACTTTTAACCAAGAATTTTAACCCAATTAAAATCAGTGTTAGTCTAGCAATTTTAATCGTTGGTTTTTACATACTTTCTTCTTTTGTTAAAAAAGCAAAATCCGGGTTTTTATTAAAAATTAAAACTTTTTTTGCTGGCTTAAAGGAAGGGGTTACAAGCATCTTTAAAATGAAAAATAAGTGGGCTTTTATCTTTCATACTTTATTTATTTGGGTGATGTATGTAGCCATGTTTTGGGCAACAATTCCCGCAATTGAAGGTTTAAATGTTCCTTTGGGTGGAATTTTAATTGGCTTTATTGCTGGCGGATTTTCTATTGCGGCAACTAATGGCGGCATAGGTTTATATCCAATTGCTGTGGCTGGAGCTTTAGCTTTGTTTGATATCCCTTCAGAACCTGCAACTGCTTTTGGTTGGATCATGTGGACTGCACAAACGGCTATGATTATTGTTTTTGGTGGTTTGGCATTTTTATTATTACCTATTTATAACAAAAATAAGTAATTTATAAGCGTTTCCTTTAAATCGCACTTTCTTTACTCACTTTTAAAACAAAAAAAAAGAGCACAAACATAACATTAATTCGCTAGCGCAAATATTTGCTGACTTTAAGTAAATCTTAATTGCAATGAAATTTTTAAAAGACTAACCTCAAGATTACTTTGAAACTTTGTAACTTTGAGACTCCGAAACTAATTCAATGTCAAAAACCAAAACAACTTTTTTCTGTCAAAACTGTGGAACTCAACATGCAAAATGGGTCGGGCAATGTGGTGCTTGTAAGGAATGGAATACGATTGTAGAAGAAATTGTTCAGAAAGAAGAAAAACGTGTTTGGAAACAATCTACAACAGCCAAACAAGTTATAAATAAGCCTTTAAAAATTGCGGATATTCAGTTAAACCCTGAAGAAAGAGTTGTTACGAATAACAATGAATTAGACACTGTTTTAGGTGGTGGATTAGTAAAAGGCTCTGTAATTCTTTTGGGAGGTGAACCAGGAATTGGAAAATCGACTTTACTATTGCAAGTTGCCTTAAATATTAGGCAAAAAGTACTGTATGTTTCTGGTGAAGAAAGTCAATCTCAAATAAAAATGAGAGCAGAAAGATTAGAGGCTAAAAATTCTAATTGTTTAATTCTTACAGAAACAAATACACAACAAATCTTCAAAAGCATTGAAGAAATAGCACCAGAAGTTTTGGTGATAGACTCGATACAAACATTACACACCAATAATATTGAAGCTTCACCAGGAAGTATTTCTCAAATTAGAGAAACTGCTGCTGAATTGATAAAATTCGCAAAAGAAACTGCAACTCCCGTTTTATTAATTGGACATATTAATAAAGACGGACATATCGCTGGACCAAAAATTTTAGAGCACATGGTAGATGTTGTTTTGCAATTTGAAGGCGATAGAAATCATACGTATAGAATATTACGATCTCAAAAAAACAGATTTGGTTCTACGTCAGAATTAGGGATTTACGAAATGCTTTCAACGGGATTAAGAGAAATCTCAAATCCGTCTGAGATATTGATTTCTAAAAAAGATGCTGACTTAAGCGGAACCGCAATTGCATCAACTTTAGAGGGGATTAGACCTTTAATGATAGAGGTTCAGGCTTTAGTTTCTACTGCAGTTTACGGAACACCTCAACGCTCTACAACCGGCTATAATTTAAAACGACTCAATATGATTTTAGCGGTTCTAGAAAAAAGAGCAGGTTTTAAATTAGGCGCAAAAGATGTTTTTTTAAATATTACTGGGGGCATAAATGTTGACGATCCTGCAATAGATTTAGCGGTAGTTGCTGCTATTTTATCATCGAATCAAGATATTGCTATCAACCCAAATGTTTGCTTTGCAGCAGAAGTAGGTTTAGCGGGAGAAATAAGACCCGTTTCTAAAATTGATCAACGAATTTTAGAGGCAGAAAAATTGGGTTATAAAACCTTTGTAACTTCAAAATACAACAAGATTTCTTCTAATAAGCATGGAATTAAATTGATTTTAGTTGGTAAGATTGAAGAAGCTTTTGCTAGTTTGTTTGCATAAATTCTATCTAAAAACAAAATATTTTAAAAGTTGACTACATAGAAACACAGAAAAACATAATTTTTATTTTCTCAATTAATCTATAAGAAATAATTTTAAAAATAAAAAAACCGAACATTTCTGCTCAGTTTTAATCAATTTTATAAAGTTTTGATTTACACTTAGACAAGCTCAGTATAAAACTTAGAATAATTTATTTTTTATTTACTACTTTAATATATTTATCTAAAGCCATTGTCATAGAGGGTGTTTCTGGACTTGGCGCAAAGATATCGCACTTTAAACCGGCTTCAGTAACTGCGTTTACAGTAGAGTTCCCAAAGGCAGCAATTCTTGTGTCATTTTGTTTAAAATTGGGGAAATTATGAAATAAAGATTCTATACCTGAAGGGCTAAAAAAGACCAATACATCATAAAAAACATCCTCTAGATCAGACAAATCACTAACGACAGTTCTGTACAAATCAGCTCTTGTCCAACTAACACCTAAAGCATCTAATTCAGTAGGAATTAATGGTTTTAATTTATCAGAAGAGGGTAATAAGAATTGTTCTGTTTTATGTTTCTTAATTAACTTAATTAAATCAGGGAATGTTCTATTACCAACAAATATTTTACGCTTTCTATACACTACATACTTTTGCAAATAATAAGCTACAGCCTCAGACTGACAGAAGTATTTCATACTATCTGGCACTTTAAACCGCATTTCTTCAGCGATTCTAAAAAAGTGATCTACTGCGTTTCTACTTGTTAAAATAATAGCTGTAAACTTAGTTAGGTCAATTTTTTGACCCCTTACATCTTTTACAGAAATTCCTTCAACATGAATAAAGGATCTAAAATCAATTTTTACTTTTTGTTTATCAGACAAGTCAAAATAAGGGGAAGTTTCTGTCTTTGGAGGTGGTTGTGATACTAAAATCGTTTTCACTTTCATAGGCTTTCGTTTTGTAATTAAAACATCAGTTTAAACAGTGTAAATAGCGGTGCTATTTCGAAGGCGCAAATGTACAATATAAAATAAAATAACTTCTTAAAAACTAAATTTTTATTACTAACTACATGAAATACAAATCGCATGAAAAATAGAAAGGCTGCGAAATAGTATAAATAAATCTGTTTTAGATTTGCATATTCACTTAAAACTATTGCTATATATAGTAGAAATGAAATAGCATTTAAATAATTAGATTTTGAAACAACAAAAAACCTAACTTTATTTTTTATTAAAAACACTTGTGAAAACAAGTATTCTAAAACTTTGATTAGCAAAAAATAAGATAACAAACTTACGAAAACTGATAAAAAAGAAGAAAAACTCACATCATCTGTTGCTAATGTGTACGTCTTAAAATTAAAAACCAATAACGATATTACAATCACAGAAAAAATAAAAAAAACAATTTGAAAAACATCAAAAAAACTAGTGTTTCCCTCTGATTCTATTTCTACAAAATTTATATTAAAAAACCCATAAAGACTCCCTTTTAGCCTACTAGGGTTTATTGCTTTTAATAAAACAATACCAAAAAAAAGAAACATTAAAACTAATGTAATCCAATGATTGGAAGTTGTAATTTTTTCTAGTGCTTGCAAGTAATTTTCATTTAATAAGATTAAAACAAAATTAGTAATTAAATAATGTATATTTGCTTTCTTACTACATGAAAATTAATTTATGTCAGACGCGTTAGTCATTATTCCTACCTATAACGAAAAAGAGAACATCGAAGTTATCATTAAAGCTACTTTTAAGCAAAAAAAAGCGTTCCATATTTTGGTTGTTGATGATAATTCTCCAGATGGAACTTCTAAAATTGTAGAAAAATTAATTTCTGAATTTCCAAATCGACTTTTTTTAGAAAAAAGAATAGGTAAAAGTGGTTTAGGAACTGCGTATATTCATGGTTTTAAATGGGCAATTACAAAAAAATATGACTATATTATAGAAATGGACGCCGATTTTTCTCACGATCCAAAAGATTTAATTCGCCTTTATAATGCTTGTAAAAAAGAGGGTAGTGATGTTTCTGTTGGATCTAGATATGTAAACAACCAAGTAAACGTTGTTAACTGGGATATAAAAAGGTTACTACTTTCTTATTTTGCTTCAAGATATGTCCGTTTAGTAACTCGAATTCCTCTTTTTGATACAACAGCAGGTTTTGTTTGTTGGAAGAGAGAGGTTTTAGAAAAAATACAATTAGATAAAATAAGATTTATTGGATACGCTTTCCAAATAGAAATGAAATTTAAAGCTTGGAAACATGGTTTTGGTATAAAAGAAGTTTCTGTTATTTTTACTGACAGAAAATTAGGAACTTCTAAAATGAATGGGAATATCGTTTTTGAAGCTTTATTTGGAGTAATAAGGATGAGATTAAAAGGTTTGCCAAAATAGATTTATTATAAATGGCGTTTTTCTTAGAATGTTCAGTTTAAAAGACCTTAAAGAATTAAGGTTATTTATTAATAGCAATAATATTGGCGCAATAAAAACATACGAACGTTTTGGGTTTACCTAATGTTTAGTAAATATGAAAATAGATATTTAAGAAAAAAATGGCAAAATCAACTTTAATAAAAAATGCAAGAATCGTAAATGAAAATAACACATTTTTAGGTGATGTTTTGATTGAAAACGAAATAATACTAAAAATTTCATCAGAAATAAAAGCAACTGAAAACGTTAATGTTATTGATGCTGAAGGTCAATTTTTAATTCCTGGATTTATTGATGACCAAGTTCATTTTAGAGAACCTGGCTTAACACATAAAGCAAATATAGCGACAGAAAGTAGAGCTGCTGTAGCTGGCGGAATTACTACTTTTATTGAGATGCCAAATACTGTTCCACAAGCTACAACTCAAGATTTATTAGAAGATAAATTTATAATCGCAGCTAAGGATTCTTATGCAAACTATTCTTTTATGTTTGGTGGCACAAATGATAATTTAACAGAGCTATTAAAAACAGACCCTAAAAAAGNNCACAGGAGATATGCTGGTTGATAATGAAGAAATTCTAGAAAAAATTTTCTCTTCAACAAAAATGATTATTTCTGTACATTGCGAAGATGAAGCTACTATTAGAAAAAATACCAAAAAATTTACAGATAAATTTGGTGATGATATTCCTTTAAAATATCACCCAGTTATTAGAAGTGAGGAAGCGTGTTATTTATCTTCATCAAAAGCGATTGAACTAGCAAAGAAAACAGGAGCAAGGTTGCACGTTTTTCATTTATCAACAGCAAAAGAAACACATCTTTTTAGAAACGATATTCCTTTAAAAGAAAAACAAATTACCGCGGAGGTTTGTATTCATCATTTGTGGTTTTCTGATAAAGATTATGCAGAAAAAGGAACACATATTAAATGGAATCCTGCCGTAAAAACGGAAGCTGACAGACAAGGTTTATGGGAAGCTTTGTTAGATGATAGAATTGATGTTTTAGCAACAGACCATGCACCCCATACTTTAGAAGAAAAAAACAATGTATATACAAAAGCGCCAAGTGGCGGCCCTTTAGTACAACATGCAATACCTGCTATTTTAGAAAAAGTAAAAGAAGGTGTAATTTCAATTGAAAAAGCTGTTGAAAAGATGAGCCATAATCCTGCAATATTATTTCAAATAGAAAAACGTGGTTTTATAAAAGAAGGCTATTTTGCTGATTTAGTTTTAATTGACACCAACAAACCTCAAACGGTTTCTAAAGACAATATTTTATACAAATGTGGCTGGTCTCCTTTTGAAGGAACTACCTTTTCATCATCCATAACACATACATTTGTAAATGGTAATTTGATCTATAAAAACGGCAATTTCAATGATGAAATTAAAGGAAAAAGAATTACATTTAATCGCTAACATGAAAAATATAAGCTACTTACTTATTTTTATTTTCTTAGGTTCTTGCACTAGTAATACCATTCTTGAAGAACCAGAAGACTTAATACCTAGAGATACGATGAGTATTCTAATCCAAGAAATGATGATTGCTTCTTCTGCTAAACATGTTAAAAATAAGAATTTTGAAAGAAAAATTGAGTACATGTCTTTAGTGTATGATCAGTTTGAAATTGATAGCACTCGTTTTCAGACAAGTAACTTATATTATATGTCTAAAATAGATGTATATCAAGAAATTTTTGAAAATGCTAAAGTTCGTTTAGAAAAACAAAAAGCTTTTTATGAAGAAATAAAAAACAAAAAAAATCCTATAGGGATTGATTCTCTTAAAAAGATTAGAGTAAGGGATAAAAAGAAGCTCGAAAAAATGATACCTATAAAGGGAATAGGTTTAAAAAAAAGACCTAGTCTTTAAGGTAGTTTTTAGAAATATTTTTAATTGATTCTCCAATATTTTGAAACTCAAAATTTAATGTTTTTTGTGTTTTTTCTGAAGAATATCTAGATATAGAGTGTGCTGATTTTGCAGAATATTTACTCAACAAAGGTTGTTTCCCACTGATTTTTGAAAAACCCCAAGCAAACCTCCAAAAGAGATTCGTTTGCCAAGGTTTAATTTTTTTTGATGGTCGTTTTTTACCAAAAGAATCGGCAATTAGAAAAAAGATTTCTTTAAATGATTTGTTTTCTGACACTAAAATAAAACGTTCGTTTTTTACCGAAGAATTCATTAATAAAATCATCGGTTTTACAACATCTTGTACAGACACAAATCCTGTAATTCCTTCCGTGTAAAATCGCAACCCTTTATAAACTTGACTGAATAATTTACCAGAACCAGAGCTCCAAAAGCCACTTCCTAAAATAACTCCAGGATTTACAATAACTACATCAACTCCTTCTTGACTTGCTCTCCAAACCTCTATTTCTGCACCATATTTAGTAATAGAATAACCACTATTATCTAACTCCTTATTCCATTCATTTTCTTCTGTAATAATGTTTCTTTTTAAAGACTCCCCAACAGAAGCGATAGAACTTACAAAACATAATTTATCCACTTTTGCATCAATACAAAGATTTACTATAATTGCAGTTCCATGAATATTCACTTTTCGCATTTTTATATAATCTTTAGAATCAAAAGAAATAAATGCAGCACAGTGATATACCTGTTTTACATCAGAAAAAGCAGGAATCATTGAAGGAACATCTGTAATATCAGCTTGAAACCATTCTATTTTTGAAAATAAAGTTTCATCATCAGTATAAAAAGAAAAGACTCTTTTTACATTTTCTAAAGACGATTGTGTTCTGTAAATAGCTCTTATTACGTCATTTTGCAAACATAAATGATACAATAAATGAGAACCCACCAAACCTGTACCTCCAGTAACTAAAATCATACAGCTAATTTATGATTTTTTCATCGATAAGTTTATCTTTGCTTCGTTAAAATACAGTTATTTAAACTTGTTTAACGATGTTAGATTAAGTTTATCGAAATGGATAATTTAAACGATTAGAGCATAAAACTTCCACAAGTTAGTTTGACATACCAATTTTAAAATTGAATTAATTAAGATTTATAATGAATAATTTTATTGAAGAGTTACAATGGAGAGGAATGTTGCACGACAGCATGCCAGGAACAGAAGAGCATTTATTAGAAGAAATGAGAAGTGCCTATGTTGGTTTTGACCCAACAGCAGATTCTTTACATATTGGAAACTTAGTGCCGATTATGTTATTAGCACATTATCAAAGATGTGGTCATAGGCCTATTGCTTTGGTTGGAGGTGCGACTGGTATGATTGGTGATCCTTCTGGGAAATCTGCTGAACGTAATTTATTAGACGAAAAAACATTACGTCATAATCAAGAATGTGTAAAAGCACAATTAGGTCATTTTTTAGATTTTACTTCTGATGAAAAAAATGCAGCAATTCTAGTAAATAATTACGATTGGATGAAAGATATTTCATTCTTAGAATTTATTAGAGATGTAGGCAAACATATTACTGTAAATTATATGATGGCAAAAGATTCTGTTAAAAACAGAATTAGTGCCGAATCTAAAGACGGAATGTCATTTACAGAATTTACTTATCAAATGGTACAAGGCTATGATTTTCTGCATTTATTTAGAGAAAATGCAACAACGATTCAAATGGGTGGCTCTGATCAATGGGGAAATATTACTACAGGAACAGAATTAATTAGAAGAATTGGTGGCGGAAAAGGATATGCGATTACATGCCCTTTAATTACAAAATCTGATGGTTCTAAATTCGGAAAGTCTGAAGGAGGAAATGTTTGGTTAGATGCTAAAAGAACCTCAGCTTATAAATTTTATCAATATTGGTTAAATACTTCTGATGATGATGCAGAAAAATACATAAAAATCTTTACGTTTTTAGACCAAGAAACAATCAATTCTTTAATTGAAGAACATAAAGAAACACCTCACTTACGCGTTTTACAAAAACGTTTAGGAGAAGAAGTTACTGTATTAGTTCATGGAAAAGAAGAATATGAAAAAGCAATTGCCGCCTCTAATATTTTATTTGGGAAATCTACTTCTGAAGATTTAAAATCTTTAGATGAACAAACATTTTTAGATGTGTTTGATGGAGTTCCTCAGGCAACAATTACAGCTACTGATTTTTCTGAAGGATTAGATATGATTGGTGCATTATCTGCGAAAACAAACTTTTTAAGTTCTAATGGAGATGCAAGAAGAGCTTTAAAAGAAAATGCTATTTCTGTAAATAAAGTAAAAGTAAAAGAAGATTTTATGATTACAGCAGAAGATTTAATTGCTAATAAATATGTATTATTACAAAGAGGTAAAAAAACATATTATTTACTAAATGTTGAATAAGTAAAAAAATATTTTTACGAAGAAGTATAACGAAGTAATCTCTTAATTAATTTTCTTATAAATAAGAGATTGCCTCGTAAACTTGCAATGTCAATATTTTATCAGTTTTTATCTGCTTGTTTTCGCAACTAATCTGCTCCTTCTTTTTTCCATAAATCAAAAGTATTTGTTCCCAAAGCATTGTAAAATAAATAAAGTTTACGATCTCTAATTTCGAAATTTTTAGGGTTTATATCTACTTTTCTCCCTTTTACCTCACTAGCATATACGCAATAACCACCATATTGTGACGTGTACTTTTTAGAGTTTGCTTTAAAAAGCACTAAGTTTTGTTTTTGAAGAAAACTTGAATTTTACACTATCAAATTCTGCAATAAATTCTTTATTCCCTTTTTCTACTTTCTGGTCAAAATAAGAAACGACATCATAACCGTTTGCAATAAATCCTTTTTTGTTATTGTAATTTAGCGCAAAAAAAGTGATAGAAATTAAGAATAATAAAAGAGTAATCCCATTTTTCATCGTTTTAACTTTTAATTATAGTCGATGAAGTTTTCGGTAAATTACAAAGTAAAATCGTTAAGAATTTTGTGTATGATTTTTATCGATAAGTTCTTATTCTACAACACCATTAGATTACACCCTCTAATATCTGAATTATCAAAACGGCCAATAATTTCAAAGGTTTCATTTTTATGTACTTTCCCTAAATCTTGAGTGGCGATAAATGAACAAGAATTATAGTTTGCCAAGTCAATTACATTGATTCCTCCTGCTTTTCCTTTTGGTAAAATGGTTAATGCATCTTCAGTATCTCTTGCTAAAACTGTCATCCAAGGTGGTGTTTTAAAAAAACCATTTCCTTTAGAATATGCTTGACTTAAGAGTTCTGTCATTCCATATTCTGAATGAATTTCATCAACTCCAAAACCCTCTTGTAATAATTGATGTAATTCTTTTCGAATCAATTCTTTTCTTCTTCCTTTCATCCCACCAGTTTCCATCACTAAAGTGTTTTTAAGGTTGAATTGGTGTTTTTCAATTAAATCTAATAAAGCAAAAGAAACACCTATCAACAATGTTTTTTGCCCCTTTTCTTCAAGGTAAATCAGCTTTTTTGCTAATTCATCAATATTATTTAAATAAAATCCACTTTCAGAATTTTTAGATTTCGTGATTAAATCATCCACCATAAAAACCAAGGAAGAACCATTTCTCTCCAAATAATTTGGCAATAATGCTAAGACAACATACGTTTCAATATTTCCATAAAAGTGAGCAAATCCTTTTGAATAGCTTTCTTTATAAAGGTTAATATCGGTTACAAAATGTTTACTTGTAATATTTCCTGTTGTCCCGGAACTTGTAAAAATTTCATCAACTTCTTCTACTGACGAAAGAACTTGTCTTGTCTTAAAAAACTGAATGGGTAAAAAAGGAATTTGTTCAACTGGCAGAATGCCCGTGCGACATGCCGGCGCGCGACATGCCCGCGTTGCGTTCCTAGCTCCGGCGGCCGCGTGGACCAAATCGCAAGTTTCGCTTTCCGGATCGCGGCAGCGCGGATCCGCGCTGCGGCATGCTCGCGGTGCTCGCCGCGCACCTCGCCGCCACCGCAAACAAGACCAATGGCAGCCGACCACTCGCGAGGAGGCGCC
>LAQA01000032.1:0-2076 GCA_000981625.1 Flavobacteriaceae bacterium ASP10-09a
TATTCAGAAAACAAAATTAGTGAAAGAAGATACTGCAATTGGTTTGGTTTTTCCAGTGCTCTTTAGTATTGGTGTTATTATGATTGCAAAAAATGCCAATGATGTGCATTTAGATACAGATGCCATTTTATTAGGAGAACTAGCTTTTGCACCTTTTGATCGGTTTTTAGTTGATGGATTAGATTTAGGACCAAAATCTCTCTGGATCATAGGAACTATTTTATTAATAACCATTGGTTTATTATTTGCTTTTTTTAAGGAATTAAAAATTAGCACCTTTGATGCAGGTTTGGCAACTGCTTTAGGTTTTTCGCCAATCATGATTCATTACGGATTAATGAGTGTTGCTTCAATAACTATTGTGGGTTCTTTTGATGCAGTCGGAGCAATTTTGGTTGTTGCCTTAATGATTGCGCCAGCAGCAACAGCATATTTATTAACCGATAATTTAAAGAGAATGTTAGGCTTATCAGTTCTATTCGGTGTTTTTTCAGCGATTGCGGGTTATTGGTTAGCGCACTGGTTAGATGCTTCTATTTCTGGTTCTATGACTACAATTTTAGGAATTGTATTCTTAATGGTGTATTTATTTGCTCCAAAAAGAGGTTTAATTTCTGTGTTATACAGAAATAAACAACAGCAAATAGAAGTCTCATTATTAACTTTTTTATTACATTTAAATAATCATAAAGAAATAAGTGAACGTCATATAAATCACTTAAATGAACACATTAATTGGCGACGTGTAAAATCAAAATCTGTACTAGATTTGGCTTTAAAAAACAACATGATAATCATCGACGATAGTGTTATTTCTTTAACAGATAAAGGAAAGAACTTTACCGATAAAGCAATTGATTATATTATTACTAATGATCATTCTAAAATAGAATCTATAAAGGATGATTTCTTTTTATTTAGAGGATAGCAATCGCTATATTTTGTATTTTGCATAAAAAATAATTCTGTGCAACAACCATCAACCTTTCAAGTTTACAATGCTTCAGCTGGAAGTGGGAAAACATTTACACTTGTCAAAGAATACTTAAAAGTTTTATTAAATTCTGACGACATTTTTTCTTTTCAGAAAATTTTGGCAATTACGTTTACCAACAAAGCTGCTGGAGAAATGAAAGAACGTGTATTGTCTAATCTAGAAGACTTTGCTGATGGTAAAGAAAATGATTTATTCAATATTATTATAAATGAAATTGAAGTTGATAAACCAACAATTCAGCTTAGAAGTAAAAAGATTTTGGATGCAATATTGCAAAATTATTCGGCCTTTTCAATAACTACTATTGACAGTTTTACTCATAAAATCATTAAAAGTTTTGCTTACGATTTAGGTTTGCCTCTAAGTTTTGAAGTTGAAATGGATGCCGTTTCTCTTTTAAATGAAGCTGTAGATATTTTGATTTCTAAAATAGGAACCGATAAAAAACTCACAAAACTTTTGATCGATTATTCTCTAGATAAAGCAGATGATGATAAGTCTTGGGATATTTCTAGAGATTTAAACGAGTTTGCAAAAGTACTTCTAAATGAAGATGATATTAAACATTTTAGAGTACTTGCGGATAAGCAATTAGAGGATTTTACAAAATTAAAGACGAAATTGTACGCGCATCAAAAGGAATTAAAAGTTGCCTTTAAAAAAGTTGGCGAAGATTGTCTGGGGTTAATTGCAAGTCATGATTTAGAGCATAAAGATTTTATGCGCGCAACCATACCAAAGTTCTTTGCAGATGTCAACGAGAAAGCATTTAATTTTACGTATTTATCAAGAAGTGAAACCGTTCAAAAGGCAATTGATAATCATCAATATTACTCAAAATCTACTTCAGATTCAGTAGTACAAAGTATAGAAAGTATTGTTCCAGAAATCATCAATTTATTTAATAAGTCGAAAGGAATTTATAGTCAGTTTTTGATGAATAAATTGGCACTAAAAAACATCATTCCTTTAGCGGTTTTAAACAATATCAATATAGAGTTAGAGCAGATAAAAGAAGAAAATAATATCCGATTAAATGCAGAGTTTAATCAACTTATTTCAGATAATATTAAAGAACA
>LAQA01000032.1:2174-3159 GCA_000981625.1 Flavobacteriaceae bacterium ASP10-09a
GATAATGCATTGGCGCAAGAAAACAGTAATTTATTGTTGGTTGGAGATGGAAAACAAGCCATTTATAGATGGAGAGGAGGCAAAGCAGAACAGTTTATCGAGTTAGGCTCGCGCGCAAAAAATCCTTTTCACGTAGCAAAAGAAATTAAGAATTTAGAAACCAATTTTAGAAGTTATTCAGAAGTCATCAATTTTAATAATTCTTTTTTTCAACACACATCAAATTTTCTTCAAAATGAATCGTATAAAAATCTTTTTTTCGAAGGAAATAAACAGGTTGAAAATGCTAAAAAGGGAGGATATGTCACATTAAATTTTCTTGAAAAAGAAGAAGATAAAAATATAGAGAAACTAAAATACCCAAAGAAAGTTTATGAGAAAATCATGCAGTTAAAGGATGGTTTTTCTTTAAATGAAATTTGTGTTTTAACACGTACAAAAAAAGACGGAGTTGCAGTGGCAAATTACTTGTCAGAAAACGGAGTTAATATTATTTCTTCTGAAACATTATTAATACAAAATAGTCCTAAAGTTTCTTTTATTATTGATGTTTTAAAGGTTTTACAAAATCCTAATGATGAAGAGACGCGTTTTGATATGTTGTATTTTTTACATTTTCATTTAAAGGTTAAAAAGTCAAAACATTTCTTTTTTAAAGAGTTTGCAAAAGCAGATACTCAAACCATTTTAGATTCTTTAAAAAAATATGGAGTTTCTTTTGAAATTTCCACTTTTCATCAATATCCATTTTACGAAAAAATCGAGGAAATTATTAGAGGTTTTCATTTAGTAAATTCTTCGGATGCTTATGTACAATTTTTCTTAGATATTGTTTTAGAGCAGCAGCGAAAATCTACAGATGTCGCAGATTTCTTAGAGTTTTGGGAACTCAAAAAAGAAAAACTAAGTATTGTCGCTCCAGAAAGTGCGAATGCAGTTCAAATTATGACAATACATAAATCTAAAGGATTAGAATTTCCTGTAG
>LAQA01000032.1:3264-10521 GCA_000981625.1 Flavobacteriaceae bacterium ASP10-09a
AACCAACAAAGAGAAGAGCTAGAGTTAGATAATTTTAATTTGCTATATGTAGCTTTAACAAGATCAGTTGAACAATTACATGTTATTACAGAAAAGAAGATTTCATCAAAAGGAGAAGAAAATAGAAATTTTTATTCGGGTATTTTTATTAATTATTTAATTCAAAAAAATCTTTGGGAAGAGGATGTTTTAGAATATTCTTTTGGCTCAGAAATTAGAGTAAGTATGAAAGAATCACAAATTTCTGTTGCTGAAATTCATCAGAAATTTATTTCTACTCCTTGGCAAGAACACAATGTTGTTTTACTGGCAAGTGCTTCAAAATTATGGGATACAAATCAGGGAGAAGCAATCAGTTTTGGAAATTTGTTTCATGAGATTTTAGCTAAAATTTTCACCAAAAAAGATGTAAATAAAGTTACAGCGCAATACCACCAAAAAGGAATTATAGATGAAAATCAATTATTAGTAATAAATAATACTATTATATCTGTCGTAAATCATCCTAAAATAGAAAACTATTTTTCAGAAGAAGTCATTATATATAATGAGAGAGAAATTGTAGATGTAGATAATCAAGTTATTATTCCAGATCGATTGGTTTTTACTAATAAAAATGAAGTTGTAATTATGGATTACAAGACAGGAAATCCTTCAGCAGAACATCATCAGCAGTTATTAAAATACGAGAGAGTTTTAAAATCGATGAATTTTAAAGTCGATAAGAAAATACTCATATATATTAATGATAAAATTGATGTCGTTGAAGTATAGCCAAAAAAAATAAACTTTGTAACTTTGTGTTCGTTAAATTAATAAAAAATGTACGGTAAAATTAAAGATACTTTAGCAAAAGAGCTTCAAGAAATAAAAGACGCAGGTTTATATAAATCGGAAAGAATTATCACATCTACCCAAGATGCACTCATAAAGATTTCCACAGGACAAGAAGTACTTAACTTTTGTTCTAATAATTATCTAGGATTATCCAATCACCCAGAGGTAATTAAGGCAGCAAAAGACACACTAGACTCTCATGGATTCGGAATGTCTTCAGTGCGCTTTATTTGTGGTACTCAAGATATTCATAAACAATTAGAAGACAAGATTGCAGAATTTTATACCACAGAAGACACAATTTTATATGCTGCTTGTTTTGATGCAAATGGTGGGGTTTTTGAGCCTTTACTAACAAAAGAAGATGCTATTATTTCTGATAGTTTAAATCACGCCTCTGTAATAGATGGCGTTCGTTTATGTAAAGCTGGCCGTTATAGGTATAATAATAATGACATGGCTTCTTTAGAAGAGCAGCTAATTGAGGCGAATAAACATGGTCATAGATTTAAACTTATTGTTACAGATGGTGTTTTTTCTATGGATGGAATAGTGGCAAAACTAGATGAAATTTGTGATTTAGCAGATAAATATGATGCTTTAGTCATGGTTGATGAATGTCATGCAACTGGTTTTATTGGTAAAACAGGACGTGGAACTGTTGAATTGAAAAACGTAATGAACAGAGTTGATATTGTTACAGGTACATTGGGTAAAGCTTTAGGTGGCGCAATGGGTGGATACACAACTGGAAAAAAAGAAATTATAGAAATTTTACGTCAACGTTCAAGACCTTATTTGTTTTCAAACTCACTAGCGCCAGCAATTGTAGGAGCTTCATTAAAAGTATTTGATTTAATTTCTGATGATACAACATTAAGAGATAAACTAGAATGGAATACTAATTATTTTAGAACAGAAATGGAAAAAGCTGGTTTTGATTTAGTTGGTGCGGATGCTGCTATAGTTCCGGTAATGTTATACGACGCTAAATTGTCTCAAACAATGGCTAATAAATTACTAGAAGAAGGTATTTATGTTGTAGGTTTCTTTTTTCCAGTAGTTCCGAAAGAGAAAGCACGAATTAGGGTTCAGTTGTCTGCAGCTCACGAAAAAGAGCATATAGATAAAGCAGTCCTAGCTTTTATCAAGGTTGGGAAACATTTAAATATCATTTAGAAATATTGAAAAAACTTGCAAATTAGGTAATTTTTTGTAAGTTTGTCTTTGCAGATAAGTTTTAACAACTTACTTTTGCGTTTTATAATAATGAACTTTTAATTTAAAAAACTTGATAATGAAACAATTAAAAATGGCTGTGATAGCTTTGTTTACGTTAGTAGCTGTTAGCAACGTAAACGCACAAGATGAAAATAATCCTTGGGTAGTAGGATTCGGTGTTAATGTTGTAGATTTTTACAATGGAGATGGCTTTTCTGATCAAATAAAAGATTTGGCTGGTAATAAAGATTGGAATTTTTTACCATCTATTTCTAGATTTACTGCTGAAAAGTATTTAGAGAAAGGTTTTTCTTTACAATTTGCAGGTTCTTTAAACAAGATTACTTTTGTTACTGCTGAAGATGATGCAGATTTTCTTTATTATTCATTAGGTGCAAACGTAAAATATGATTTAAATAACTTAGTAGGAGAAACTTCATGGTTTGATCCTTATGTTTATTTAGGTGGAGATTATGTTTCAGCTGATTCTAACTCAGAAGGAATGCTTAATGTAGGTGTTGGTTTTAACACTTGGTTTAATGATAATTTAGGTTTAAGCTTCCAGTCTGGAACTAAAAAAGGTTTTTCTGACAAAGTTAGATCTCATTACCAATCTTCTTTAAGTTTAGTAGTTAAATTTGGAGGAAAAGACACAGACGGAGATGGCGTATATGATAAAAAAGATGCTTGTCCAGAGGTTGCAGGTTTAGTAGAATTTAATGGTTGTCCTGACGCTGATGGTGATGGAATCAAAGATTCTGACGATGCTTGTCCAAATGTTGCAGGTTTAGCAGCAATGAACGGTTGTCCTGATGCTGATGGCGATGGAATTGCTGATAAAGATGACATGTGTCCTAATTCTAAAGGAACTAAAGCTAATAAAGGTTGCCCAGATACTGATGGTGATGGTTTAGTTGATAAAGATGATAAATGTGCTTCTGTAGCTGGACCAGCTGCTAACGCAGGTTGTCCTTGGCCAGATACTGATGGTGATAGTATTTTAGATAAAGATGACAAATGTCCGTCAGTTGCAGGTATTGCTTCAGAAGGAGGTTGTCCTGAAGTTATCTCAAATGAAGCGCAAATGGGAATGAATGCTTTTGCTAATTCTATTCTTTTTAATACAGGTAGATCTAGTTTTAAATCAAATACTGCTAAAGAATTAGATGGTATGTTAGCTATCATGAATCAATTTCCTTCAGCTGAATTCGCAATCAAAGGATTTACAGATACTATTGGAAGTGCTTCAAATAATTTAAAGTTATCTGATGAAAGAGCAAATGCTGTTAGAGATTATTTAGTAAAAAACGGAATTGCTGCTTCAAGATTAACTGCTAAAGGTTTTGGTGAAGATAGTCCAGTTGATACAAATATGAATAGAGCTGGTAGAAAGAAAAATAGAAGAGTAGAAGTTAAGGTAACTAACTAATACTTCGATTACATAATAACTTAAAAGTCTCATCAATCTGATGAGACTTTTTTTAGTTAAAAAACTTTTTTAAATTCAAACAAAAAAAAGTACCTTTGCCCCTTGAAATTGAGAGGGTAAATCCCTTATAAAAAAATAATAATTTAATTAGGTATAAAATGTCTAGAACAACAGGTAAAGTTTCTCAAATAATTGGGCCAGTTATTGATGTTGAATTCAATACAGAAAACAACGAACTTCCTAAAATTTATGATTCATTAGAAATTAAAAAAGCTGATGGCTCTATTTTAGTCTTAGAAGTACAACAACATATTGGAGAAGATACCGTTAGAACCATTTCTATGGATGCAACTGATGGTTTAAGTAGAGGTGCTGAAGTTGTAGCTACAGGAAATCCTATTCAAATGCCAATTGGAAACGATATTTATGGTCGTTTATTTAATGTAACCGGTGATGCAATTGATGGTTTAGGTAATTTAAGTAAAGTTGGTAAAGACGGATTGTCTATTCACCGCTCTGCACCTAAGTTTGAAGATTTATCTGTTTCTACAGAAGTTTTATTTACAGGAATTAAAGTAATCGATTTAATCGAACCTTATGCAAAAGGTGGGAAAATTGGATTATTTGGAGGAGCAGGAGTAGGTAAAACTGTATTAATTCAAGAGCTAATTAATAACATTGCAAAAGGACATGGTGGATTATCAGTTTTTGCAGGTGTTGGAGAAAGAACTCGTGAGGGTAATGATTTACTTCGTGAAATGTTAGAGTCTGGAATTATCAAATATGGTGATGATTTTATGCATTCGATGGAAGAAGGAGGATGGGATTTATCTAAAGTTGATAAACCTGGAATGAGAGAATCTAAAGCTACTTTTGTCTTTGGACAAATGAATGAGCCACCTGGAGCACGTGCACGTGTTGCATTATCTGGTTTAACAATTGCTGAATATTTTAGAGATGGAGCTGGAGAGGCTCAAGGGAAAGATGTACTTTTCTTTGTCGATAATATTTTTAGATTTACACAAGCTGGTTCTGAAGTTTCTGCTTTATTAGGCCGTATGCCTTCTGCAGTAGGATACCAACCAACATTAGCAACAGAAATGGGTGCAATGCAAGAACGTATTACATCAACTAAGAAGGGTTCTATTACATCTGTACAAGCCGTTTATGTGCCTGCAGATGATTTAACAGATCCTGCGCCAGCAACTACATTTGCTCACTTAGACGCTACAACAGTATTGTCACGTAAAATTGCAGAGTTAGGAATATATCCTGCAGTAGATCCTTTAGATTCTACTTCAAGAATTTTATCAGCTCAAATTCTAGGTGATGAGCATTACAATACCGCAACAGCTGTAAAAGAAATTTTACAACGTTATAAAGAATTGCAAGATATTATTGCAATTTTAGGGATGGAAGAATTATCTGAAGAAGATAAACTAGTTGTTCATAGAGCAAGACGTGTTCAACGTTTCTTATCTCAACCTTTCCATGTTGCTGAACAGTTTACAGGTATACCTGGAGTTTTAGTAGATATTAAAGATACTATTAAAGGGTTTAACATGATTATGGATGGTGAATTAGATAAATATCCTGAAGCAGCATTTAACTTAAGAGGTTCAATTCAAGATGCAATTGATTCTGGAGAGAAAATGTTAGCTGAAGCATAAACTAAGTTTCGAGTTTTCGAGTTTTTGGTTATGAAAAATTAGCAAAAAACAAGATGCGAAAGACTAAAAATTAAATAAATATGTTTTTAGAAATAGTAACACCAGAAGCAATTTTATTTTCATCAGAAGTGGATTCGTTTTCAGTTCCTGGTATTAATGGAGAATTTCAAATGTTGAATAATCACGCGCCAGTAGTTTCTATTTTAAGAGAAGGTACTGTTAAGATTCATATTCATACACAAGAACATTTAGAAATGGATAAGATAAGTGGGCATTTACAAGCACATATTGATGATGATAAAATTTTAACATTAGCAATAACTTCAGGAACTCTAGAATTAAATGAAAATAAAGCTATTATTTTAGCAGATTAACATTAATCTTTATATTATTAAAAAAATCTCAAAATAGTTTTCTATTTTGAGGTTTTTTATTTTAAAACTTTTCTTCAAAAACAAAAAAGTTACTTTTTTATATAAAAGCATTAATTGAAATTTACTACACTAAAAATGTGACAAGCATTTTAAATGCAAAAACAGACTTGTAGTGATTATATATAGGATAAAAAATAAAATTTACACTCTATAAAAATGTCGTAAATTTGTAGCATGGAAGAAACAAACAGACAAAGAAAAATTGCAGGAGTCTTGCAAAAAGATTTGGTAGATGTGTTGCAAAAAGCAGCTCAAGATGGAATGAAAGGAATTATTATTTCTGTTTCTAAAGTTCATGTAACTTCAGATTTGGGAGTTGCAAAAGTATATTTAAGTATTTTTCCATCAGTAAATAGAGATGAGTTAATTAAAGGTGTGCAGTCTAACACTGTTTTAATTCGTCATGAAATGGCAAAAAGAACGAAAAATCAATTACGTAGAATGCCAGAATTATTGTTTTTTGGTGATGATACGTTAGATTATATAGAAGAAATTGATAAATCCTTAAAGGGTGAAGATCAAAATCCAATTAAAAATCCTGAAGTTTTACCAAGACGTACAAAACGATAAATTCAAGCAACTCATTTGAATTTTTCTCTACACATAGCCAAAAGATATTTATTTACAAAGACAGGTAATAATGCCATAAATATTATTACAATAATTGCTTCATTTGGTGTTATAGTTGGTTCTTTAGCGTTGTTTATTATCCTTTCTGGCTTTTCTGGGCTGCGCACCTTTAGCTATACTTTATTAGATGTTTCTGATCCTGATATTAAAATAACTTCTGTAAAAGGAAAATCATTTTTAATTACAGATGATATTCAGCAAACTTTAAATAATAATAAATCTATAGCAGCTAGTTCTAAAGTAATTGAAGAGCGTGTTTTTTTAGAATATAATGATAAAAGTGAAATTGCTTTTATAAAAGGAGTTGAGGATAATTACACAAAGATTACGCAAATAGATGGTACTTTAAGTCAAGGTAATTGGTTAGATACAACCTTTGTGAATACAGCTGTAATTGGCAGTTCAATTGCTTATAAATTATCTTTAGGAGTTAGAAGTTTTGGAGAACCATTACAGATTATGGTTCCAAAACCAGGCACAGGCTTCATTAATCCGAATAATGCATTTTACAAAACATATGTTCAAGTTGTTGGTTTGTATACAGGAACAGAAGAATTTGAAAGCAAATTTATCTTTGTAACATTACCTCAGGCTAAAGAATTGTTAAGGTTTAAAGACAATCAAGTTACAGCTTTTGAGCTAAAATTGATAACTGCAAAAAATGCGGATACTGTTGCTGAGAAGCTTCAAGAAGAATTAGGAAACGATTTCAGAGTACAAACCAAAGAACAATTAAACGAAGTCTTTTATAAGGTGATAAATACCGAAAACTTTGTTTCTTACCTTATTTTTACACTGATTGTCATTATTGCATTGTTTAATGTAATAGGTGCAATTATTATGATGATTATTGATAAAAAGGACAACCTAAAGACTTTATTTAGTTTAGGAGCAAGTGTAAAAGATATTAAAAAGATATTTGAACTACAAGGGTTCTTACTTACCTTTTTTGGGATGCTGATAGGTTTATCTATTGGAGTTCTTTTAGTCTTTCTACAAAAACAATTTGGATTGTTTATGATTACTGAAAACTTGG
>LAQA01000032.1:10722-13843 GCA_000981625.1 Flavobacteriaceae bacterium ASP10-09a
AATATAAAAGCTTTAATTACAGAAAAAGAAAATCATTATATATTTGAAACTAAAGATTTTTCAGTAACATTTCCTTACAATTGGAGAAGTTACTTGGAGCCAACTGCCGGAGAAGGAGTTTTGCATTCTCCCTTTAAAAACAATAAAGTTGAATCTGATACAAATTTATGTTTATCCATAATAAAGACAAATAAGAAGGTTAAAAAAATTGCAGAGAGATTTAGAATCAGAGTAAAGAATAACTTTAGACTTGGTTATAGAGAATTGTCTACAATATTAAAATCAGAAGGGAAAGATTCAATAGGCTCTTATTATAAAATAGTTTTTTTTCATTCTATTAATAAAGTTAGGTTTAAGAGAGTAGTTTATTTCTATGATTTAGAGGGAGATAAGTATCTATTCTTAAGAAAAGTTTTTCCAATAGATTTACCAATTTTAAAGCAAAGAGAAATAGATACAATTATTAGTACCCTAGTTGTAAAGTAAATTACAGGAAATCAGGAATTAATTTATTACCAAACTTAGCTTCAACTTCATCAAAAGCAGCAAAAACATCTTTTGCATCATCAGAAGTCACCATCTTCATTCTATATTCTTTAAAATGTGGAATTCCTTTAAAGTAATTTGTATAATGTCTTCTAGTTTCAAAAACGCCTAAAACAGGGCCTTTCCAATCAATTGCCATTTGCAAATGTCTTCTTGCCATTTCTGTACGTTCAGCAATAGTAGGTTTTGATAAATGTTCACCAGTTTTAAAAAAGTGTTTTACTTCCTTAAAAAACCAAGGATAACCAATAGAAGCTCTTCCAATCATTGCTCCATCTAAGCCAAATTTATCACGCATTTCCATCGCTCTTTCTGGTGATGTAATATCTCCATTTCCAAAAACAGGGATATGCATCCTTTGATTGTTTTTTACTTCAGCTATAGGTTTCCAGTCAGCATCACCTTTATACATTTGTGCACGCGTTCTTCCATGAATAGAAATCGCAGCACAACCTACATCTTGCAAGCGTTCTGCAACTTCAACGATTCTTATAGAATCATGATCCCATCCTAAACGTGTTTTTACGGTAATCGGTAAATTTGTATGTTTAACCATTGCTTCTGTAAGAGAAACCATCAAATCAATATCTTTTAAAATTCCTGCTCCAGCACCTTTAGAAACTACTTTTTTTACAGGGCAACCAAAATTAATATCAATAATATCTGGATTCGATCTTTCTACAATCTCCACAGTTTTTAACATGGATTCTAAATTAGCACCAAAAATCTGAATTCCTACTGGACGTTCTTTTTCATAAATATCCAGTTTCATTAAGCTTTTTGCAGCATCTCGAATCAATCCTTCAGAAGAAATAAATTCTGTATAGACCACATCAGCACCATTTTCTTTGCATAAAGCTCTAAATGGAGGATCTGAAACATCTTCCATAGGTGCTAATAAAAGTGGGAAATCTGGAAGTTCTATGTTGCCTATTTTTACCAAAGTAATTTATTTTTTTGCAAAACTAGTGTTTTTATTTGTCAGAACCCAAATTCCGTAGCATCCTAAAAAAAGTTCTGCGAAAGTGCCAAATTGATTTGCAAAAGTTGGAGTTCCGTCTAAAAAGAAACTTAAAACTCTTCCAAGACCTAAACCAATCATAAAAATGATATTGGTAACAATAGCCATTTTTAAATATTGATATTTAAAGATGCCTAATATCCAAAGGAAAGAGAATCCCAAATAAATCCCCATAATTGCCTTAAAGAAGTTGTGTTCATCTATTGTTTGAAGTTGAATATCGAATTGATAATCAGGGTTAAATCCATAGAAAACAGCAACAGGTATAACAATACATACAGAAATAAGTAAATGTATTTTTTCGATAAAATCTTGTTTGGTTCTAAACATTAGCTAGGTTTTAAATATTTAAAGTATCCTCTTTTATTTTACAGACACAAGAATTCAAGAAATATACTAATTTATTTTGTTCACAATAGCAAAATTAGCGCAATTTCAGATTTATATTTATTATTTCAGTACAGAGAATAAAAAGCAATAATTTTAAATGATAGAATTTAAAGTAAATATTATAAATAATAGATTCATAATAATATGTTTCATTGTCCTTTTTTTATTTGACAAGGTTTGTAAATAACATATCTTTGTCAATTGAAAGCAGTTAGAAAACGAAGTATGAAGAACATAAGAAACTTTTGCATAATCGCACATATAGATCATGGTAAGAGTACGTTAGCAGATAGATTGTTAGAATATACAGGCACTGTAACAGATCGTGAAAAGAAAGATCAGTTATTAGATAGTATGGATTTAGAACGCGAACGCGGAATTACCATAAAATCGCATGCTATCCAAATGGATTATACGCATAATGGAGAACAATTTATTTTAAATTTAATTGATACTCCAGGTCATGTAGATTTCTCTTACGAAGTTTCTAGATCGATTGCAGCTTGTGAAGGCGCTTTACTAATTGTAGATGCCGCCCAAAGCATACAAGCACAAACAATTTCTAACTTATATCTAGCTTTAGATAACGATTTAGAAATTATTCCTATTCTAAATAAAGTAGATTTACCTTCTGCAAATCCAGAAGAAGTAACAGATGATATTGTCGATTTATTAGGTTGTGAGGCGGAAGAAGTAATTCACGCAAGTGGAAAAACTGGTTTCGGAGTAGAAAATATTTTATCAGCAATTATTGATAGAATCCCAGCTCCTGAAGGAGATCCAGATGCACCATTACAAGCCTTAATTTTCGATTCAGTTTATAATTCTTATAGAGGTATTGAAACGTATTTCCGAGTATTCAACGGAGAAATCAAAAAAGGTCAACGTATTAAATTCTTAGCAACAAATAATGAATATTTTGCAGATGAAGTTGGTACATTAAAATTAGAACAAGTTGTAAAAAAATCTGTAAAAACTGGTGATGTAGGGTATTTAGTTACAGGAATTAAAACAGCAAAGGAGGTAAAGGTAGGTGATACAATTACAGACGCTGCAAACCCAACAACAGAAACTATTGATGGATTCGAAGATGTAAAACCAATGGTTTTTGCAGGGATATATCCTGTAGATACAGAAGATTACGAAGAGTTGCGTTATTCTATG
>LAQA01000032.1:13928-14714 GCA_000981625.1 Flavobacteriaceae bacterium ASP10-09a
GAAATTATACAAGAACGTTTAGAGCGTGAGTTTAATATGACTGTTATTACAACGGTTCCCAATGTTTCTTACCATGCTTATACTAAGAAAAATCCAACAGAGATTGTTTTGTTGAACAATCCAACAGACTTACCAGACCCATCTAGGTTAGACAAAGTAGAAGAACCATACATTAAAGCAAGTATTATTACAAAGTCATCTTTCGTTGGGCAAGTAATGAGTTTGTGTATCGAAAAACGTGGAGAAATTACAAATCAAACTTACTTAACAACAGAAAGAGTTGAATTAACGTTTGATATGCCTTTGGCAGAAATTGTTTTCGATTTTTACGATCGTTTAAAAACGGTTTCTAAAGGTTATGCCTCTTTCGATTATTCTCCAATTGGAATGAGAGAATCTAAATTGGTACGAGTAGATATTTTATTAAATGGTTCGCCTGTAGATGCCCTTTCTGCTTTATTGCATGCAGATAATGCGTATTCAATTGGTAAGAAAATTGTTGAAAAATTAAAAGAATTAATTCCAAGACAACAGTTTGATATTCCTATTCAGGCAGCAATTGGAGCAAAAATTATTGCGCGTGAAACTACAAAAGCATTGCGTAAAGATGTAACAGCAAAATGTTACGGAGGTGATATTTCTCGTAAACGTAAACTGTTAGAAAAGCAGAAAAAAGGAAAGAAAAGAATGCGTCAAGTTGGTAATGTAGAAATTCCACAAGAAGCATTTATGGCCGTTTTAAAGTTGAATGACTAGAAGTAAGGTTTTAGATCATAAGAACAATAC
>LAQA01000032.1:14826-28715 GCA_000981625.1 Flavobacteriaceae bacterium ASP10-09a
TAAGCTCCTTTCAATAGAAATATATTTTTCATTTTAGTAATCTCAAAAGAGCTCAAACAAATAGTTAATCAGGGTTAAACTTGACTGCTAGCAACATGTCATTGCTGCCAATGCAAGAATGCATAAGAAGTGAGTTTAGATTTCTATTCCATAAAAATAACAAATAAAAAAAGCCTCGAAGAATCGAAGCTTTTTCTTATGTTTTTAAACATAGGTAAAATACAAAGAGTATCAGCGATGCTTAGTCTCTTCCTCCTAAAATTTGTAAACCCCAATATAATAACATTGCTAAAGAACCTAATGCAGCAACTAAATAGGTTCTTGCAGCCCATTTAAGGGCGTCTTTAGCACCCACTAACTCTTGCTGAGAAACCATATTTTTGCTCTGTAACCATGCTAATGCTCTATTACTAGCATCATATTCTACAGGCAACGTTATAAAACTAAAAAGAGTAGCAAACCCCATAAAGAGTAAACCCGTAATCGCTATATAAAACCCAATTCCACCAGCACTAGAAGCAGCACCTAAAATCAATCCACCAAATACTAACCATTGAGAAAACTTAGAAGTAACACTTACAATGGGTACTAATTGAGAGCGCATCGTTAAATAACTATATGCTTTTGCGTGTTGTACAGCGTGTCCAACTTCGTGCGCAGCAACTGCAGCAGCTGCAGTATTTCGTTGGTTGTAAACAGATTCACTTAAATTAACAGTTTTGTCTTTAGGATTGTAATGATCTGTCAGTCTTCCGGGAGTAGAGATTACTTTGACATCAAAAATGCCATGATCTGCCAACATCTTTTCTGCAATTTCTGCTCCACTCATTCCGTTTCTTAACTGAATTTGTGAATATTTTTTAAATTTTTGTTTCAGTTTATTGCTCACTAACCAACTGACTAAAGAGATTACGCCTATTAAAATATAAAATCCTATCATAATTTATATTGTTTTAAAATTGTATTTCATTTTTGTTTGATAAATTTACAACATAAATTATTCCATTTTTAATTTGGATTAAAAAAATGTCAAAATGTCAAAAAAACCAAACATATTACTTGTTTATACAGGCGGAACTATTGGAATGATTAAAGATTATAAAACAAATGCATTAAAAGCATTTGATTTTAATCAGATTTTAGAGAAAATCCCTGAGCTACAGCAATTAAATTGTTTTATAGAAAGTATTTCTTTTGAGATTTTAATCGATTCATCAAACATGAATACTCAATATTATAGAGATATTGTTGATATTATTCAAAATAATTATAATGATTTTGATGGGTTTGTTATTTTGACAGGTTCAGATACGATGTCATATACTTCTTCAGCTATTAGTTTTATGATTGAAAACTTACAAAAACCAATCATATTTACAGGTTCTCAATTACCAATTGGTGATTTACGAACAGATGCAAAAGAAAACTTAATTACATCCATAGAAATCGCTTGCGCAAGAAAAGAAGATCAACCAATTATTTCTGAAGTATGCCTGTATTTTGAATACAAATTATACCGAGCTAATCGAACAACTAAGATTAACGCAGAACAATTTCAAGCTTTTGCCTCTATGAATTATCCTGCTTTGGCAGAAAGTGGTGTTCATCTTAGTTTTAGTGAACATTATATTCATAAGTCCTCAAAAGAAAAAAAAGAATTAATTATTAGAAAAAAACTAATAACAGATGTTTTAATATTGAAGCTTTTTCCTGGAATTACCAAAAAAGTTGTAAATAATATTTTAAACATAGAGGGTTTAAAAGGGGTGGTTTTAGAAACCTATGGATCGGGAAATGCACCAGACGAAAGTTGGTTTTTAGACTTGTTAAAAGAAGCAATATCTAAAGATATTAGGATTATTAATGTTACACAATGTTCCGGAGGAAATGTAATTCAAGGCCATTATGAGACAAGCGTGACTTTAAAACAAATAGGAGTCATTAGTGGAAAAGATATTACAACTGAATCTGCAATTGCAAAATTAATGTACTTATTAAGTGAAAACCTATCTTTGAAAGAATTTACGGACTACTTTGAAAAGTCATTGAGGGGAGAAATTTCTTAAATTTTAAAAGATTTACTTAAAAGTAAAGATTTGTACAAGAAAACTGCCAAAATATTAGAAATAGAAGAAAATAAATTTTTTTATGCATAACATTTTTTGTTACTTGGCACTCTCTTAAATAAAACAGATATGATTCTTCTAGAAAAAAAGAAAGTATCTTAACTTTTTCTTTATTTAAGTTGAAAATTTATATCTTTAACCCGTTAACTATTAAAATTAATTATAACAAAGATGAAAAAAGTACTAAATGTCTTATCTGTAACAGGATTTATGTTTTTTGGAGCTATTCAATCAACTTTCGCTCAGGAAGCAGCAACGGAAGCGCAAACATTTCACCAAGTTTTAAAGCAAAACTTTATTGATGGTGGTCCAGGATTTATGGGAATTGTATTAGTAGCCTTGATCTTAGGATTAGCTATTTCTATTGAAAGAATTATTTATTTAAACATGGCAACAACGAATACAAAAAAGTTGTTAGCAAGTGTAGATGACGCATTAAGCTCAGGTGGTGTAGAAGCTGCTAAAGAAGTATGTAGAAATACAAAAGGGCCTGTTGCCTCAATTTTTTATCAAGGTTTAGATAGAGTAGATGAAGGTGTGGAAGAAGCTGAAAAAGCAGTTGTATCTTATGGTGGAGTTCAAATGGGTCAATTAGAGAAAAATGTTTCTTGGATTTCTTTATTTATTGCATTAGCACCAATGCTTGGTTTTATGGGTACTGTAATTGGTATGATTGGAGCCTTTAACGACATTGCTGTAGCAAATGATATTTCTCCAGCAGTAGTAGCAGGTGGTATTAAAATAGCCTTATTAACGACTGTATTCGGTCTTATTGTAGCTATTATTCTTCAAATCTTTTATAATTATATCGTTGCAAAAATCGATAGTATTGTAAATAGTATGGAAGACGCGTCTATCTCTTTGGTAGATTTATTAGTAAAGTATAAAAAATAATACTCAATATGAAAAGTAATAAAATTTTAAATATTTTAATTGCTGCAATAGCTATTATTGGTGGTTTTCTTTTCATAAGAATTTTTATGGAGGATGCGCAAGAAATAGTAGATAATGTAGACAATTTACAAAACACTGTAGTAAGTCCATTAATTCATTATTCTTATTGGTTATTTATTGCAACTGTAGTGATTACAATTGGACTTTCTTTATGGAGTTTAATTAGAAACCCAGAAAATTTAAAGAAAACTTTAGGAGGATTAGCAGTACTAGCTGTTTTATTAGCTGTTGCTTATTTCCTTTCTGATAGTGATGCAGTATACAATACTGCTGGAAGTATAGAACCAGGAGGAGAAGAAGGTTCTTCTATTAACCAATGGGTTGGTACAGGGATATGGTATAGTATTATCTTAGGAGCTATAGCTAGTTTGTTTTTTGTTTGGGATTTATTAAAAGGATTAGTTAAATCATAAACTATGGCAAGAAGAGAAAACCCAGAAATTAATGCAGGATCTATGGCAGATATTGCTTTCTTGTTATTGATTTTCTTCTTAGTAACAACAACCATGAATGTAGATTCAGGTGTATCTAAGAAGTTGTCAGAAAAGCCGCCAGCAGATTATGTTCCGCCAATAATTAAAGAGAAGAATATTTTTGAAGTTAATATTAACCGAAATAACGAACTTCTTGTAGAAGGAGAGCGTATGGACGTTAAAGACCTTAGAGAAGCTGCTGTTAAATTTATAGATAACGGTGGAGGTTTAGGGAAACCTGGTGAAGACGGTACTCCTGGCTTACCTTGTGATTACTGTGGAGGGGAAAGAAGCGAGTCTTCTTCAGATCATCCAAACAAAGCAATTATATCTGTTCAAAGTGATAGGGGTACAGAGTATGGTACTTATATTAAAGTGCAGAATGAACTTCTTAGAGCTTACACTGTTTTAAGAAATAGATTGTGTAAAAAACGTTACGATATTTCTTTTGATGAGCTTGAAGAAACTTACAAGGACAATAAAAG
Source organism: Flavobacteriaceae bacterium ASP10-09a (assembly GCA_000981625.1). Lineage (GTDB taxonomy): Bacteria > Bacteroidota > Bacteroidia > Flavobacteriales > Flavobacteriaceae > Polaribacter. Next base: position 18,865 of record LAQA01000032.1, read on the forward strand.
TAATGAGGATTTAAAGAAAAAAGTTGAAGATATTAAGACTGCATATCCTCAAATTATTTCTGATGCTGAACCAACATCATAATTAATAAAAAATTTAATACATGTCTAAATTTAGAAAGAAGAAAAAGGGAATGCCAGCTGTAAATACAGCAGCCTTGCCAGATATCGTTTTTATGTTATTATTCTTCTTCATGGTAACAACTACTATGAGAGAGACAGACTTAAGAATTGAAACACCTAGACTACCAAGTGCCTCTGAGGTTAAAAAATTAGAGCATAAGAGTTTAGTTTGTACTATTTATGTTGGGAAATCAAAAGATCCTAGTAAACATGGAATTGGTTTTAATAAAATTCAGTTAAATGATAAAATTGCTTCTGCTGATCAGGTTCCTGCATTTATTATTAATGCAAGATCTAAAGTGTCTGAAGCTGAGGTTCCTTTTATGACAACTTCGATTAAAGCTGATAAAGAATCTAATGTTGGTACAATTACAGATATTAGATTAAAATTAAGAGATGTAAATGCTCTTAAAATTAGTTATTCTGCGTCTAAAGGTGCGGGTAATTAATTATACAATTTGAATAAAAAAAAAGGGTAATTCATTTTGAATTACCCTTTTTTTTATCCGTAAAATTAAATTTTATACTTCTGAAATATTGTATATTTATATCCAATTATTTGAATATGAATAGAATTATTTGTTTCTTTTTTATCTTATTTTTTGCCATACCTACATTTTCACAGATTGATTCTTTGCAATTGGGTGACAAATATGCAGAGGATCAAATCTATGTTTCTATTTCTTACGCGCAATTTGGTGAACAGCCTAAAAGTATAAGTAGAAGTAACTTTTCTTATGGAATTTCAACAGGTATTTTAAAAGATTTTATTTTAAATAAAAAGGGAACTACTTCAATAGCTTTAGGAGTTGGTTATGGTTTTGATTTTTTTAATCATAAATTAAAAGTTTCAGAAATTAATAATTCTACCTTATTTAATTCTTCAGAAAACATAACTTCTAATGTATTTAAATCCCATAATTTAGAGTTTCCTTTAGAAATTAGATGGAGAACTTCTACTGCTAAAAAATATGATTTCTGGCGTATTTATTCAGGTATTAAGTTTTTATATAATATTTCTAATGTTTTTCAGTTTACAGAAGATACTAGAGATTTCAAGTATAAAAACGTATCAGCTTATCGTAAACTACAATATGGGTTAACCTTTTCTGCTGGCTATAGTGAATTTAATGCATATTTATTTTATGGCTTAACTCCCATTCTTAGTAATGCTTCAATAGATGGAGAAAACATCAGTTCTAATATTTTAAAATTTGGATTGGTTTTTTATATTTTATAAAAAATACTGCAAATAAAAAGGGGCTAAGGTTCCGATAAAAAAACCAATATAAATATCTTTTTCAGTATGCGCCTTTAGGTGTAATCTAGCGCTTGCTAGTAGTCCTGCAAGTAAAATAATAAAGATGATTACAATTGTAAATGATTTTGCATAAATGATACTTAAAACCATAAAAAAACCAACTGAAATACCAAGTGACAGTAAATGTATACTTGCTTTTATTTTGAAATAAAACAGAATATAGATAAAAAACAAGCTTAATGAAGTTGCACAAAAAAGTAAAGCTAGATCTCTTAAGTAAGGCATGCTGCTCAAAGAGTTACCGAATAAATAATAAACAATTATCATTATAGCAATTGGCAGTTTACGTTCTTTAATACTTTTTGGGTGATAGCTTTTAATAATTTTCGTCTTTTTCAAAAGAATTAAAATTAATAAAGGAATTAAATAACTAATACCAAAAACTAAACTTATAATTGTTAATTTTTGAAATTGAAAAAGGTTGTTGGGTATAAGTAAAAAATACAACATTACCCCAATAGTTGGTATTACAATTGGATGTAGGATAGTTGATATTAGTTTATAAAAACGCATTAAATTTCTTTACGTAAACGTGCAACAGGTAAATCTAATTGCTCACGATATTTTGCAATAGTCCTTCTTGCAATCGGGTACCCTTTTTCTTTCAAAATGATAGATAACTTTTCATCTGTTAAAGGTTTTCTCTTATCCTCCTCATGAATAACTGTTTCTAAAATCTTCTTTATTTCTTTAGTAGAAACATCTTCTCCTTGGTCATTTTTCATTGATTCAGAAAAGAATTCTTTTATCAATTTTGTACCATAAGGTGTAGAGACATATTTACTATTAGCAACTCTAGAGACCGTAGAAATATCCATTTGTATTTGATCTGCAATATCTTTTAAAATCATAGGTTTTAACCTACGCTCATCACCTGTTAAAAAATAATCATACTGATAATGCATAATAGTATTCATTGTAACCAAGAGAGTCTGCTGACGTTGTCTAATAGCGTCTATAAACCATTTTGCAGCATCTAATTTTTGTTTTATAAAAAAGACTGCATCTTTCTGGGATTTACTTTTAACTGTTGACTCCTGGTATCCTTTTAACATATTATTATATTCTCTAGAAATATGTAATTCTGGAGCATTTCTTGAATTTAATGTTAAATCTAATTCACCGTCCAAAATTTTGATAGAAAAATCTGGAACAATTTGTTCTGCTATTTTATTATTACCAGCATATGAACTTCCAGGTTTTGGGTTTAATTTTGAAATTTCAGTATTTACTTCTTTCAGTTCTTCTTCTGAAATATTGAATTTCTCCTGAAGTCTTTTGTAGTGTTTCTTTACAAAATGATCAAAAGCATTATCCAAAATATCAATTGATAAAACTCTAATCTTGTTTTTTTCTTTTGTTTTTAATTGAATGATTAAACTCTCTTTTAAGTCTCTTGCACCTACACCGACAGGATCTAAATTATGAACTACTTTTGTTAAAATTGCAATTACTTTTTCTTCTGTTGTAAATACATTTGCTGTAAAAGCTAAATCATCAACCAGGTCAATAATTTCTCTTCTAATGTAACCGCTATCATCAATACTACCTACTAGGAACTCTGCAATTGCTTGTTCATCTTCGTCTAACCTAAACGTATTTAATTGATTTTTTAAAGATTGATGAAAAGTTGTTCCTGCAGCATATGGAACGTTTTTTTCTTCATCATCGGCTGAATAATTGTTAGCCTGTGTTTTGTAATTTGGTATTTCATCATCGCTTAAATATTCATCAATATTTATATCTTCAGCATCAATTTTTTCATTTCCAGAATCATCATATTCATTGGATAAATCATCATCTATAGAATCGGATTCCTCTTTACCAGTATCTAATGCGGGGTTTTCTTCAATTTCTTGTTTTAATCGCTCTTCAAAAGCTTGCGTTGGCAATTGAATCAGCTTCATCAACTGAATTTGTTGAGGAGATAATTTCTGTAATAGTTTGTATTGTAAACTTTGTTTTAGCATTTAGAAATCTGCATTTTGAGGTGTTCTTGGAAAAGGAATTACATCTCTAATATTACTCATTCCTGTGGTAAATTGCACCAAACGTTCAAAACCTAAACCAAATCCAGAATGAACAGCTGTACCGAATTTACGTAAATCTAAATACCACCAAAGTTCTTCTTGGTCAATATCAAGAGCTTTCATTTTATCAACTAAAACATCATAACGTTCTTCCCTTTGGCTTCCTCCAACAATCTCTCCAATACCTGGAAACAAAACATCCATTGCTCTAACTGTTTTTCCATCATCATTTAAGCGCATATAAAATGCTTTAATATTTGCTGGATAGTCAAATAAAATTACAGGGCATTTAAAATGTTTCTCAACTAAAAACCGTTCGTGTTCTGATTGTAAATCTGCACCCCATTCATTAATCGGAAATTGAAATTTTTTCTTTTTATTTGGCTTTGAGTTACGTAATATATCTATTGCTTCTGTGTATGTAACACGTTTAAAATTATTGTCTGCAACAAAACGTAATTTTTCTAACAAACTCATTTCACTTCTTTCAGCTTGAGGTTTGCTTTTTTCTTCTTGTGTTAAACGTTGGTCTAAGAAGGCCAAATCATCTTCACAATTTTTTAAAATATCTTTGATTACAGATTTAATAAAATCTTCTGCTAAATCCATGTTTCCATCTAAATCCATGAAAGCAACCTCAGGTTCAATCATCCAAAATTCTGCTAAATGACGCGTTGTATTAGAGTTTTCTGCTCTAAATGTAGGTCCAAAAGTGTATGCTTTACCCAAAGACATTGCAAAAGTTTCTGCTTCTAATTGTCCCGAAACTGTTAAGTTAGTTTCCTTTCCAAAAAAGTCTTTTGAATAGTCTATTTTTCCATCTTCAGTTAAAGGAGCCTTATTGTCTTCGAAAGTAGTAACTCTGAACATTTCTCCAGCACCTTCAGCATCAGAACCTGTTACTATTGGTGTGTTTACGTAGTTAAAATCATTTTCTTGAAAATATTTATGAACTGCAAAAGATAGTTTAGATCGCACACGCATTACTGCACTAAATGTGTTTGTTCTAACTCTTAAATGTGCATTTTCTCTTAAAAATTCGAAGCTATGTTTTTTAGGTTGTATCGGATATTCGTCAGGGTTAGAATCCCCTAGTATTTCAATCTCAGAAACTTGAATTTCATAAGTTTGTCCTCTTCCTAGACTTTCAACTAAAGTCCCTTTTACACAAATTGCAGCACCAGTTGTAATTCTTTTTAAAATTTCTTCTGATGTGTTTTCAAAATCGATAACACATTGTATATTTTTTATCGTAGAACCATCATTTAAAGCAATAAATCGATTACTTCTAAAAGTTCTTACCCAACCTTTTAATTGTATTTCTTGTAAAGCTGAATCCGATTTTAAAATTTCGGCAACGTTTTTATCTTTCATCTATTTCTTGTGTTTGATATGTTAACTGAATCGTAAAGATACTTTTTTTGCCTCAAAATTAGCAATGATGAATTGCCAATATAATTATAAAGTTATAACTTTATAAATCATTTATATTTATGCTATGAAAAAGAACAGAAATATATCTTTTAAAAGAATATTACAACAGTTAAAAGCTGATTTAATTGGAAAAGATTCACACAGAGGCGTTACGCTAACGTATGCCTGGTTGGCCAATCAATTTGGGCATATATCCTTAGGTTTTATGCCGACCTTTTTACTCTATTACTTTTTAAATAACTCAGCATTAAAATCGGCATTAATTGTTTCTGCTGTTTGGTTTTTGTTTGAATTGTATAATTTTTTAGGTCCTTTACTTCTTAAAAGAGAATCAAATTCTAATGTTCTTTTTTATCCCAAGAAAAACAAATACATTTTTAAACCAAAATGGATTAATGTTGCTTTTGATACGTTTACAGATGTTTGTTTTTTTATACTAGGTAGTTTCTTATTTGCTTTTTGTATTCATAAATTGAATACTAATCTTGTATTAATTGTTCTTGGAGTTTTGGCTATTTATTTAGGGCTTGCTTCGAGATATTGGTATGTCACAAAAATGCATCAGTTTTATGCTAGATTTCCTTTTCAATTAAGATTAAGTCAGTGGAATTTTGCTATAAATTCTTCGGATAAATTAAAAGTTGACAAATTCTTATCTTTAAAAAATACGGGAAATCATTTATTAATTTTTGGATCACTGAGTGCGGGTAAAACAAGTTTAGGAGTTGGAATGTTAAATGAACTAAGTATAAAAAATAATAGTTGTTTGTATGTGAATGCAATAAAAATGTTTAACTATTTTTTTAAAGATGAAGATGATGTTTTAGAATCTCATGAAATTTGGGATTGGAAAACGGTAGATTATTTAATGATTGATGATATAAACCCTAGTGAACCGATAGAAGATGAATTAATTTCTCCAACAAAACTTTTAAGCTTTATAGATACTCTAAAATCAGAAAATAAAAGGAACAGAGAAATACTGAAGAATAAAAATATAATATGGGTTCTAGGGAGTAAGCAATCTTTGGATAAAACTAATAAAGATAAATGGAACGAAATGTTACTAAAAATTGGTGTTAATGGACATAAAATTTCAACAATTAGTTTATGAGGAACATCTTATAGGATGTAATTATCGTGTGCAAAACTAATAAGGTGCGGCAAACTTCTTACGTTAAATCTTTTATATAAAGGGATAATTCTTTTTTCGATAGCAGATTGACTAACATTTAATTTATCTGCAATTTCCTTAAAAGCATAGCCTTTGGCAGCTAACTCTAAAGCCTCTTTCTCTTTCCTAGAAATTGCTAATTGATTAAATAATTGAATATTAAGTGACTCTTCAAACTTTGATTTTTCTGGTCCAAACGCTGCATATTGCATGATGTTACCTAGTTTTCTTGAATGAATCCTTTCAGAAATACCAATAATTTCAGAAATTTTTCCTTTTTCAGATTTATAAATACCGACTCTAGAAAACAATGGAATAATTTCTCCGTTTTTATGTTTTTTTTCAACTTCAATTGTAAAACTATATTTTTCTAAATCTTTTTTAATGGTTTTTAAAAAACGTAATGACTTGTCATTTAACTCATTAGAGAAGTCAAAGTGTCTTTTTGATGTAGTACTTATGATTTTTAATAATGTAATTTCCTCATCTTTATACCCTAATAATTCTTCCCATCCATTAGCAAATAACATTCTTTCTTTTTCAAAAGAATATATATAGACAGCTTGCCCAATAAATTGTGGCATTTTTTCTTTATACTCTATGTAGGTTGGGTCATTGTAATCAAAAGGCAAATCTGAAACCCTTTCTCTAGTATATTTCCCGAAATTATTTTCCATGCTGCAATATATATAAAAACTGCGTGATAACACAGTTGGTTAATCCCAAATAGTATCTTAAATTTGTACTAATATCTATTGAAAAAGGATACTTATAAAAATTGCTTTGAAAAAGAATTCATAAAATCTTGCTATGGATTAAGATGGATTAACATTTACTAAACCTTTACTGTTTTTTAGCAGTAAGGGTTTTTTATTTCTCAATTATTTGCTTTTTGGATGTTTTTTTATAAAGTATTACTTAATTATTTTTCAAAGATTAATAATAATTTAGATGTTTGTTAAAGAGATGAAACTACGAGTAATAAAATGGTTATAACACTCAATCCACCTAGAGTAATTTTGCTTTCAAAACTATACATTGAATCTAATGATCAAAAGCTATATTAAAAATTAAAATCGTTTATTTTTTATTCAGAGATTAAAGGAAGTTCATTAATCTTGCTATAATTTATTCTATAAATAACTGCGCGAAAACACAGTTGACTAATCTCTATTAGTATCTTAAATTTGTTAGAAACCTGTTTAACAAGAAAAAACTTAAAAATTGCTTTGAAAAAGAAATTAAAAAATTGTTAAGTTGGTTTAAGAAGTCATTCCCCCTATATTTTGTCAGAAAAAAGCCTCTACTATATAGAAAATAGCAGAGGTTTTTTATTATTCAATTTTCTCATCTTTCGGAGGAAATATTTTAATAGAAGGTTCTTTAAATACTTTCTTATTAGCAATTTTCTTTTCGAAGGTCAATAACAAAGACGGTAATAGCATTAGGTTTGAAACCATCGCTAATAATAAGGTTATAGATACCAGTCCACCTAAAGCAATTGTGCCTCCAAAACTAGACAGTGTAAACACTAGAAAGCCAAAGAAAAGTACAATTGAAGTGTAAAACATACTTACACCAGTTTCCCGCAATGCAGCATAAACAGAGGGTTTAATTTTCCATTTATTGGCAATTAACTCTTGCCTATATTTTGCTAGAAAGTGAATCGTATCATCTACAGAAATACCAAAAGCAATACTAAATACTAAAATCGTTGATGGTTTTATTGGAATGTCAAAGAAGCCCATTAATCCTGCTGTAATTAATAAAGGAAGAATATTTGGGAGCAAAGAAATTAAAATCATTTGAGGTGATCTAAACATCCAGGCCATAAAAAGCGCAATTAAAAGGATGGCTAAAGATAAAGAGAATACTAAATTTTTGATTAAATAATTGGTTCCTTTTATAAAAACTAATGCTTTCCCGGTGATGGAAACAGTATATTTTTCAGAAGGAAATTCTTTGTCAATTACGGCTTTTAGACGCTCCTGAATAATATCCATTTTATCTGTACCAATATCTTTCATAAAGGTTGTTATTCTTGCATAACGCCCTGTAGAATCAACAAAGTTCTTTAACATTCCTGCATCACTATTTGAGTTTTTAGTGTAAGCAAAAATATAACTTTGCTCCTGATCTGTAGGTAATTGGTAATATTTTGGATTTCCTAAATAAAATGCTTGCTTAGAGTATTTTACTAGATTTACAACAGAAACCGGTTTCGATAATTCAGGAAAAGTTTCTATCGCTTCATTGATTTTATCCATCTTTTTTAAAGTGGATAATTTCATGACTCCTTTGTCTTTTTTAGTGTCAATTAAAATTTCTAAAGGCATAATACCACCAAATTCCTTCTCAAAGAACTTTATATCTTTATAGAATTCCATGCTTTTTGGCATGTCTTCAATTAAACTTCCAGAAACTCTTATTTGATAAACTCCAATAATTCCTAAAACAATAAAAATTACAGTTGCAAAATAGATTGAAATTCGTTGATTTCTCACAGTGTTTTCCATCCAATCAACAACATTTTCGATCCATTTTCTTTCGAGATGGTTTAAATGCTTCTTTTTTGGAAGTGGCATAAAGCTATAAATAATTGGAATAATCAATAAAGCTAGTATAAAGATACTAATGATATTAACTGAGGCTAAAATTCCGAATTCACGTAATAAATCACTTTTAACAAAAACAAAAGTTGCAAAACCAGATGCTGTTGTAATATTCGTCATTAAAGTGGCATTACCAATTTTAGAAATTACACGTTGTAAAGCTTTTGCTTGTTGACCGTGTTTTTTAATTTCTTGCTGATATTTGTTGATGAGAAAAACAGCATTTGGTACTCCTATAACAATAATTAAAGGAGGTATTAGCGCTGATAGAACTGTGATTTCATATCTAAATAAACCAATAAAACCAAAAGCCCAAGTAACTCCAATTAGTACGACTAATAGTGTAATAAAAGTGGCTCTAAAAGATCTAAAAAAGAAGAAGAAAATAACCGCTGTAATCCCTAAAGCACCACCTACAAAAAGAATAATTTCATCTTGAATGTTTTGTGCATTTAGAGTTCTAATATATGGCATCCCAGAAATGCGAACATCTAAATTGCTCTCTTTCTCAAATTTTTCTATGGTGGGTATTAATTTTTCAAAAATGAAATCTCTACGTTTTGGAGTATTAATGATTTCTTTTTTAATGTAAATTGCAGTTTGTAGTGTACCTGTCTCTTTATTAAAAAGTAAATTGTCGTAAAAAGGAAGTTTCTCGAAAAGTTGTTTTTTAATTTCTAAAACCTCTTTTATTGTTGTCGGATCTTTCTCATACAATGGTTCTAAAATAAATTTTCTTTTTTTTCTATCTGCTTTTAGTTTCTTAACGTCTGCAATAGAAATTGTAAAATCTATTTCTTCTAAATTCTCAAATTGCTGGACTAAATTATTCCATGCATTAAATTTTTGTGGAGTAAAAACAGTAGAATCTTTAATACCAAGAATTACTAAGTTTCCTTCTTCACCAAAAATTTCTAGAAATTTATTGTACTCTAGGTTCGCTTCATGATTTTCTGGCAATAAGTTTGCTTCTGTATATGAAAACTTCATATACTTCATTTGGGTTGCTAATAAACCTGTAATTACAGCAATAGTGATTAAAACCAAGTAACGGTTTCTTAAAATTATGCCCGCAACTTTTGTCCAGAAATTCATTTAATTTTTTTTTCAAAGGTAATTAAATTGTAATAGGTCTTGTAAATAAAAAGAGCGTGTTTAAC
>LAQA01000032.1:28978-40297 GCA_000981625.1 Flavobacteriaceae bacterium ASP10-09a
ATCACCGTTATTCATTGGGTTTAAACCAAGATTTGCTATTTGAATTGCTTTTTCAATTGCTTGCAACATGTTTTTTTCCCAAGGTTGAACGCTTAATGTTCTTGGATCTGGAGTGTTTACATTGGCAACTTGCGATAAAGGAGTTTGAGAACCATAATAATCAACCATAACTGAACCTAGCATCGCAGGGGTCGCTTTTCCTGCTCTAATAGAACGTAATTCTTTTTCTAAATGCTCAATAGCATTATTCATTGCTTCTTTGGCAGTGTCTAAAATAAATTCAATTTCTTCGTTCATCTTTTATAAATTTAAAGATTTTGATTATTAATTGTTAACGATTGTACCAATTTTTTCTCCAGAAACTAACTTCATTAAGTTTCCGTTTTTATTCATATCAAAAATGATAATTGGTAAATTATTTTCTTCACTTAAAGTAAATGCAGTCATATCCATTACTTTTAATCCTTTTTGGATAACCTCTTTAAAAGTAATTGTTTCAAACTTAACAGCGTTTTTATCCTTTTCTGGATCTACATTATAAACTCCGTCAACTCTAGTTCCTTTTAAAATAGCATCAGCATTAATTTCAATAGCTCTTAAAACAGCTGCTGTATCAGTCGTAAAATAAGGATTTCCTGTTCCTGCACCAAAAATAACTACACGTCCTTTTTCTAAATGTCTAATTGCTTTTCTTTTAATATAAGGCTCTGCAACTTCTTTAATCTCTAAAGCCGTTTGTAAGCGAGTATGCACATCTTCATCTTCTAATGCACTTTGAAGAGCTAGCCCATTTATAACCGTTGCAAGCATACCCATATGGTCTCCTTGAACACGGTCGATACCATTACTTGCACCAGCAACTCCTCTAAAAATATTTCCACCACCAATAACAATAGCAACTTCAATTCCTTTTTCTACAACCTCTTTAATTTCTTTCGCATATTCAGAAAGACGTTTTGGGTCTATTCCGTATTGCCTATCGCCCATTAAAGCTTCACCACTTAATTTTAAAAGAATTCTTTTATATTGCATTTATTTTGTTATTTGAAGACCCCCATCATGTCGGGAGTTAAGTTGGGCGAAATTACGTAATTTTTTTATTTTTTCTAAAAGAGGCCTTATTAGTTTTGATTTTTTTATTTTTTAATAATACGAATTTGCTGAAATAGAAGTGTTTAAACTTTTGTAAGATTAATTAAATTGATTAATTTTGCACTCGATTTTTATGAACTATAGATTAATAAGAAATGAATATTACAAAAGAAAACATAGACGCATTAAACGCAGTTGTAAGAGTTGATATCGTTGCTGAAGATTATCAAGAAAAAGTAGCAGAATTATTAACTGATTATCGTAAAAAGGCTGATATTCCTGGTTTTAGAAAAGGGCAAGTGCCAATGGGAATGATAAAAAAGCAGTACGGTAAATCTATAATGATAGATGAAGTTAATAAACTTTTACAGCAATCTTTAAATACATTCTTAGCAGAAGAAAAAATAAACATTTTAGGAAACCCTATTCCAAGAATGAAAGAAGATTTTGATTGGAATGCAGAAGTTTTTTCTTTTGAATTTGAATTAGGTTTATCGCCAGAATTTAAAATAGATTTAAGCGAAAAAAATAAAATAAAGCAGTATAATATTGTTGCAACAGATGATTTAATTAACGAAGAAGTTAAGAATATTCAGACTCGTTACGGAAAAAAAAGTCCATTAGATGAAGCTACTGAACATTCTAATATTACAGGAACTTTTATAAACGAAGAAAAAGAAATTAACAAAAAAGGGACTTTTTTAGTTAATGACTTAAAAGGAAAGAAAAACGAAAAGAAAGTTATTGCTGCTAAAGTTGGTGATGTAATTGAATTTGATACTAAAGGATTATTTGAAGATGCTCATAAATTAGAGCATGTTTTAGGGGTTTCTCATGATGCAACTCACGATTTAGAGATTACGGTAACTTTTACTGTTGAAGAGATTACAAAAACAGAACCTGCTGATTTAGATAAGGAGTTGTTTGGTAAATTATTCGCAGATGGAAGCGTAACTACTATAGCTGAATTAAAAGAAAAAATTAAAGAAGACGCAGAAAAGCAATTTCAACAACAAGGAGATCAACAGTTATTGAATGCTATAACTGAGTATTTAGTTGAAAACACAAAGTTTGATTTACCTTCTAAATTCTTACATAAATGGTTAGCAACTGCAGGCGAAAAAACGTTGACAACAGAAGAAGCAGTTGCAGAATATAAAAAATCTGAAAAAGGATTACGTTATCAATTAATCGAAGGAAAGATTATGAAGGATAATGATATCAAAATAGACTACGCAGAATTGGTAGACTATGCAAAAGGATTTATTCGTACACAAATGGCTCAATTTGGGAATATGAATCCAGAAGAAAAAGAATTGGATGATATTGCTGGTAGAATCTTACAAAACCAAGAGGAAGCTCAAAAATTACAATCTCAATTAATTAGTCATAAATTATTAGGATTCTTTAAGGAGAATATCAATTTTAAAACGAAAGAAGTTTCTTACGAAGATTTCATCAAAGAAGTTTACCAATAACAATTATATACTGCTATTAGTATCTTGCTTTGTTGTTTTTACTTCTTGGATACATATAAAAATAAAAAACCTGAATTGTAAAATTTAGGTTTTTTTAGCCACTTACATTAACAAAAAAGTAACAAATAGTTTCTTATCTTTACAAATCAAAATATTTTAAAAATAATCACTCAATGGATTACGGAAAAGAGTTCGAAAAATACGCCACTAAACATCACGGAATTAACAGTACACATTTTGGTAAAATTACAAGTAGTTTAACACCATACATTATGGAAGAACGTCAGATGAACATCACTCAAATGGATGTTTTCTCTCGTTTAATGATGGATAGAATTATCTTTTTAGGAACCGGAATTAATGATCAAGTAGCGAATGTTATTCAAGCACAGTTGTTGTTTTTAGAAAGTGTAGATGCTAATAAAGATATTTCAATTTACATTAATTCTCCTGGAGGAGGCGTATATGCCGGTTTAGGAATTTATGATACCATGCAGTTTATAAAGCCAGATGTTGCAACAATTTGTACAGGTATGGCAGCTTCTATGGGAGCAGTTTTAATGTGTGCAGGAGCAGCAGGAAAACGTTCTGCTTTGCCACACTCTAGAGTTATGATTCATCAACCTTTAGGGGGTGCTCAAGGTCAGGCTTCAGATATCGAAATTACGACAAGAGAAATTTTGAAATTGAAAGATGAATTATATGCAATTATTGCAAATCATTCAGGACAAACGATAGAGAAAGTTCATAACGATTCTGATAGAGATTATTGGATGAAAGCTGATGAAGCAAAAGCATACGGAATGATTGATGAAGTTTTAGTAAGAAAAAAATAACATAGTCTTGTGATTACAATTAGCATAAAGTAACTTCTTAAAAGAGTTATTTTATTTATAATTATAACAAGCGAAAAGCAAAAAGCGAAAAGCTAAAGATAATGTCGAAAGAAGAAAGTTTAGAATGTTCATTTTGTGGACGAAAGAAAGCAGAAACAGATTTGCTAATTGCGGGGATGGATGCTCATATTTGTGATAAATGTATAGAGCAAGCTCATGGAATTGTAGAAGAAGAAGTTTCGGATGCAAAAACTAGCGGTTTGTCTAAAGATTTGATGCTAAAAAAACCGAGAGAAATTAAAGATTTTTTAGATCAATATATTATTGGTCAAGTAGAAACGAAGCGCGCAATGGCTGTTGCAGTTTACAATCACTACAAGCGTTTATTGCAAACAGATGACGATGACGAAGTAGAGATTGAAAAATCAAATATCATTCTAGTTGGTGAAACAGGAACAGGAAAAACATTAGTAGCAAAGACAATAGCTAAAATGTTAAATGTACCATTTTCTATAGTAGATGCTACTGTTTTAACACAAGCAGGTTATGTTGGTGAAGATGTAGAGAGTATTTTAAGTAGATTGTTACAGGCTGCGGATTTTGATGTTGAAAAAGCGCAAAGAGGTATTGTTTTTATCGATGAAATTGATAAAATTGCCAGAAAAGGGGATAATCCTTCAATCACTAGAGATGTTTCTGGAGAAGGAGTGCAGCAAGCATTATTAAAATTATTAGAAGGAACTGTTGTAAATGTAGCCCCGAAAGGAGGGAGAAAACACCCAGAGCAAAAATTTATTGAAGTTGATACCAAAGATATTTTATTTATTGCGGGTGGTGCTTTTTCAGGAATTGAAAGATTGATTAGTAAGCGTTTAAATATGCAAGCTGTTGGTTTTAGTGCTTCTTTAGACGAAGATAAAGTAGACCACGAAAACTTATTACAATATATTATTCCTTCGGATTTAAAAGCATTTGGCTTAATTCCAGAAATTATTGGACGGTTACCAGTATTAAGTTATATGAATCCTTTAGATGCAAAAACGTTAAGAGCAATTTTAACAGAACCTAAAAATTCGATCATTAAACAATATGAAAAATTATTTGTGATGGATGACGTTGAGTTTAGCATAACAGAGGGAGCACTTGGTTATATAGTAGACAAAGCGGTAGAGTATAAATTAGGTGCAAGGGGATTGCGTTCTTTGTGTGAAGCTATCTTTACAGATGCAATGTTCGATTTACCAAGTTCTGATGAAAAAGAATTTAAAGTAACTAAAAATTATGCAGAAGCTAAATTAACAAATACTACTTTAAAGAAATTAAGAGCAGCCTCTTAATTTAATAAAGTAAATAATATATACCTCACTAAGTTTAATTAGTGAGGTTTTTTTATTTTATAAAGATTTTTTTATAAACATATCTAATCCTTATATTTGTTCACCTTATTATCACACCAAATAAATGATTTCTAGAAGTACTATAGACCGCGTTTTTGAATCTGCAAGAGTAGAAGAGGTTATTGGTGAGTTTGTTCAACTAAAAAAAGCTGGAAGTAACTTTAAAGGATTAAGTCCATTTACAGACGAAAAATCACCATCATTTATGGTATCTCCTGTTAAGCAAATCTGGAAAGATTTTTCTACTGGGAAAGGAGGTAATTCAGTTTCTTTTTTAATGGAACACGAGCATTATTCGTATCCAGAAGCTTTAAAGTGGTTAGCTAAAAAGTACAATATAGAAATTGAAGAAACAGAGCAAACAGACGAGCAGAAAGAGCAAACGAATGAACGTGAAAGTATGTTTTTGGTTTCTAATTTTGCCAAAGATTATTTCCATGATTTAATGTTAAATACAAACCAAGGAAAAGCAATTGGTTTGTCTTATTTTAAAGAACGTGGGTTTACTAAAGAAACTATTAAAAAATTTGATTTAGGCTATTGTTTGGATCAGTGGGATAATTTTACAAAGGCAGCTTTAACAAAAGGATATGATCTTAAATATTTAGCATCTACCGGCCTTACAATTGTTAAGGAAAACAAGCAATTCGATCGTTTTAAAAGTAGAGTGATGTTTCCTATTCACTCAATGTCTGGCCGTATTTTAGGTTTTGGTGGGCGTATTTTAACTGCTGATAAAAAAGCTGCTAAATATTTAAATTCACCTGAAAGCGATATTTATCATAAAAGTAAAATTCTCTATGGAATTTATCAAGCAAAAAAAGAAATTGCAAAACAAGATAATTGTTACCTGGTTGAAGGTTATACAGATGTAATTTCATTTAATCAATCAGGAATTGAGAATGTTGTGGCTTCATCAGGTACAGCATTAACCTCTGATCAAATTAGATTGGTAAACAGGTTAACAAAAAACATTACGGTTCTTTTTGATGGAGATGCTGCTGGGATTAGAGCTTCCATTCGTGGAATAGATTTAATTCTAGAACAAGGGATGAACGTAAAAGTAGTTCAATTTCCTGATGGAGAAGACCCTGATAGTTTTGCAAAATCGCATTCTGATATTGAATTAAAAGAATATTTAGATACTGCTGCACAAGACTTTATTAACTTTAAAGTATCACTTTTATTAAAGGATTCTAATAATGACCCTATAAAAAAAGCGACGGTAATTAGAGATATTGTAACTAGTATTTCTAAAATTCCTGATGGAATTCAACGAGAAGTATACGTTCAAGAATGTTCTAGAATTATGGATATTTCTGAGCGTGTTTTATTTAGTGAATTAGCGCAATTATTGAAAAAAGAATCTTTTCAGAAAGCCAAAACTAATTCTAACTATAATAATGTAGATCCAAATCAGCCACCTCCAGAATACTTTATGGAGCAAGATGCGACCAAAATGGGATTGATTAAAGGAGGGCAAATTTCTTCTCAAAAAATTGATCAATTATCAATACTTGAAAATGAAATTATAAGAATTTTACTATTGTATGGAAATGAGGAAGTAGAATTTATTGAAGAAGTTATTAGTATAGACGAGGAAGGTAGAGAATCAACTACCGAAAGAAAATATCAAAATTTAGTTTCTGCAGAAATTTATTTGCATTTACAAGAAGATGAAACAGAATTTACAAATCCTCTTTTTCAAGAAATATATACAGAAATGATTCATCAATTAAATCAATCTGAAAAATTAGAGATAGATAAATTTGTAAATAATAAAAACACAGATATTGCAACTACGGTTACTTCTATTTTAATGGATGAAGAAAAATATGAATTAAGTAATTGGGAAAGTAAAAGTATTGAAGTTAAATCTGCACTAGAAGCCTTGTCAAAAGCAGTACCTGACGTGATTTTCAATCTACGTAGAATTTTAATTGAGAGGTTGGTAAATGAATCTTTAGTGGAAGGAAAAGAATATTCGAATGACGAAAAAGAAGAAATAATGAGTTATAATTCATTAAGAATTCGGCTTTCAGAGAAGCTAAAAAGAGTTGTGTAAAGTTGTTGAATTCAAAAATAAGTGTTTTGCTTATTGTTTTTTTTAATTAGTTAAATATTTTCCCTATATTGCACTCGCTAAAGAAAATTTTATTGCTATGAAAAGGACATTGAAAATGTTAAAAATCATTCAGCTATTCATTTTTTTACCTTTTGAAATTTCAAACGGTTCAAAAAAAAGAGCTTATATTAGAATTAAAAGAATGATGATTTCTGCTAACTTATTATAATAATTAGTAAAATTATAAATTTGCAAAAAAGCCCTAACTTCTAAAAGTTAAGGCATTTTTTATTTATATAACATTTACAAGAATTTACAAAAATTCTTTTGGTATTTTACAAATAGGAATTGGCATCATTTTATGTTGATTGATGCTGTTTAAATGATTGTAAATTTTAAATACACTTTTTTCTCTGCCAGAAAATTCATCAGCAGTTTTATTTTCGTCTTGCATTTGCATTGCCCATTCTAACTCATCATAGGAAGCGCCAATTTGATCTTCGTCTGTTCGGCTATCTCCAAATAAACCGTCTGTAGGTTGTGCCTTTTGTATAGAACTAGAAACTTCTAAATATGCTGCTAAATCATAAACTTCAGATTTCATTAAATCTGCAATCGGACTTAAATCTACACCACCATCACCATATTTTGTATAAAAACCAACACCAAAATCTTCTACTTTATTTCCTGTTCCAGCGACCAATAATCCATGTAATCCCGCAAAATAATATAAAGTAGTCATTCTTAAACGGGCTCTAGTGTTTGCTAAAGACAAATCTAATTTTGTAGACATTTCTACTTCTGGCAGTACGTTTTTAAAATCTTCAAAAGTAGATGTTAAATTTACTCTTGCTTCTGAAACATTGCTAAAACGTTCTTTTAATTGTTTAATGTGTTCCTCTGCTCTAGAAACTTGACTTTCTGCTTGGTGAATAGGCATCTCTACACACAAAGTTGGTAAGCCTGTTCTCGCGCATAAAGTTGAGGTTAATGCAGAATCTATTCCACCAGAAACTCCAAGTACAAATCCGTTTGCTTTTGCATTAGTTGCATATTCCTTTAACCAATTTATAATATATTCTGCTACTTTTTTAGTGTTCATTGACAAACTATTTTAGTATTTTTAACGTTCTTTAATCTAGAGACTAAGATACAAAGAATATGAGATTTTATTTAATAGTTTTAATAGTTTTACATGTGTTTTTTTCATGTTCTGATAAAAATACGAAAGAAATTGATGTTTCCTATATTGATGTTGATTTTACTGTACAAAGATATGAAGTGGATTTTTATAATGCAAACAAAGAAAACCTTCCAGAAGTAAAGCAAAAGTATCCTTATTTATTTCCAGTTGAGTTTACTGATAGTTTATCATACGAGAAAATTAACGACAAACAAGAACAAGAATTATTTACCGAAACTCAAAAAAAATATAAAGATTTTTCATCAGAAGAAACTCAATTATTATCACTTTTTAAGCATATAAAATATTATAATACTTCTTTTCAAGAGCCAGATATCGTAACGATGTTGACGAATATAGATTATGATAATAGAGTCATTTATGCGGATAGTTTATTGCTGATTTCTTTGGATGTTTATTTAGGAAAAGAGCATAAATTTTATGGAGATTATCCAAAGTACATTAAAGATAATAACACAAAAGATTACATTATTGTGGATGCTGCAAAGGCTATTATAGGTCAACAAGTTTATCCCTCTACGGATAGAAGTTTTGTTAGTAAAATGATTTTTGAAGGAAAAAAAATGTATTTATTAGATTTATATTTACCATTAATTTCTGATAACAAAAAAATAGGATATTCTCAAGATAAATTTAAATGGGCAACTTCAAATGAAGAGCAGGTTTGGATGTATTTTATAGATAAAAAATTATTGTTTAGTACAGATACTAAACTAAATAAAAGATTTCTTGAAAACGCACCATTTTCTAAGTTTTATACCGAACAGGATAACTTAACTCCAGGTAAAATTGGAGTTTGGATTGGATGGCAGATTGTAAAATCATACATGAACCATAATGATGTATCTTTGCAAGAATTATTAAAAATAAACGAATCAGATTTATTTAATAAATCTAAATACAAACCTAAAAAATAATGGCAGTTAAACACAATTCTGAAATAACTTTTAAAGTTGGTTTAGACGAAAATAAAGTTCCAGAAGAAATTTCTTGGACTGCAAAAGATGGTGGAATTGATAATGAAACTTCAAAGGCAATTATGATTTCTGTATGGGATCACAAGAAAAAAGATACTTTAAAGATGGATTTGTGGACAAAAGATATGCCTGTAGATGAAATGAAACAATTTTATCATCAAACATTAGTGTCTATGACAGATACTTTTGAAAGAGCAACAGATGATCAAAAAATGACTGCAACAATGCGTGATTTTTGCGAGTATTTTGCTGAAAAACTCGAGCTTAAAAAGTAACTTTTAAGTGTTTTTTATTTTATTTATGATGTAATTATAGTCTTCAATGTTATTTACAAAATCAATTTCTGATACATCAATAATTAAAACATTAAGGTCTTGTTGGGTGTTTATAAAATTTTTATAACCATCATGAATTTTTTGTAAGTACCCCGCTTCAATATTTTGTTCATATTCTCTTCCACGCTTTTTTATATTCTCTAAAAGTCTATCTGTATTTTGATATAGGTAAACATATAAATCGGGTTTTGTAATTTCTTTGTACATTACGTCAAACATCTTTCTATACAATAAATACTCATCCTTTTGTAAAGTGATTTGAGCAAAAATCAAAGATTTAAAAATATAATAATCAGAGACAATTAGGTTTTTAAACAAGTCTAATTGTGCTAAATCGTCAGATAATTGTTGATATCTGTCTGCTAAAAAACTCATCTCTAAAGGAAAAGCAAAGCGCTCTTTATCTTCATAAAATTTCGGTAAAAAAGGATTCTCAGCAAAACGTTCTAAAATAATTTTTGCATTAAACTCATCAGACATTATTTTTGATAATGATGTTTTACCTGCGCCAATATTACCCTCAATAGCAATATAGTTGTACTTTTCTGAAATAGGAATTGGTCTTTTTAGTTGCGTTTTAATTAATGAAATTTCTGAAGAATCATCACAGTTTTGTAAACAAATAGAAAGGTCTTTTTTTTCAATAGGATGCATTATGTTACCTGCAATTTCAACTAAAGGTGCTAGCACAAATTTACGTTCTAACATTTTTGAATGAGGAACAATTAGTGTTTTAGAAAAGATGATTTCATCATCAAATAACAAAATATCAATATCAATATTTCTATCTATATATTCTGATGTTTCCTTTCTTTTTCGACCTAATTCTAATTCGATATTCAATAGAATACTCATCAGTTTCTCTGGTTGGTAGTGAGTAGTAACTTTTAAGCAAGCGTTAAAAAAATCATCACTATCAAAACCCCAAGAAGCAGTTTTGTACACTGAAGATATTTTTTGTATTGCACCTACTTTATTTGCAATTAAATCTATGGCATTTTGTAGGTTATCAATTTTGTTTCCTTGATTAGTCCCTAAAGATAAATATGTAATGCGTTGTATTTTCATAAAATGGTTACAAAGAAAATAAAAGCATTTTATAAAATAGCTATAAACAAAAAAAAATCGCCAAAATATTTTGGCGATTTTTGATATGTATTAAAAAAAGAGCTTATTCTTCTTTTCTTGGTTCTCTAGGTTTTCTGTCGTCACGTCCGCGATTATCTCTACTTCTGTTATCACGTCCACCAGAACGTTTATCATCTCTTGGTGGTCTTGCTACATATCCTTCTGGTTTAGGTAAGATAGCTTTTCTAGAAACTTTCTCTTTACGAGTTCTTGGATCTAAGCCAAAGTATTTTACATCTAAAACCTCTCCCATTTTAACAACGTCAGATACATTATCTGTACGTTCCCAAGCCAGTTCACTTACGTGTAATAAAACTTCGTTTCCTGGAGCTTCTACGTATTCTACTACAGCACCAAAATCTAACATTTTTATTACTTTTACTTCGTAAACGCTACCAACAGTTGGTTTAAACATCATTGACTCAATACGAGTAATTACTTTTTCAATACCTGCTGGGTCTGTTCCTAAGATTTCAATAATTCCTTCTTCAGTTACAGCATCTTCAGTAATCACAATTGTAGTTCCTGTTTCTTTCTGTAATTCTTGAATATGTTTACCTCCTGGTCCAATAAATGCACCAATTAATTCATTAGGTATGCGTCTATTAATCATTTTAGGTGCATGTTCCTTAACTTCTTCGTTTGCAGAAGAAATAGTCTCAGTTATTTTTCCTAAAATATGTAAACGACCTTCACGTGCTTGTTTTAGTGCATTCACTAAAATTTCGTAACCTAATCCTTTTACTTTAATATCCATTTGACAAGCAGTAATTCCTTCAGAAGTACCTGTTACTTTAAAATCCATAT
>LAQA01000032.1:40623-40787 GCA_000981625.1 Flavobacteriaceae bacterium ASP10-09a
ATAGAAATTTTCTTCACCTTCGTAAGACGGCATATCTATTTTATTTGCATCTCTAGAAGTTCCTAAAGTAACGGTAGCTAAAGCTTGCGTTTCTCCACGGGTAAAGATCGAAGAACCATGCACTGATGGTAAATAATCTACTTCTGACCAAATTGGTCTAATTT
>LAQA01000033.1 GCA_000981625.1 Flavobacteriaceae bacterium ASP10-09a
CACTTTTTCTTTTTCATAGCAATTTTCCCACTCAATTTATTGAGTGGGTTTTTTTTATTTTATAAAACAAAACTTCGCAAAATCTATGGTAAATTGGTATTTATAAAATATCTTTGCACTCAATTAGTGGGACAATGAATTCAATAGTAATTTCAGAGATAAAAACTTCAATGAATACACTTTTATCAGACTTAAAACAACTTACAAAGGTTGGTTTGTCTTTAAGTGTAGTATTCTCTTCTGTTGCAGGGTATTTATTAGCTGTAGAGGTCATAAACTTTACCACACTTTTATTACTAGCTTTAGGAGGTTTCTTTATGGTAGGTGCATCCAATGCATTTAATCAAATTATAGAGAAAGATACTGATGCAATTATGCAGCGTACGAAAGACAGGCCTCTACCAACAAATAGAATGTCTGTGAATTTTGCTTTGATAATTGCAGTTTTGCTGACAATTTTAGGTATTTCTATATTATATAGCATCAATCCAAAGACAGCTTTATTTGGTGCCATTTCAATTTTTTTATATACATGTGCTTATACACCTTTAAAATCAGTGACACCTTTGGCTGTTTTTGTGGGTGCAATTCCAGGTGCAATTCCTTTTATGTTAGGATGGGTAGCAGCAACAGATGAATTTGGAATAGAAGCAGGAATGTTATTTATGATTCAGTTTTTTTGGCAATTTCCACATTTTTGGGCTATTGGTTGGTTGCAATATGAAGAGTATAAAAAAGCAGGATTTAACATGTTGCCAATGAACACAAAGGATAAAGGAGCTGTAAAGCAAATTATCTTTTATACTTTTATTATGATCATGGTTTCTATTACACCTGTTTTAAGGGTGTCTGGGAATTTTTATATATACCCTATAACAGCAGTAATTATTGCTTTGTTAGGCGTTGTAATGTTATATTATGCACTCGTGTTGCATAAATCTGAACAAAATACAGATGCAAGAAAATTAATGCTGTCCAGTGTTTTGTATATTACTGTTGTGCAAATTATATATGTAGTAGATAAATTTTTACATTAAAAGATGATAGGAGAACAAGCTTTAGAACAAGAATACATAGTTGCTAAAAAGAAATCAGCAAAACCAATGTTGTGGATATCAATGATTAGTATGGTGATGTTTTTCGCAGGATTAACAAGTGCCTATGTAATTAGTATGAAACGTGATGATTGGGTTTCTTTTGATTTACCTCAGGCATTTTATATAAGTACCTTTTTAATAGTTGCAAGTAGCATTACATTACTTTTATCCCAACGATTTTTAAAACAAAATAAAAGACAATTATCATTAATAATGGTAGTTGCTACCTTGTTTTTAGGGATTGGTTTTGTTTGGCAACAATATGTTGGCTTTAATCAACTTAAAAGTATTGGGTTGTTTTTTACAGGACCAGAAAGTACCGTGTCAACATCATTTATAATTGGGATTACATTTATTCATGTTTTACACCTATTAGTGGGGGTCCTTGTGCTTTTGGTTGTTATTTATAATCATTTTAAATACAAATACAAATCAGACGATATGCTTGGTTTTGAACTAGGTGCAATCTTCTGGCATTTTGTAGATATATTATGGATATACCTATTTTTCTTTTTCTATTTTATTAGGTGATGAAAAATAGTTATTTTTGGCAAACTAATTAAAAATTAATCAACAGAGAATATTTATGGAATCAAATATTACTATACCTTCTGATAGTAAAAAAACATGGAATGGTGGTGGAGTAAGGCCATTTGGAGCAAGTTATGGTAAAATGATGATGTGGTTTTTCATCGTTTCTGATGCATTGACCTTTTCAGGGTTTTTAGCAGCTTATGGTTTAACACGTTTTAAATTTATAGATTCATGGCCAATTGCCGATGAGGTGTTTACGCACGTTCCATTTATACATGGTAATTACCCTATGTATTATGTAGCTTTTATGACATTTATACTTATTTTCTCTTCTGTAACAATGGTAATGGCTGTTGATGCAGGTCATAAAATGCAAAAAAATAAAGTGGCTTGGTATATGTTCGCTACTATTATTGGAGGTATAATATTTGTGGGCTCTCAAGCTTGGGAATGGAATACCTTTATTAAAGGTTCTTATGGAGCTGTAAAAACTGAAGATGGTAAAGTTTTACAATTCGTAAAAGATGGCCATCAAATAGCCTTGTCAGATTTTGTTGTAGGTGATAGAATGGATGAGAGATTATCGCATACCAAAAAGAACGGATTATGGTTTGAGAGTGGTGAGACCGTAGGTAAATATTCTGTTGCTCAAGTCATGGCTTCTTACAAAGCAGATCCTTCAATCCAAATTAGAAGCGAACAAATTGATTTAGAAAAAAAACAGAAGATTATTTTCTCTAGAGAAAAAGGTGCTTCTGAGTTGGCTAAAGGAAAATTTATCATAGAAGGAGCTAACTTAACAGCTAATGAGTATGGAAATACAATCTTTTCAGATTTCTTTTTCTTTATCACAGGATTTCACGGATTTCACGTATTCTCTGGAATCGTAATTAATATTATCATTTTCTTTAATGTTATTCTTGGTACATATGAAAAAAAGGGGCATTATGAAATGGTAGAAAAAGTAGGATTATATTGGCACTTTGTAGATTTAGTTTGGGTATTTGTATTTACCTTTTTCTACCTCGTTTAATTATAAAATAATAGCAAAAGAAAGATGGCACACGCACACGAATCTAATGTAAAAAGAATATGGATGGTATTTGGTTTACTATCTGTAGTAACTATTGTAGAAGTTGCTTTAGGTATTACAAAACCAGATATTTTACACCTAACTAGTTTTTTAGGAACTAGTCCGTTGAACTGGATATTTATTATCCTAACACTTTATAAAGCATACTATATCACTTGGACTTTTATGCATATGGAAGGAGAGAAAAAATGGTTTAGGCGCGCTGCAGTTTGGACAGCAGTTTTTTTAATCTGCTATCTAGTAACTTTACTTTTAATTGAAGGAGGCTATATATATGATACCTTATCACCAATTGTAAAATGGTAATTAAGTAATATAAAGGTGGTTTTAACCACCTTTTTTTATATTCAAAATATGTCACCTTAAATTAGTTGATGTTTTTTTAGTATTCTTAGAACAGTATTAATTATTTATAAATGAAATTCATAACAAAAAAAAGAGTCGTACTATTTTTACTTTTTATTTTTCCTTTAATTTGTTTTTTAATTCTATCTACAGGAAAAAATAATTTCACAAAACTACCAATTGTAACAGCTAACGTTATTGATGTTTCAGAAATTGATGCAACTAAAGAAGTTCAATTAAAAGAGTATGTTTCTATTATTTGTTTTTTAGGGAATGATGTAAATGCAAATAGATCTGGTCTTTTTAATCTAAATGAAAAGGTTTACAAAAAGTTTACAGATTATAAAAAGTTTCAGATTTTAGCTATTTACCCGAACGGAAAAGAAGTAGAGGCAGAGAAGTTAAAAGAAGAAATTGGTGCTTTTACAGATATGCAGAAATGGGTTTTCATGGCAAGCTCCAAAGAAGAAATAGAAGGTTTTTATAGTAGCTTTTCTTTTAATGAGCCCCTAGTAAACTTAGGTTCTTCAAAAGCATTTTTAGTTGATAAGAACGTAAATTTAAGAGGAAGGCTAAAGAATGGAGATGGTGAAGATGTAAAACTATTTGGTTACAATATGAATTCTGTTTCTGAATTGAATGCAAAATTAAAAGATGATGTAAAAGTACTTTACTATGAGTATTACGCTGCTTTTAAAGATCGAACTAAGAATACAAACAAAGCAGACAGAAAAGAAGTAGGATTATGAATAAAAAATACTCTTACATAGGTATTTCATTTATCATTTTATTATTTGGTATTTACACGATTCCAAAGATTGTAGACCGTTTCAAAGATGTTGATTTGGTAAAATTTAATAAAGTTCCAGATTTTGAATTTATCAACCAAGAAGGAAATATAATTACCAATAAGACATATGAGGGTAAGGTATTTGTTGTAGAATTTTTCTTTTCAACTTGTCCAACAATTTGCCCTTTAATGAATCAGAAGATGTTAACTATTCAAGATTCATTTTTTGGCAATCCAGAATTCGGAATCGCTTCTATTTCTATTACGCCAGAAATAGACTCAGTAAAAGTTCTTAAAGAATATGCTAAAAATAACGGAATTACCCATAAAAACTGGCATTTACTAACAGGTAAATCAGAAGAGATTGTATATGCTTTATCGAATAAAGGGTTTAAATTATATGCAGGAAAAGGAGATGAAGAACATGGAGGTTTTGAGCATTCGGGTTTGTTTGCTCTGGTAGATAAAGACGGTTATATTAGATCTAGAAAAGATAATTTTGGGAATCCTATTATGTATTATAGAGCTTTGCAAGAACAAACTTTTCCAGATCAAATAAAAGAATTAAAAGAAGATATTAAATTATTATTAAATGAGTAATCTAGCACAAGAAAGAAA
The DNA here is from genome assembly GCA_000981625.1 of Flavobacteriaceae bacterium ASP10-09a. Lineage (GTDB taxonomy): Bacteria > Bacteroidota > Bacteroidia > Flavobacteriales > Flavobacteriaceae > Polaribacter. The sequence goes on from LAQA01000033.1 coordinate 4,478, forward strand.
ATATAGAAAAATCATTACTGCTTTGTCGATTGCAATTCCAATTGCTGTTGCAGCCTTGTTTTTAGTTAATTTACGAGACTTAGGTTTTAATGTTGAACCTCTTACTTTTTTACCACCAATTTATGCATCCATCAATGGATTAACAGCGATTGTTCTAATTGCAGCCGTTATTGCCATAAAAAATGGAAATAAAAAGCTACATGAACAATTAAATACTTTTGCGATTATATGTTCTTTAGCTTTTTTATTGATGTATATCGTTTATCATATGACCTCAGATTCCACTAAATTTGAAGGAGAAGGAACAATTAAATTTGTGTATTATTTTATTTTAATAACACATATTATTTTATCAGTAATTGTAATACCTTTTGTATTAACGACCTATATGAGAGCAAAGTTGGGCAATTTCTCACAACATAAAAAAATAGCTAAAATTACATTTCCTTTATGGTTATATGTTGCCGTAACTGGAGTTGTAGTATATATAATGATATCTCCTTATTATGCTTAAAAAAAGAATAGTTACCTATATATTATTAATGGTTTTTACTGTAAAATCATCTTATTCACAATGTGCAATGTGTAAAGCTGTTGTAGAAAGTGGTGATGAATCCATGGCAGAAGGCGTTAATAACGGAATCTCTTACTTAATGGTTTTTCCTTACTTATTAGTTGGTGGTTTGTTTTATACTTTATACATATATAATAAGAAGCAAATCAAAATTTAACATTTCAATAAGAGTAAATACCTGTAACATATTTTACTTTTAGTCGTCTTACTAAGCATAATCGAAAGAATGTTGTTAGCTTTTGATGTAATTAGAATTATAATCCAACAAAAAAAAAGACGTTTTGAAAATTAAATTTATAGTATTAGTAGCTTTTTTAACTTCAGTAACTACTTTTTCACAGAAAAAGTGGGATTTAAAAAAATGCGTAGATGAAGCTTTGGCAAAAAATATTTCTATCCAGCAAAATAGACTTCGTCTAGAATTAGCCAAGAAAGATGTTGAAATTACCAAAGGAAATTTCTTACCAAGTTTAAATGCCAATACAGGAGGTAACTTAAATTTTGGTACTGGTTTTGATCCTGTTTCTCAAAATAGAATAAACACAACCTTTTTTGGAGGTTCTGTTAATCTTAGTTCTGGAATTACCGTTTTTAATGGTTACAGAAATACCAACACATACAAGCAAGCGCAATTGGGTGTTGAAACGAGCATGTTAGATTTAAAGAAAATTGAAAATGATATTTCTTTATTTGTGGTTAATGGATATTTAAATATTCTATTTGCAAAAGAAAATTTAAATGCAGCTAGAGTTCAATATAAAATAAGTAAAAAACAAATAGAAGCAGCACAAAGCAGATTTAATGCAGGTGTTATACCAAAAGGTGATTTATTAAATACACAAGCTACTGCGGCAACAAATTTACAAACCGTAATTACGCAAGAAAACGCTTTAGATTTAGCACTATTAAACTTAGCGCAATTACTGCAAGTATCTGTAGACGATTTTGATGTCTCTCCTATAGATGTTGGTACTCCTTCTGCAAACTTGTTTTATGAAAATTCATCAACAGTTTATGATAAATCTTTACAAACAATGCCAGAAATCGCTAGAGCTAAAATAGCGATTGAAAGTGCAGATTTAAGTATAGAAATATCTAAGGCCTCTTTTTTACCTTCTGTTACAGCTTCTGCTGCTTTATCTACAAATTATGGTTTTAACTTAAAGCTTCCTGAAGGATTTTCTAATACAGTGCTATCAAATCAATTAAGTGATAACTTAGGTTATGGAGTCGGATTTAATGTTAGCATTCCAATTTTTAATCGTTTTCAAACAAAAAATAGAGTTGCACAATCTGTGATTAATAAAGAAATTTCTGAAACAAGATTAGAGAGTGAAAAATTATCTTTAAAACAAACTATAGAACAATCTTTCTTAGATGTAAGAACAGCTTTAAAGACCTACGAAGCTGCTAAAATTTCTTTAGAAGCACAAAAAGAAGCGTTTAAAAACGGACAACAACGTTACAATTTTGGAGCAATGACGCAGTTTGATTTTGATCAAGTAAGAACACGTTTGGTCAATGCAGAAGCAGCTTTAATTCGTTCTAAATACGATTATGTTTTTAAAACAAAAGTATTGCAATTTTATGCTGGGGAGTTAATTTTAGAATAAACGTATCCTAAAAATATTTTAAACCTCATAACAATTAAATTTGCTGTGAGGTTTTTCTTTTTAAATTACCTTTGCATAAAAACTTTTAGATTTGAGTATCATTTTAAATATAGAGACTACCACTAAAAACTGTTCTGTGAGTATTGCAGAAAAAGGCGAAATTTTAGCTATCAAAGAATTGAACAATGGTAACTATTCTCACGCAGAAGTTTTACATCCATTTATTGTAGATGTTTTAAAAGAAGCGGATCTTACTACTGGTCAAATAGACGCTGTAGCAGTAAGTAAAGGCCCAGGTTCTTACACGGGTTTAAGAATCGGAGTTTCTGCCGCAAAAGGGCTCTGTTTTGCTTTTGACAAGCCTTTAATTTCTATTGATACGCTAACATCTTTGTCGCATTCAATTTCTATAAAAGAAGGTATTATTGTGCCTATGTTAGATGCGAGAAGAATGGAAGTTTATGCAGCTGTTTTTAATGAAAAGCATGAGATAGTAAGAGAAATTAAAGCAGAAATTATTGATGATAATTCTTTTTGCGAATATTTAGAAACTAGTACCGTTTATTTTTTAGGGGATGGATCTCAAAAATGTAAAGAAATCCTTTCACACAAAAATGCTGTCTTTGTAGATGCTAAGTTTCCATCAGCAAAAGAAATGGCAAAACTATCTTATGATAAATTTAAAATAAGCGACCTAGAAAACGTTGCTTATTTTGAACCCTTTTATTTAAAAGATTTTATTGTGATTCCTGAAAAGAAAAAGAAACCGACGTTTTAATTTTTACCTTGTAAGTGCAGGATGTCTCTTTTCACCCATTTTTGTAGTCCAAAGAAATTGTTCTAAATAGATAAAGTCTGCGTGAATTAGCAATATACAACCAAGAGTAAAATATGAATCTTTTCTTAACTATAGAGAATTAAAAAGCGATTCAATATTTTATATCAAATCGCCTTAAAGTATTTTGTATTATGATGTTAGTTTACTTCAAAAGTAATTTTTAGGTTCACTCTAAATTCAGTAATATTATTACCATTAACAACAGCACTTTGTGATTGTACAAATACAGATTTAATGTTTTTTACAGATTCTGCAGCATGTTTTACAGCTTTTCTTGTTGCTTCTTCCCAGCTCTTTTCAGAATTTGCTAATACTTCAATAACTTTCATTATTGCCATAATATTTAAATGTATTAAGGTTTATAAAGTGTAAATATAATTTTTTTTGATCATAAAAAACTGATTTAAATACTACAATTTAGGTACACATCTTACTAAGATATTTATTGTTTGTATTGAGAATGTTACCTTTAAGAAGAAAAAGGTTATTAAAAACAACGCAATATTTTAATTTTCTGGAGCTAAAAAAAAGCGTTTAGAGAAACTCTAAACGCTTTTTTTAAAACTTGTTGTATTTTTCTTACTCTACAATTAAAGTAAAAGGAATACTATATTTTACACCAACTGGCTTTCCTCTTTGTCTACCTGGCTTCATTTTTGGTAGTTGCTTCATTACTTTTATAACTTCAGCTTTAATCTTTGGGTGTGGTGCTCTCGCTTGTACATTTACGATATTACCATTTCTATCAATCTTAAAACCAATGAATACTCTTTTTCTACCTGGTGATAAACCTAATTCGTTTGGTAATTCAGAATCAAATTTTCTACCAAAGTGTTTTTGCACCATTTTACTGAAACATTTTTTTAATGCTGCTTTATTTCCTTTACAACCAGGAAATACAGGTACATCTTCAATAATCATGAAACTTACATCTTCTGTAAACTCTTCTTCTTCTGCAATTTCTATAATTTCTTCAACTTCAACAGCTTCACTTTCATCTGTTTCTGTAGATTCGATTACAGTTTCAACAACCTCTTCTTCATCTTCAACAATTTCAATTTTTTCTGGAGCTGGTGGTGGTGGTGTTTTTGGTTTAACAGGTTCTACTCTTTCAGTAATAGGGATATCTTCGTCCATATCTGCATTCATAACAGCAGAGCCTAAGTCTCCATAGGTTTTGTCATACGTTTTTTGTTCTATTGATACATAAGTTACAAAAAGGGCTAATACAAGACCAATTTGCATAAATAACTTGCTGAAATTTTCTAAATTAGATTTAGGACTTTTCTTAATTTCCATTTTAAAGAGTTTTTAATAGGTTGCTAATTTAATTAAATTATTGTGTTAAAAACAAGTCTTATTGTTAATTAATCTATTTTTTTTTTGAAACTAGATTAAAAATCAACAAAGCTAAGAGGACTCCTGATGAATTTGCAATTACATCTAAATATTCCCCTGTTCGGTAATCCGTTAACGTATTTTGTAATAATTCAATTACTATGCCAAAAATTATGCAACAAATTACTATTATATATTTTTTTTGAGGTTTTTTGAAGTAAGCAATTAACCATGAAATAGTTAATGTAAAGTAAGCAATACTATGAAAAACCTTGTCAATATTTGTAATCGTAATTTTAGTTTCTGGAATTTTTAAAAGGCTTAGGCAAACAATACTAAATGTAATTGCCAAGGCTATGATAAAAATACTATCCTTTAATAAGGTCCTGATAAGCTTCAGCATCTAATAAATTTTCTATTTGCGAACTATCCGAAATATCTATTTTTATCATCCATCCTTTCCCATAAGGATCTGTGTTTACTAATTCTGGCTCATCTTCTAGTTCTTCATTAAATTCAATCACTTCACCAGATAAAGGCATAAACAAATCTGAAACTGTCTTCACTGCTTCTACAGAGCCAAAATTTTCTCCTTCTTCTATATTGTCATCTAATGTATCTACATCTACATATACAATATCTCCTAATTCTCCTTGTGCAAAATCTGTAACTCCTACAGTTGCAATGTTTCCTTCAATTTTAATCCACTCATGATCTTTGGTGTATTTTAATTCAGCTGGAATATTCATTTTATTATTTATTTTTATTTATTTTAATTTCCTCCTAGGTTGTAAACTATATTAATACCACCGTTAATTGATTGTCTTGGGAAAGTGGTAGAAATAGCATATTTAGATGTTTGATGATTGTAATAAAAAGAAGCAGTTAAATTACTGTTCAATTTATAATCTGCGGTAAATTTAATCGAAAATAGTTTTTGACCACCACTAATTTGATCATTATCTTCATCTACATATCTAATTTGTGTTAAATTATCTCTTAATGATACATCTGCTCTTAAGTTAATGTCACCTTTTAAAGTGGTTTTTTTACCTGTAAAGCGAGTATTCATTTTTACGTCTTTAAATACATATCCAAAACCAAAAACATATTCAGTACCCACAATGTCGGTTATTGTACTGTTGTTAAAATTCATGGTTAAAGTTCTGTCTTTTTTAATTTCTCCCCTCAAAGAAAAGGAGTTTTTCATTTTCATATCAATCTTTAGCAATGGTGAAAATTCATCAACCAAAGTTGCACTTGCAATTAATTTTTGTGATTCGTAATTACCTGCTATATTTTTTTCTGTATATGGAGTAGCATCATTATACTGCAAGTTATTTGTAAAACTAGAAATAGTATAAGAGGACCTATATCCATGCGAAAGCACAAACGTTGAGAAATTCTTTTTAAACCATTTCATTTTCATCAAACCATTATAACGCAAAGTCCAATTTGGAATTGGAACATCTCTAAACAAACTTGTGCTTACTTTATTTGGGCTTTTGCCTGAGTATGCAGCCATAAATGCGGGTAATAAAACCTGCTGACTGTTATTGCCAAAACCATCAATTGGCGCTCCTGTTTCTGAAGCCAATCGATTAGAAATTATACTTCTATAATCTTTCATCTTTTGGAATAGTACATCACCATTTGTAAATGCTGTAGACAGCATAGAATGACTTGTGCTAAAATTACCAGTTTCAAAAATAGGTGTATCTTCAAATGCATTTTGTCCTTCTATTAAATCTATTTGTTGAGATATATCACTAGTTTGAATTTTATTTCCTCGAACATCTATATTTAAATCTTTAAAAGGTTTAACGGTAAAAGTGTAGTCTAATTTGTTATAATGAGTTCTGCTATATGTTTTGTTAAAATATTCTCCACCATCGGCTCTAGTAACTAACCAACCGTTTTCTAAGGCTTTATTTCGAATATCTACTTGGCTACCAAAAGCAAATGAGGTTGGTGCTCCTCCCAAAAAGCCAATATCCTCAGTATAACCTTGTAAAAACTGACCATTGTTTTCTGTGTAACTTATTTTACCTTGTTTTACTGCGGTAACGATATCCCAAGTTGCTTTTAAGATTTTCTTTCCGATTGGTAAACTTTTCTTTAGCTTTATTCTTGCTATACTTTTACCTTTTGCGTTTTTACGCTGTGTTTTTGTTAATAATAGTCTTTTAAAACCAATTTTCTTATAGAGCTTATCAAAAGAAATAGTTGTGTTTATATTATGTGTATTTGCATTCTGAATTACATTACCAATTTGTTCAAAAATAGTATTGTCTTGTGATGATACTTGCCAATCAAAATCTGCCGTATATGCATAATCTGCTTTCATAAAACTTAAAAACGGAAATTTATTTAAAGGTAAATTATAAGTAGTATTTAGTTTTTGATGATAGTGATTAGGTCTCCCTGTGTTAAAGAAATCATCAAAAATTTGTAAATCTTCCCCATTTCCAAAAGCATCATAAATGTAACTATTGGTTGCGTTAAAGTTTAATTGTATCGATTTTGTTAAATCAAAACCAATGCTATAATCCCAATCGAATAAAAACCTACGTTGTTTTAATTCTGGTTGTGCAGATAAACCTTCTACTAAATTTCTTGACTGTTGTTCGTTATAACTTCTATTAATTCTAGAGTTTAAAGCAAAGGTTTTTGGTACAGGGTTAAAGTTTAAATCTTTGATAAACTTCCAATGTTTACTTTTTAATTTCTCTGAATTTTTAAAGAATTCAATAGACTTTGAATCGAAAGTAAAATTATAAGCAGCAGAGGCAGATACATTTTCATTAATATATTTTTCGATATTGTAATCTCTATGAAATTCTTTGTTATGAGAATAAGAAACTGCTAAGTTTTCTACATCATAAAACCTTGGTTTTTTTGTAGAATTCGGGTTTCTGTTCTTTTTTACATTGATAAAACTAATACTGGTTCTTTTTGTATAGTCCCGAGAGAACTCACTATTTGGATTTTGTGCAAGAGCATCTTCTAATTTTACATCTTGATACTGAGGGTCAAACTTAGGGTCAATAAATTTTTCACCCACACTATAACTCATCGGTAATTGAATACCCCATTTTTGGGGTGTTAAAACCTTACCTAAATTAATCGTTGTAGAAACATCATATTGTTTTGTTTCGTCTAAACTACGTTGATTTACTCTGTCTTCTACATCACCAAAACCTATCGTTTTTATACTTCCAGAAAGAGATACGTTCGCAATGTCAGCAAAATTTGCATCGGCATTCATAACTGCAGCCCAACCACCTTGATTGTCAAAACCTGCAGAACGCAGTTCGTTAAACCAAATTTCACCACTTTTATTTGAAGTCGTATTATTTCTGATACCTAAAGTTATGGTTCTTAATTGTGCAAGTGTAGGATTTCCTTTTACTCGAATTTTAAATTCAGGAATGTCATTTGGATTTTCAGCAGGAAACATATCATTCACCATCAAACCTAAACCATCTCTTTCTACTTTTAGTTTTCCAAAGGATTCTAAAATAGCATCTAGATTATTTGCTTCTGGCCAAATATCAAAAGCAGAACTTCCATTTGTTGATACTTTTAAAGGAACTTCTATTTGATAAAAATTATCGTTTAAATCTGTACCTAATCGAATCACTGCAGAAAAATCATCATCACTTAAAATTCCTCCTCCTTCTCCATCGTTTTCTTGTAAATGCATAAACATTTTCAAGTTTTTAAAACGTCTTAGATCAATACTTATATTTTTATAAATGGCCCTGGTTTTATTAGGCTCTAAATTGTTAACCTTTAAGGTTACAGATTGTTCGTTTTGCAATTGTACAGTTGTACTACCCTGTAGACGTTCCCTTTCAATTCCTGGAGGTTGAATATAACTTCCATTATTTTGCTCAATACTAACAACACCAACCTCAAAACCTTCTAATTCAGATTGTGTTAATTCTCTATCAGGGTCAATTGCCGGGTCTATCGTTCTTGTATAGCGTCTCCAATCTCCACGTACTAAATCTAGTTCACCAAATCTAATAACGACAGGCATCTTAAATTTAGTTAAAAACATTCTTATAAAACGAATACTATTAAAATTAGAGATTCCATTTATAGGAGTTCCATTTCTAATCGGTACTCTAAATTGATACCATTTTGTTTGCTGTGTACTCCCATTTTCTAGAGGAGTAGAGGTCGTTTTTTCATCAACAATAAAATTACTTCCTTTTACTAAATCCGCCTGATTCAAAGAAATTTTATACTCATAATAACTTTCAACAGTATTCATCGTTTGATCTCTGTTAATGTCTTCTACATCTGGATAGGTTGATGACGAAGTAGGATATGATTCTGGAGATTGATTTAACGTTGGTGAGTTACCTTGTGTATTGTTGTAGTCTTTATATCTCTTTATAATAGATGCATCAATAGCATCTAATACTGCTCCCCTAAAAAACTGAAAGTTATCTGCTGCAGGATCACTTAAATTGCTATACGCACCAATATCGACTAATGCCTTTTCTTCAGTATCATTTAAACCATCAAAACCAACATCTTGATTTGTTCTTGCGGCATCGTCTTCACTAAAGGCATAAATAATTGATGGATTTCTAGGAACATCTCCCCAAGTTGTTCTGTTTACGTTAGAGCCATCAACTTTTAAACCATCTTCTGGTAAACCGTTTTCGAACATCTTACGATTATCCTTTACAATATCTTCAGAAATGTTTCCTAAATTGATGTATAAATCTCCAACCTGATTTGTTAAATCCGAAGGGTTTATACCTTCTGGTAAACCTTCTGCATTTGTTATAGAATAATTTTGATATGGATCCATTATCCAAAATTGAATAAATTCAACGTTTGCTTGGTCAAAATTATTTGTGTTTAGAGGGCGCATAATTCCACCCCAATTTGTCTCAGGATTTGGTAATGACACATTTCCTTCAATAACACTTGCATTTGGGTTAAAATTATAAGAACCTCTTTCTTCGGGGAAATAGGCTAAATCTAATGTTCTTATTAAAGAATTTTGAGTAATGTCTAATTGTACATTTGGGAATAATTCTTTATAGTTAATTTGTCTCGTTTCTGCTCTCGACAATTCATCAGCATCTATACTTGCAGGTGTTTGACCAATTCCGTAAAAAACTTGATCTACGTTATACCAAGCTAATTTTCCTCTTTTGTAATTGTAAGATAAATCATTTTGATCTCCATTAAAACCATTAAAGTATTTAGGTGTGCTCGCTTCATACCAATCTAATGGTGATAATAAACTAATAGGTATTTGTGAAGCTTCAAAATCATCGATGTAAGAAGTTGCAGCACCTGCGACATCTATTCCACTTGGGGTACCTGGTAATAAATAGGCCATGTCTGCTCTAACAGATAAATTCGAGACAACATCTGTATCTACAAAAGGTAATTTGTTCGCTAGTTTTGTAAAATAAGGAACCTCAGTAGCATAATCGATGTTTACACCAAACATCGTATTGTCTATCGGTTCAGCGCCAAAATTAACTTTAGGAGTTATGGGTCTTTCATTTACATTTAAAACAGTGGCACCAATCACAAAATCATCAGAAAATTTGTGTTCAATATCAATACCCATAAAGGTTTTTCTTTGTTGATTAAACACTGCATTATTTTCTGTTGATACACTTATTGGAGTTCCAGAAGCTTGTAGGCCTGGATCTATAATTTGTACTCTTCCTAATTGATAATCAACCACAAAATCGACCCCTTCTACCAATTGTCTTCCTCCAGCACTCACTTTTACAGAACCTCTAGGAACATTGAAAGCTCCAATAGGAATCCCGCCAGAATTTTCTGATTTAAAATATCCTTTTAAGAAATATTTGTCTTTGTTTTGGAAGTTGTTTTGAATGTTGATTTTGGTATTTAAATATAGCTCTTTAAATAAATAGTTTTCATCTGCTACATTTGTTAATTTATTTGCTAATCCATTTCCAAAAGGTTCTGGATCTGGAAAAATAACATATCCATTTTGAGAGTTTACGGTAATGCCTTCCACGTAATCAAAGAAACCATCTGCAGTTCTAAACTGACTTTGGTCTAATTGATCTAATTTTAAAACTTGAATTAAAGGTGTATTAGCAATGTCTGTAGTTTGTGCGTTTTGTAATACATTTGACGGTATACCGGTTGCATCGTCTCGATACTGAATCTCAAAACGAAAGCCATCTTGTGTTAACGGATACGCACCCAATGCATACACATTTTTCATCATTAAACGCCAAGTAGGAAAAGATTCATCTTCTCCATTTAGACCCTCCCTTTTTGTTGTTAATATTTCACTACGTAATAATTTTACAGCTAAATTTTGTGGTGCTTGAATTCCGTCATTAGAAAACTCACCCACTTTAAAAGATTTTTCAGTACTTCCATTTATAGTACCTGCAACTGTATATTCGTAGGCCACCGCTAGAACTTCACCATCATTTAATCTCCTGTTTAAAGAAATATATCCTAATTGAGGATTTAAAGTGTATTCATTTAGATCTAGCTTTCTTGCGTTTTCAAGGATAGAATAATCTGTTCCTTGCTCCATTTGAAAGGTGCTGTTTAATGTGTTATCGACATTAGAAATATCTCTAATTCCTCCTAAAATACTTGTCTCATAAATGTTATTAGCATTATTTTGAGGTAGATTTATTGTAGTTGGGACATTGTTAATATTAACATTTATACTTACTGGATTCGTACTTTGTACAGTTCCATTATCATCTACAAGATTTTTGTAGGTATTATTAACATTATTAGATTCTCCAATGTCAGCAAAAGCAACAATGCTTCTAAAATCTTCTGTACTTGCATTTCTGTTCGTTATCCAAACTTCTATTCGTGTAATATTAACTTGACTACTTATTAGAGGGTAATTTTTTAAAGAATTTGCATAATTATCTATAAAAAATTGAGATAAGAAAAAGTGTCGATCATTATCATAATCTGTAGTTCTTAACTCAAACTCTTGGATAGAAGCACCAGCTTCTGCAACGATCGTTTTGCTTTCAGAATTTTGTTGAGAAAAAACAGCTGTAATATTTGTGTTCCCAAATTTCAATTGCGTTTTTACACCAAATAAACTTTGAGCACCATTTATTAAAGAGTTTTTAATTGGCATTTCTACATTACCAACTTCAATACCTTGTAAGATATCATCTTCTGTTGGGGTATAATTGATTTTCACTACATTCTGAAAATCAAAAGTAGATTGTGTGTCATAATTCGCAGTAAAATCTAAACGTTCACCAACTTTTGCACGGATACTTGCATTTATTTGTTGATCAAAATCGAATGTAAAACTACTTCTGTTTTCTTCGGATATTTGAGGGTTATCTGTATTCTGATAAATAAAACCAAGTTTTAAATTTAAGCTTCCTGTTGGTGTAATTTTAACTGTATTTCCTCCAAAAATAGATTCAAAAAATTTTGAGTTCACATAATAAGTCGGTAGCAAATCTTTTTGTGCAGCAGCAGAACCTTTCTTTTTACTATTCGTTGCACTTACTTTAGCTTTAAAATAATCCAACATATCTCGTTTTAAACGATATTGTTGATATTCTCTTTGAGTTAAGAAGATTGGCGTTTTTGTGTAATATTTGCCAATTTTTTCTATGATTACGTACCTGTTTAGTTCTTTGTCAAAAATGATTTCTTTTTGAGCTAAATCATCTAAAAAAAGACCTCCTTTTTGTGTATGATTAAAATCGTATTTTAATTGTAAAGTATCTTTTTTTATGTTCGTTGAATCTTTACTTTTGTTCGTTTGTGCGTATGAAGATAAGTTTACTGTGAAAGTAAAGAGGATTAATAAAAAGATGTTTTTTAATAACCTATTCAATTGATTATAAATTTTTTAAAGCTGATTTAATAATTTGTTCTACAGAAGCTTCATGGTTTCCCTTTAAAACAGCACTTACAACTTTTTCAGATTGTTTTCTATTAAAGCCTAAAACCTCTAAAGCAGATAACGCTTCATCTTTGTTAGTATTGCTTGAGTTTATGGAAAGTTCATCAATATCAAACGTTTTTAAAATTTTATCTTTTAAATCTACAATTACCCTTTGTGCCGTTTTTATTCCAATTCCTTTTACAGATTGAATTAGTGCTACATTTTCTGTAGCAATTGCATTTTGTATTTCTTCAGATGTCATCGATGAAAGCATTGTTCTTGCAATACTTGGACCAACACCAGAAACAGAAATCAATAATTTAAAAATTTCTCTTTCTGTTTTATTGATAAAGCCAAAAAGGGTGTGTGCATCTTCTCTTATAGATAAATGCGTATACAACACTACGTTTTCACTCTCTGGTAAACTAGAAAAAGTATTTAAAGAAATATGTAATAAATAACCAACACCATTACAATCTACAACAACTTCTGTTGGGCTTTTTTCTACTAATCTTCCTCTAACTTGTGTAATCATGAATTCTTTTTATGGGTCTAATGTAATAAATTATTTATTCTTTTCTTTTTGTTGAGCATCAACACATGCCAAAGCTGCCATATTTACCATTTCATCTACACTTGCACCCAATTGGAAAACATGTACCGCTTTACTTAAACCTAAAATTACGGGTCCAATAGATTCTGCACCTTGCACTTGTTTTAATAATTTATAAGTAATGTTTGCAGATTCTAAATTCGGAAAAATTAAAACATTTACTTTTTTACCATTTAACTTAGAAAATGGAAATTCTTTTGCTAGCATTTCTGGATTCAAAGCAAAATCTGCTTGTATTTCTCCATCTACAACTGCATCAGGATAATGGCGATGAATAAAAGTAACCGCTTCTTTAATTTTTACAGATGTTTCCGTCCTAATAGTTCCAAAATTAGAAAAAGACAACATGGCTACATTTGCTTTCATACCAAACATTTTCACCAACTTTGATGTCATCTGAGTAATCTTTACTAAATCCTTTGCCGAAGGATTGATATTGATTGTTGTATCTGCTAAAAATAATGGACCTTGTTTGGTTAACATTAAATTACAAGCTGCAACTTTAGAAATACCTTTGTCCTTTTCAATTAACTCAAGTATAGGTTTTACTACCGTAGGGTAGGGTCTAGAATAACCTGTAACTAAAGCGTCAGCTTCGTTTTCATTAACCATCATTGCTCCAAAATAATTGCGCTCTCGCATTAATTTTTTTGCTTCAGATAACGTTCTTCCTTTACGTTGTCTTCTTTTCCAATAAGCTTCTCCAAAACGTTCTCTGCGCTCTTTTTCCTCATCAGTTTTTGGATCAAAAATTGGTACATCAGCAATAAAACCAATTTCTTCCTTTAGCTCTAAAATTAATTCTTTTCTACCTAATAAAATAGGTTTTCCAAGTTTCTCTTCATGCACTCTTTGTGCCGCCTTTAAAACATCTAAATGATCAGCTTCAGCAAAAACAATTCGTTTTAAATTACTTTTAGCTCTGTTGTGAATCATTCTAATTTCTTTGCTCCCAGAGCCAGACCTTTCCATTAATTCTTCTCTGTACCTTTCCCAATCAGAAATTGGTTCTAAAGCAACTCCAGAATCCATTGCTGCTTTTGCAATTGCTGGTGGAATTTCATAAATTAACCTTGGGTCAAATGGTTTTGGAATGATGTACTCTCTACCAAAAGATAGGCTTACTTCATCATATACTATGTTTACCTGTTCAGGTACAGATTTCTTTGCTAAATCGGCTAAAGCATTTACAGCAGCCATTTTCATTTCTTCGTTTATTTTAGTAGCTCTAACATCTAAAGCTCCTCTAAAAATAAAAGGAAATCCAAGTACATTATTTACTTGGTTAGGATGATCTGATCTACCCGTAGCCATAATAATATCATTTCTTGTTGCAACTGCGATATCGTATTCTATTTCTGGTTCAGGATTTGCCATTGCAAAGACAATTGGGTCTTTTGCCATCGATAATAGCATTTCTGGAGTAACTACTTTTCCTGTAGAAAGACCAATAAAAACATCTGCGTTTTGCATGGCTTCATCAAGGTTATTTAAATCTTGATCAGTTGCAAACTCTGCTTTCTGAGACGTTAAACTTTCTCTATCTTTTCTAATAACACCTTTGCTATCACACATAACGATGTTTTCTCTTTTTGCTCCTAATTTTAGGTACAAGCGTGTACAAGAAATTGCTGCAGCACCTGCACCATTCACAACAATTTTGACTTTAGAAATATCTTTCTCTGTAATCTCAATAGCATTTTTTAAAGCTGCTGCAGAAATAATTGCCGTTCCGTGTTGATCATCGTGCATTACTGGAATGTCTAATTCCTCTTTTAATCTTCTTTCTATTTCAAAAGCTTCAGGAGCTTTGATATCTTCTAAATTAATTCCTCCAAAAGTAGGCGCAATTGCTTTTACGGTTTGTATAAAAAGTTCTACATCAGTTGCATCAACTTCAATGTCAAAAACATCAATATCAGCAAATATTTTAAAAAGCAAACCTTTTCCTTCCATTACTGGTTTTGAAGCTTCTGGGCCAATATCACCTAAGCCTAAAACGGCTGTTCCGTTTGTAATAACAGCGACTAGATTTCCTTTAGCAGTATATTTGTAAACGTTTTCTTTGTTTTTGGCAATCTCTAAACAAGGCTCTGCAACTCCTGGAGAATAAGCAAGTGCTAAATCATGTTGCGTAGCATATTTTTTAGTAGGAACAACCTCAATTTTTCCTGGCTTTGGCTTTGCGTGATATAGTAAAGCTTCGTGTCTTTTTCTAGAATCGCTCATAAAATATTTGTTTACTTATTTAAGCTTACAAATATATGCTTTTCAGTGAAAGAGCAAAGGAAGTTTTTAATCTTTTAAGAATTGAATATCTCTAACAGGGTTTAATTTATTTGGTTCTTTTTTTTTGTTTTTTTAAACTAAAAAGTAAACCTCTTTTTGGCTTTATTTTTGATATGTTGAGAGTGTTTTATATTAATTTTAAATATAAGGGCAACTTTAATAGTTGTATTCGCGTCTATAGTGTTAAGAATAAATTATAAACCCTTTAACAAATATTAAACATTTGATTATAACATAAACTCTATGTTTGTGTCTGCTAACTAAAACTAATTATGAAAAAGATTACGATTCTATTTTTTCTTTTTGTTTCATCAGTATTTATTGCACAGGTAAAAGGGAAAATTACCGATGCTAAAAACAATCCACTCTCATTTGTAAGTGTTTATTTAGATAAAACTGTTACAGGAACAACGTCAAATGACAATGGGGACTATGTTCTAGAGATTACTAAAAAAGGAAAACAGATTATTGTTTTTCAATTTTTAGGATTTAAAACAGTGAAAAAAGAAGTGAATATTATTAGTCTTCCTTTTAAATTGGATGTAGAGCTGGAGGAAGAAAGTATACAATTAAGTGAGATTTCTATTTCGACAAAAGACAATCCTGCAAATAGAATTATTAGAAATGTAATTGCGAATAAAGATAAGAACACTAACAAGTTTGCAAATTATACAGCTAAATTTTATTCACGCGGTTTGTATAGAATTAAAGATGCTCCAAAGAAGTTCTTAGGTCAAACTTTAGGTGATTTTGGGGGAGGATTAGATTCTACAAGAAGCGGAATTATATATCTTTCTGAAACGATCTCTGAGATTAAATTTCAGAAAAAACCTAAAAATTTTAAAGAAAATATTATTGCTTCTAAAGTCAGTGGGCGAGATAATGGTATTAGTTTTAATAGAGCAGAAGATGCAAATATTAACTTTTATGAAAATAGTGTTGAGTTTGGAAATGATTTGATTTCACCACTTTCTACTAACGCTTTTGGTTATTACAAGTTTAAATTAGAAGGTACTTTCTATGATAAAAATGGAAAGCTTATTAATAAAATAAATATTATACCAAAGCGAAAAAATGACCGAGTTTTTAGCGGTTCTTTATATATTGTAGAAGATGAATGGGCACTTTATGGAGCAGATGTTTCAGTCACTGGAGCGCAAGTAAATATTCCTGTAGTGGATGTTTTAAAACTAAAACAGAACTATAATTATTCTGATAAAAATGATGCTTGGGTTCTAATTAGTCAAAGTATCGATTTTAAAGTAGATGCTTTTGGTTTTAAGTTTGATGGACGCTTTTCTGCTGCTTTTTCTAATTATAATTTCACCCCCAATTTTACTGAACAAACATTTACAAATGAGGTTTTGACTTTCGAGAAGGAGGCTACAGAAAAAGATTCTTCTTATTGGACTAGTTTAAGGCCTGTTCCTTTAACTACAGAAGAGGTGAAAGATTACAAAATTAAAGACAGTTTAAAAGTAGTTCGTAAATCTGAAAAGTATTTAGACTCTATAAACAAACAGCAGAATAAACTTAGTATTCTTTCTCCAATTACAGGTTATACTTACAGAAATTCTTACGAAAAATGGACTTTGTCTTATGATGGTTTAATAGACGATTTAGGATTTAATACAGTACAAGGGTTTAATACTTCGATGGGCGCTAGTTATTTTAAAACGATAAATGATAAAGGAAATTGGTGGAATACGGGTGTTAATGTTGCTTATGGCTTTTCTGATAAAAGAGCAAGACCTACTTTCTTTTTTAATAAAAAATGGAATAATATTTCTAAACCAAGAATGTCTCTTTCTGGAGGTGTAAAAACAGCGCAATTTAATGGAAGGCAACCAATTTCTAAATTAGATAATATGATTCGTTCTTTATTGAGGAGAGAAAATTATATGAAAATTTATGAAAAGGAATTCGCGGAAATTAGTTATTCTGAAGAAATTAAAAACGGAGTGTATTTTTTGTCATCTCTAGAATATGCTAATAGAAAACCACTTTTTAATACCAATAATTATTCTTTCGCACGTCAAAGTAAAACAGATCCTTACACTTCTAATAACCCTTTAGATTTAGTAAATTACACTAATGCAGCATTCTCAGAACATAAAATTGCTTCTTTAAAAGTGGGCGCAACTTTTATCTTTAATCAAAAATATTTATCATATCCTAACAGGAAGTTTAATGTTGGCAACACGAAATATCCAACCTTAAATTTAATGTATAGGAAAAATTTTGGGGCCTCAAATTCCGAATTAAATTCGGATGTATTTGTTGCTAATATTAGACAGAATATAGATGCAGGAAACTTCGGGAAACTAGCATATAATGCTAGGGGAGGACTATTCTTAAAAAAGAAAAATATTGCTTTTATGGATAACTTACAAGCTAATGGAAACCAATTGTTTTTTATCACAGACAATCAATTAAATAGTTTTGGTTTGTTAGCGTATTACAAGTTTTACACGAATGATAAATATGCAGAAGCACATATAGAACATAATTTTAAAGGGGCTTTTTTGGGTAAAATTCCGTTAATTAATATGCTTAATTTTTATTTAGTTGGAGGTGCGAAAAGTTTGTTTATGGCAGATTCAAAACCATACACAGAATATTCTGTAGGATTAGATAATATAGGTTTCGGTAAATGGCGTTTTTTAAGAATCGACTATGTGAAATCTTTTCATGCAGGAATTAAAAATGACGGATTTTTATTTAGACTGAAAATATTAAATTAATACTTTTATCTTTGTTAATAATGAAAATAAAAATACTTTTTTTTGGAATTACAACAGATTTAGTTGGGGCTTCAAATTTAGACTTAATGTTATCTGATGCTTCAACGGTTCTTGATTTTAAAAGTTTGTTGAAGAAAAATTATCCTCAGTTAGAAAATTTGGACTCTTACGCAATTGCAGTAAATGAAAGTTATGCAACTGATGATTTAACTTTACAAAAAAATGATATAGTTGCTGTAATTCCACCAGTAAGTGGAGGTTAACGTTAAACTGATTTTGTTTTAGAATCAAATAGGATTAGAAAAACTGCGTTTCTATGTGGTCAAGTTAAAAAGTCCTCAAATATTTTTTATCCACATAAAAAGTTCCAAAAGGTAAAATAGAGGCAACCATTACAATTCCTAAGGTTTTTAGATTCCATTTCATTTGCTTTTTAAGTACAATTGCCAAAACAATGTACAGCATAAATAAAATTCCGTGAGGCATTCCTAATATTTTTACATAAGAAGCGTCACCTTGAAAATATTTAATTGGTGAGGCAATAAATAGTAATAATAAATAAGAAACACCTTCTAAAAAACTAATAACTCTAAAAATATTCTTCATTGATTTTTAATATTGGTCATTGCGAGCAAGGTGAAACAATTTACTCATTAAAAGAGTTATTACTTCGTCATAGCTTCCTTGTAATAACGTTTCATTTTATAATTACAAAAATACAATTTTGTTTTCCTATTTTTGTTCATCAATGAAAAGAACTTTAATAAAAATCACATCAGAGAAACTAGACTTACAGGAATGTTATCGTTTTGTAGAGGATGATTCTTGTGGAGGAATTTCTGCATTTATTGGTACAGTAAGAAATGACACGCAAGGCAAAGAAGTATCACAATTAGATTTTTCGACCTATAAGCCAATGGCAATTAAGGAAATGCAAAAAATTGCAGATTTAGCTTTAGAAAAATTTGACATCAAAAAAATAGCCATTTATCACGCAGAAGGAATGTTACAAATTGGCGATATCCCTGTAATCATTACTACGTCATCTAAACATAGAAAAGCAGCTTTTCAAGCCTGTGAATTTGCGATAGATACGTTAAAAGAAACAGTACCTATTTGGAAAAAAGAACATTTTTCGGATGGCGAGATATGGGTGAATGCACATCCATAAATTAAGTTTTAAAGCTTTAGAATTTTAGTTTTTGATAAGACTAAAAACTAACTGCTTTCTTGCTCTGTAGCCATAAATAAAACTGCAATCCGAATAAAATAGCGCCAGATAATAAGTGTATCGCTTGAGTTCCTATAGGAAATTCTGCATAATACATTAAAATACCTGTGATGGTTTCTATGAAGATTAACAAAACTATCCAATCTACGAGTTTGTAGCCCAAGTTTTTAATTTTATTTAGATAAAACAATCCAAAGTTTACTAATACAATAGCAATTGTAAACGATCGATGAAAGTAGAATTTAAAACTAGGGTTCATTAAACTATACTCTTTGTTTTCAAAACCAAAAAGTTTTACTTGTTCGTCTATAAATTGTCTTACTTGAGTTCCCATTGCAACCTGTATTAAAGAAAAAACGACAGAAATAAGTAGTAATTTGTTAAAGATTGAATTGTAATTATACTTCTTTTTGTCATCAGAAACAATAAATTTTAACTGTAGTAGAAGAGCAATAATAATCAAGCCAATAACCATATGTATGGTAATCATTCCTGGTTTTAAATTTGTGTCCACGACCATTTTTCCTAAGGCAGCTTCAACAAGCATTAAAAAGAAGGCTGCAAAAGCTAATAAAGGAATTGTCTTTTTTGTTTTCCAAAACTTAGCAGCTCCATAAATTAGGAATAAGAATACAAAACCAGATAAAACAGTCGCTAATCGGTTAATATATTCTGTCCAAGTATGAAATTTATTGAACTTGGCATAATCGTGTTTTGTATAGTTTGCCCAATTATTTTTGTTAAATTTTGATTCTGTTTTGATGTCGTTTTCAGCAACAAATAAAACTTCGTCTTTAATAATTATAAAACCTTTTTTAAACTCACTATTTGGTTTCCAGGTAATTTGTTCTTCGGAAGTTGGCGGAATGTAATAACCAAAACATTTTGGCCAGTCAGGGCATCCCATTCCAGAACCAGTCATTCTAACAATAGAACCTGCTAAAAAAATTAAATACACAGAAATAATTGCAATTTGTACAATTTTCGGAAATCTACTTTTCATCAGAAATAAATATTTTTACAAAAATACGCCAAAAAAAAGGCGCTTAAAATATTTTAAACGACTTGTTCTTATCTAAATAAAATCTAAATAATATTAAATGAGTTTAAAGTGTCTACTACATTTATTTTTAGATTAAGTTCTATTGGTTTATTTTCAATTACAAGCCTTTCATATTCCTTGAGTAATTTTGTATTGCCTGTTCTATTTATTTTGGAGAATTAAATGTTATTAAGTTTTAAAGGATCATTTTGTAACGTTATATCTTTAAAGACTGTCATTTTTTTTAAATAGAAAAAATTGTTTAATATGTAAAGCAAAAAAAAACCGTCTAAAATATTTTAGACGATCTTTTGTTTTGTAAAAATTTAAAGAATAGTTATTAGATAACTCTAACGTCTACTGCATTTAAACCTTTTCTACCTTCTTTAAGGTCAAACTCTACTGCGTCGCCTTCTCTAACTTCGTCAATTAATCCTGATACATGTAAAAAATACTCTGTATTTGAATCATCTTCTGTTACAAATCCAAATCCTTTAGATTCGTTGAAGAATTTTACTGTTCCTTTTTTCAAAATAATATAATGTATATGTTAATAATAGTTCAAAGATACAAAATATAATGTTTTACAAAACATTTTTATTTTTTTTGAATCAAAAATATTTTTCAAATTAAATACACAGGTTAATAGCTATTATTTTTTTAAAAAAAACAAGTTAAAAAAGAGATTAAAAAGAATTTTTAAATAAAGTCAATAGAATTAGGGCTTTACGATTTTTTTTCGTTTTAATAAACTGAAAATCAATTAATTGAGGATATCGCAAAAGACGGTAAAAATTAAAAAAAATATCATTTTGTTAAAAACTTCAAGGGTTTTGTGAATAAGTTTGACTTTCTTTTTTAACTAAAAAGAACAACCTTTGTTAACATCTAATTAACATTCATATAATAATATTCTACCGTGGAAATTACACAAATCATAAAAAGAGACTCCGAAATTAGCATTTTCGAGTTAGATAAAATTATAAAGGCCATTGAAAAAGCGATGCTTTCTGTCAACAATGGTACCCGAAGAGACGCAATCGCAATTTCTAAAATTGTAAACGGTACTTTATTGGAAAGGAAGCTAAACGAACCTGATTATGTTCCTACAGTAGAACAAGTGCAAGATATTGTAGAATATAAGTTAATGGATAGTCCTTTTCACGATGTTGCCAAAGCATACATCTTATATAGAAACGAACAAACAAGGAGCCGAAAAAGAAATATTTTTGAAAAGAGATTAAATTTAAAGCCCTACGATTATCCAGCTTTAACTGAATATGTAGATGCGATTAGACATTCTTATTGGATTCATACAGAGTTTAATTACACAAGTGATATACAAGATTTTAAGGCATACCTATCAGAGGTGGAGAAAAGTGCCATAAAAAACACAATGTTAGCAATTTCTCAAATAGAAGTTGCTGTTAAAACATTTTGGGGAGACATTTATAAAAAAATGCCAAAGCCAGAAATTGGTGCGGTTGGGTCTACTTTTGCAGAAAGTGAAGTACGTCATCATGATGCATATTCGCACTTACTAGAAATTTTAGGGTTAAACAATGAGTTTCACAACTTAAAGAAGAACCCTGTAATGATGAAGCGTGTAAATTATTTAGAGGGTGCTTTAAAAAATGTTAAAAGTGAAGACAATAAAGAATTTTCTGAAGCTATTATTTTATTTTCTTTATTTATAGAACATGTGTCCTTATTTTCTCAGTTTTTGATTATAATGGCTTTTAACAAGCATAAAAATGTATTAAAAGGAATTTCTAATGTAGTAGAAGCTACCTCTAAAGAGGAGCAAATACATGGAGATTTTGGTATCGACATTATTAAAATTATAAAAGAAGAAAATCCAGATTGGTTCGATGAGGATCATAGCTTAATGGTTCAAGAAACTTGTAGAGAAGCTTTTATCTCTGAAAGTAAAATAATTGATTGGATTTTTGAAAAAGGAGAATTAGACTTTTTACCAAAAAAAGTAATAAAAGAATTTGTAAAAAACAGATTTAATAATTCATTGGCAAGTATTGGCATAACAAAAATATTTGATATTGATCAAGTATTATTAGCTGAGACAGATTGGTTTGATGATGAAATTATAGGAACTAAACACGGCGATTTCTTTGTTAAAAGATCGATCAACTACAGTAAACGAACTAAAAGTATAACTAGTGATGACTTATTTTAAACTATGAACCCCAACGAAACAAAGACCTCAGAACTTACCGATCACGAAAAATTAATTCAAGCAAGAAATACCGCTAGAAAAGAAATTCTTGAAAAAACAAAAGAACCTGAAATCAGCTGGTTAACAGATAATAGCCGTAAATTCTTACAGTCAGGATATTTAACAGGAAAAACAACACCAGAGGAAAGAATACGTGAAATAGCTGATAACGCAGAAGGTATTTTGAAAATCAAAGGCTTCTCGGATAAGTTTTATAAATACATGGCAGCGGGTTATTATTCCTTAGCATCACCAGTTTGGTCTAATTTCGGAAAGAAAAGAGGGTTGCCTATTAGTTGTTTTGGTTCGCATGTAGCAGATGATATGGGAGATATTTTATACTCACAATCAGAAGTAGGAATGATGTCTAAATTAGGGGGTGGAACTTCTGGTTACTTTGGTAAATTGCGTAAAAGAGGAGCAGATGTTAAAAATAATGGTTCATCATCTGGTTCTGTGCATATTATGCAATTGTTTGAAAAGATGGTGGATGTTGTGAGTCAAGGTTCTGTAAGGCGTGGACGTTTTTCTCCTTATTTACCAGTAGATCATCCAGATATTAAAGAGTTCTTAGAAATTGGTACAGAAGGAAACCCGATACAAGAGTTAACGCATGGTGTTACAGTTGGTAACCAATGGATGGAAGAAATGATTGCGGGTGATGTAGAAAAGAGAAGTATCTGGGCAAAAATATTACAAAGAAGAGGCGAAATAGGATATCCATATATTCTTTTTAGAGACAATGCAAATAATGGAACTGTAGATGTTTATAAGGACAAAAATCACGAAATTTATGCAAGTAATCTGTGCACAGAAATAATGTTACCTTCTAATGATGATTGGTCTTTTGTTTGCTGTTTGTCATCAATTAATTTAGTGCATTACGATAAGTGGAAAGATACAGATGCAGTAGAAACACTAGCTTTCTTCTTAGACGCAGTAATGCAAGAGTTTATTACCAAGTTAGAAGTGTATAAAGATTCTCCAAAAAGAGACGATCAGTTTACGTTTCGTTTTATGGAAAAAGCCTACAATTTTGCAAAAGACAATAGAGCTTTAGGTTTGGGGGCGTTGGGTTGGCATTCTTTATTGCAATCTAAAATGCTGCCATTTGATAGTCAGGAAGCATACAACTTAAACACAGAAATCTTTAAGGTTATCAAAGAAAAATCATACAAAGCATCCGAAGAAATGGCTAAAATGTATGGAGAACCAGCTGTTTTAAAGGGATACGGAAGACGTAACACCACTTTAAACGCAGTAGCACCAACGACATCATCTGCGTTTATTTTAGGACAAGTATCACAAGGTATCGAGCCGATTTGGTCTAATATTTATGTAAAAGATATTGCAAAGATAAAAACGACTATTAGAAATCCTGTTTTAGAAAAACTTTTAGAAGAAAAAGGTCAAAGCACTTCAGATGTTTGGAAAAGTATTCGAGACAATGATGGTTCTGTTCAACATTTAAATATTTTAACAGAAGCAGAAAAGGATGTGTTTAAAACTTATTCAGAAATAGATCAAAAAGTAATCGTTTATCAAGCGGCAAATCGACAAACCCATATAGATCAAGGGCAATCTATAAATATTATGGTACACCCGGATATGCCAATTAAAGAAGTAAATGATGTATATATTACAGCATGGAAACTAGGTGTAAAATCTATGTATT
>LAQA01000034.1:0-7569 GCA_000981625.1 Flavobacteriaceae bacterium ASP10-09a
GAAGGTGACTTATTTATTAAAGATGCTGCAGATAAAAAGAATACAACTTTTTGTATATCAGAAAATAGTTTCATTCAAACTGATTCTAAAACCTCATTTTCAAAGTGGTTTATAGAAAAAAAGGAAGAAACACTGATTACAAAAAAACATCAATTTAAACATCGTTTTTTCTTAGCAATATTTGGTTTTTCAAAATTACTTTTTTACGTTTTAGCAGCAACTCTTTTTTTCTTTTATCCTTGGGAAATAATACTTTCAATTGTACTCTCTTATTTTTTAATACAGTATATTGTTATTGGTGTTTCTGCAAAGAAATTAAAAGAACCGCAAATCATCTTTTTCTTACCTTTTTTAGAAATTGGTTTATTATTGATTCAAATTAGTATATTTAGTGCTAATTTGATTTCAAAACCAAATCATTGGAAATAAACGACAAAAAACTTGAGATAAACATTTCTAAAGCCAAAGATGGAAATCAAGCGGCATTTAGATTTTTGTTAGATACTTTTTGGACTAACGTTTTTAACTATCAATTAAAACGCACTAAGAGTGAAAATGATGCAGAAGATATTACCATTCAGACTTTTTCTAAAGCCTTTGATAAAATACATACTTTTGATGATCAATACGTTTTTAAAACTTGGTTAATCACTATTTCAAAAAATGTACACATCGATTTATTGCGTAAAAAAAACAGTTCAATTTCTGCAGAAACAACAATAGAACAAGAAGAAAAAGTGTATTTGGTTGTTGATGAAAACCCAACACCTGAAGACAAAATTATAAGAGAGCAAAATTTAGCAGAACTGTTAAGAGACATCAAACAATTAAAACCTAAGTACCAAGAGGTCATTCAATTACGTTATTTTCAAGAACTAAGTTATAAAGAGATTTCTAAACAAATTAATGAACCGATGAACAACGTAAAAGTAAAATTATTACGTGCGAAAAAATTATTGGCAGCTATTATTAAGAAGTCATAAATCAAATAAAAGGTCAATGATTTTTCTAATTATGAGCTAGTTATTTGTGACAATTACAAAGAGAAAACGACCTTAAAAAACCTAGAAAACTGTATTAAAATTACTTGCTTTAATTTTAAATATAATAAAGACTATTGAAGTATTTTATATAGTACATCTTAAGAATTATGACTAAACACTGAATTAAAATAAGATAAATTATAGGCACCTAATTTAGACTACCTAAAATTCAGAAAACATGTCTAATGTATGTATTGATTACAGATTGCCAAAACGGATGACTTCAAAAAAACAGAAATGATATTCTAAAAGTATTAGAAAAGTTAAAAAATAAATGAAAAAATCTATCTTCAGTTCTTTAGGACCAGGTTTGTTATTTGTTGGAGCAGCGATAGGTGTATCACATTTAGTGCAATCTACAAGAGCAGGTGCAGAATTTGGATTTGGTTTGTTTTGGGCATTGTTACTAGTACATATTTTTAAATATCCTTTCTTTCAATTTGGACCACGTTATGCAGCTGCAACTGGAGAAACACTACTTGATGGTTATAAAAAATTAGGCAAAAGCGTTTTAGGTATTTATTATGTGCTAAATTTTGCAACGATGTTTACCATTCAGGCTGCAGTTACTATTGTTACTGCAGGTTTAGCTTCACAACTCTTTGGATTTACAAATAATTTGGTGATCTGGTCAACAATTTTAATGACAATAAGTATTCTGTTTTTATTGGTTGGAAAATATAAATTGCTAGATAATTTAATGAAGTACATTGTAATTATTTTAACATTAAGCACCATAATTGCAGTTTCTGTCGCTTTATTTAGCTCTAAAGAAGCTTTTGATATAAGTCAAATTTTACCATATGGAACAGTAGAAATAACTTTTCTAATCGCATTTCTAGGGTGGATGCCTGCCCCTTTAGATATCTCTATTTGGCATTCTATTTGGTCTGTAGAGAAAAGCAAAAATACTTTTATAAAGATAAACCCAAAAGACGCCATTTTTGATTTCAATGTAGGCTACATTAGTACATTAATTTTAGCAATCTGTTTTGTTCTTTTAGGTGCTTTAGTAATGTATAAATCTGGAGAAACATTTTCTAACAAAGGAAGCGTTTTCGCATCACAATTAATTACGTTATACACTAAAAATTTAGGTGATTTTTCTTACATATTTATAGCTATTGCTGCATTTACAACAATGTTCAGTACAACAGTTACCACTTTAGATGCTTCACCAAGAGTAATGAATAGAAGCTCAAAATTATTATTTAATAAGGAATTTAAATTCGGATATTGGTTTTGGATTATTTTTCTTTTTATAGGCACACTTATTATTTTACAATTCTACTTAAAGAATATGGGCGATTTAGTCGAAATCGCTACTATTTTATCATTTTTAACAGCACCCTTTTATGCTATTTTAAACTATGTTTTAATTACAGGGAAGCATACTCCTAAAGAACATCAACCAAACATATATTTAAAAATTCTTAGCATTGTTGGTATTATTTTTTTAATTGGATTTAGTGTTTGGTTTTTAACAAGCATTTAAAAGTTTTCTTTGTAAATTTGCATTTCAATTACGTAAGAAAATGGCAATAGATACTGCAATACTTCCTGAAAGACAAAAAAAACCAAAATGGCTACGTGTAAAGTTACCTGTTGGTAAAAAATATACTGAATTAAGGGGTTTAGTTGATAAGTATAAACTAAACACTATTTGTGCAAGTGGTAGCTGTCCAAACATGGGGGAATGTTGGGGTGAAGGAACTGCAACATTTATGATACTTGGAAATATTTGCACACGTTCTTGTGGTTTTTGTGGAGTAAAGACAGGAAGACCAGAAACCGTTGAATGGGATGAACCTGAAAAAGTTGCCCGTTCTATAAAAATTATGAGTATTAAACATGCCGTAATTACTTCTGTAGATAGAGACGATTTGAAAGATGGTGGTTCTATTATTTGGGCAGAAACTGTCGATGCTATAAGAAGAGCAAATCCAAATACGACTTTAGAGACTTTAATTCCAGATTTTCAAGGAAACACAAAACAAATAGACAGAATTATAGAAGTACATCCAGAAGTCGTTTCTCATAATATGGAAACTGTAAGAAGATTAACACGTGAAGTTAGAATTCAAGCAAAATACGACAGAAGTTTAGGCGTTTTAAAATACCTAAAAGAAAACGGAATGAGAACTAAAACTGGATTGATGCTAGGTTTAGGTGAAACTGAAGAAGAAGTAATACAAACGATGAAAGATTTACAAGGAGTAGGCTTAGACGTTCTTACTATTGGACAATATTTACAACCTTCAAAAAAACATTTACCTCTAAAAGAATTTATTACTCCAGATCAATTTAAGAAATACGAAACTCTAGGTTTAGAAATGGGTTTTATGTACGTAGAAAGTGGTCCTTTAGTTCGTTCATCTTACAAAGCACATAAACATGCAAAGTAATTAATAAAATAGTGAAAAAAAATAAATTTAAATAATTTTTGGCATGAAAATTGTAAAGTGTAAAACGGAAGCAACTTTGTAAACTGTTTTCATTGTGTAAATTATTTGAATAANNCTTAATTAAGATGGTTTTTTTATATAATTAATGCTAAAAACTACATTTCCTCTGCCTGAATATTTTCAGCAACTTCTGCAACTTTATCTAAAACACGTAATAAATTACCATTCCAAAGCTTTGCTATTTGTGTTTCTGTATAACCTCTTTTTACCAATTCTAGAGTTACATTTAATGTTTCAGAAGCATCATTCCAACCCTCTATTCCTCCTCCTCCATCGAAATCTGAGCTAATTCCTACATGATCAATTCCCATTTTTGCAACTAAGTAGTCTATATGGTTTACAAAATCAGCAACATTTACTAGTTCATCATCAGATACTTCCATTTTACTTTTCGCTTCTTTAGAAAGCTTCATATAAGCTACAATTGCTTCTTCTTGCGCTGTTCCTTTTAATTTTCTAATTTCACTTCTGTTAACTAATTCAATGTTTTGGTCTTTTGCTAACGCCTTAATCTTTATAACTAATTTGTCTTTATACTTTTTATCTTTTTCTGTATCAATGTAAGAGCTAAAAGCTACAGTTTGCACGACCCCTCCATTGGCTTTTAACCATTGTAATTGCTCATCATCTAAATTTCTACTATGGTTACATAATGCTCTTGCTGAAGAATGTGATGCTATAATTGGTGCCTTAGAAAGATCAATCATATCTTTCATTGATTTTTTAGAAGGATGAGAAACATCAATCATAATTCCCCATTTATTCATTTCCTTAATTACTTCTTTTCCTAAATCACTAACTCCATTATGCAACCAAACATCATCTTCTTCACCTGTATTAGAATCACAAAATTGACTGTGACCATTATGAGAAAGACTCATATATCTAGCCCCTAAATCATAAAACTGTTTAACTCTAGAAATATCTGTCCCCAAAGGATATGCATTTTCTACACCAATCATAGCAACTTTCTTACCTGATGCATAAATTTTTCTAGCTTCTTCTGACGTAACCGCTAAACCAATTCTTTCTGGTGCTATCTCTTTTGTTAGTTTGTGTATTGCATCAAATTTACTCATCGCATTTTGGTATGCTTTTTCATAACCTTCTTCTGTAAGTTCTCCTTGCCCTGTATACACTATAAAATAGGCAACATCTAAACCGCCTTCTTCCATATTTGGAAGATTTACTTGGTTTTTAAGTTTTTGTGTATAATTAATTGAGTCTGTAAAATTAGAAACATTAATGTCTACATGCGTATCTAAAGTCATGACGCGTTTATGAATTGCTTTGGCTTTTAATAATAAATTTTCTTCTTTTTTTTCTTCTTTACATGATGTCAGAATCACTAGAAGTGAAAATAATTTCAGATATTTCATAATATAAAATTGATTTGAATATTATAAAGGTACTAATTATTTAAGAACAGGTAAATAAATAAAGAATCGCCTAAAATTAACTTTTAGGCGATCTGAAATCGCAATTTCATAAATCCCCCGATTTATAAAATTGCATTTAAATGATAATCAAATTTATAACTTTTAATACTTATACATTTTATTTATAGATAAAAGGTGTGTTTAATTACGGTCAATGACAAATAAAATTAGATAATAGATTAAAAGTCAAATAATTTTTTTGAAAAAAACTTAATTAAAAAGAGTTCTTTTTAAAAAAATTAAATTGCATTTATAATATCATGCTTTGTAATAATTTGATGCTTTCCATCTTCTAGATCTACCAATACAGCGTCATTTTCTTTTGTTATCAATTTAGAAATTGCTTCTAGTTTTGCAGATTTTTTTACAAGAGGATAAGGTTTTCCCATAATATCCTTGATTGGTTTGTCTGCAATATTTTTATCCGAAATAAAATTATGTAATAATACCGATTCATTGATAGAACCAACAAAACCATTTACATCTTTTACAGGAATTTGAGATATTTTAAATTCACGCATTCTTTCAATTGCATGCGAAACCAACTCTTCAGTTTGTGCAGAAACTAAAGGTTTGTTTTCATGATTTTTAATTAAATCTCCAGCAGTTTTAATTTCTTCCTCTAAAAAACCTTTTTCACGCATCCAATCATCATTAAACATTTTACCAACATACCTACTTCCATGATCATGAAATAAGACAACAATGACATCGTCTTTTGTAAAATGCTCTTTTAATTGCAATAATCCTTTAATGGCAGATCCTGCGGAATTACCAACAAAAATACCTTCTTCTTTTGCGATTTTTCTAGTGTAAACAGCAGCATCCTTATCAGTTACTTTTGTAAAACCATCAATTAAAGAAAAATCAACATTTTCAGGTAAAATATCTTCCCCAATTCCTTCTGTTATGTATGGATAGATTTCATTTTCATCAAAAACACCTGTTTCATGGTATTTCTTAAACACAGAACCATAGGTATCTATTCCCCAAATTTTAATATTTGGATTTTGCTCTTTCAAGTATTTTGCTGTTCCAGAAATAGTTCCTCCAGTTCCAACACCAACTATAAAATGAGTGATTTTCCCATCCGTTTGTTCCCAAATTTCTGGTCCTGTTTGCTCGTAATGTGTTAAAGCATTACTTGGATTGTCATATTGATTTACATACCAAGAATTTGGAGTTTCTGCACCTAGACGTTTAGAAACTGAATAGTAAGATCTTGGATCAGTAGGTTCTACGTTTGTTGGACACACAATTACCTCTGCACCAACAGCGCGTAAAATGTCCATTTTCTCTTTAGATTGCTTGTCTGACATTACAAAAATACATTTGTACCCTTTAATAATTGCAGCCAATGCTAAACCCATTCCTGTATTTCCAGAAGTACCCTCTATAATTGTTCCTCCAGTCTTTAGACGTCCATCTGCTTCTGCATCCTCTACCATTTTTAATGCCATTCTATCTTTTATAGAATTTCCTGGATTAAAGGTTTCAACCTTTGCTAATACTAAAGCATCAATCTCTTTTGTTACAGTATTTAATCGAACTAAAGGTGTATTACCGATCGTTTCTAATATATTTTTAGCGTATTTCATGACTTAATTTTACAACTGCAAAGATAATTATTTTTTGGGCGTTACCTAAATAAGGTAGCGGTTTCATTACTCGCTTTTTTTAGTGAGATCTAGTTACAAGTTTGCAAAAAAATAAATTAACACTAACGAACAGTAAAAAAGAGCTCAAACTCGCCATTCAATTGCTAAAACAAAAAGTTCACCTACTTTACACAAAACTATAAGTTTATAGGTAATTTGCGATAGCGATTGCAAAGACTTCCCTTTTAAGGAACAAAAAACAATAAAATAGAAAACGCAACTTTTGGACTGAATGTATTAAGGATAAAGAAAACCACAGAATTAACAAAGAATAAAAGATACTTTAAGCAAACTTAATTGATTTTGAAGGGCTAATTTTTGTGATGATAATAGAAGGGATTATTAACATTAAAAAACATAAAATTAAAGTTCCAATATTCAAAAGTAAAATTGCAGTAAAAGATATGTAAACAGGCATTGTTGACACATAATACGTTTCAGGGTTTAAGGTAATTATTTTAAAATAATGCTGGATAAAAATAATAAATAAACCAATAATATTTCCCCAAAAAAGTCCTTTTAAAATAAGGTAAGTAGCGTTGTACAAAAATATTTTTCTGATACTTGTATTATTGCTTCCTAGTGCTTTTAAAACACCAATCATTTGTACACGTTCTAAAATTAAAACGAGTAAAGCAGTGATCATGTTTATACCTGCAATTAAAATCATAATTGCAATAATAAACCACACATTATTGTCAAAAAGTTCAATCCAATCAAACACATTTGGATATGCATTAACAATCGTTTTACTATTTAAAGTTGCACTAATACTATTGTAAACGGCTTCTCCTTTTTCATCAACCTCCTCAAAATTATCTAATAAAACCTCAAAACCACCAACTTCATTTTCTGTCCATTTATTTAATTTTTGAACCTCTCTAATGTCACCAATCATCATGCTTTTATCGAACTGTAAAAAGCCAGTACTGTAAATTCCGGAGATAATATATTTTTTATTAGA
>LAQA01000034.1:7626-14443 GCA_000981625.1 Flavobacteriaceae bacterium ASP10-09a
GACAATAACACCTCTCTTGTTCTTGGTTGATTAAAATCAGGAACTACCCCTTCAACCAAATATTCTTTAAAGAAAGACCAATCATAATCTGTAGAAACTCCTTTAAAAATAATGCCTTCAAAATCAGTTTTAGTTCTTAAAATACCCGCTTTATTTGCAAAAATTTGCACATTTCTAATACCTTCTATATTTTTAAACTTAGGATAAAAATCTTGATTCTTTTTTATTGCGGTTGTAGAAACATCTGAATTATTAGCATCGTAATTTACAATTTGAATATGCCCTTTAAATCCGGCCATTTTATCACGAATTTTATACTGCAATCCTGCACCTGTTGCCACAGCAATTAGCATAATAATGATTCCTAACGCAATTGCTGTGATTGCAATTTTTATTATTGGCGATGAAATGCTATTTTTATACTTTTTGCCAGCGATAATGCGTTTTGCAATAAATAACTCGTAATTCAAATTGATGATTATTTTTAAACCTTTCAAAAGTACATATTTATTCTTGTTTCTGTTACTGAATTTTCAGCTGATTTCTTGTGCTCAGAAACCACTGGAGACAATTAAACATGAAATTACAAAAACAACTATTATAAAAACTGGCGCAGAAAGAATGGGTTTGTATCTTGATTTATTAGAAGGAAAAAATATTGCAGTTGTTGCGAATCAAACCTCTGTTCTAGAAAAAAGAAAGGAGAAGATAGAAGAATGTGAGCTTGTTCATTTAGTTGACAGTTTACTTTCCTTAGGAATAATTGTAAAGAAAGTATTTGCACCTGAACACGGTTTTAGAGGAAAAGCAGATGCTGGCGAGGTTATAAAAGACGGATTTGACACTAAAACAGGTTTGCCAATTATATCCTTATATGGGGAAAATAAAAAACCGTCTGCCGAACAATTAAAAAATATTGATGTTGTCGTTTTTGACATTCAAGATGTTGGCGCTCGTTTTTACACCTACATTTCTTCTTTACATTATGTGATGGAAGCTTGTGCAGAAGCCGAAATTCCTGTTATAATTTTAGACAGACCAAACCCAAATGGTCATTATATTGACGGACCCGTTTTAGAATTGGAACATAAAAGTTTTGTTGGCATGCACAAAGTACCTGTGGTTTATGGAATGACCATTGGCGAATACGGACAAATGATTAACGGAGAAAAGTGGTTGAAAAATGGAATTCAGTGTGATTTAAAAGTAATTCCTTTAAAAAACTACAATCATAGTAAAGCATATCGTTTACCTGTAAAGCCATCACCCAATTTACCTAATGATAAAAGCATCAACCTCTACCCTAGTCTCTGTTTTTTTGAAGGAACGAATGTTTCTGCAGGAAGAGGAACTGAAATGCAATTTCAAATTTATGGTTCGCCATTTTTATCAAAAAGTGATTATACTTTTACACCACAACCAAACGAGGGTGCTAAATATCCAAAGTATGAGAACAAACTTTGTTTTGGTGAAAATTTACAAAAAGCTGACAACTTAAATAAAATAGATTTATCCTATTTAATAAAAGCTTACAAACTAGATTCTTCTAAAGAATTCTTTAATAGTTTCTTTACCAAATTAGCAGGAACAAAAAAACTACAACAACAAATTGAAGACCATTTATCCGAAAAAGAAATTAGAGAAACTTGGGAGAAAGATTTGAATGAATTTAAGATAACTAGAAATTTTTACCTAATATATAAATAAGTAATATGAAAAAATCATGGGTAATAATTATAATACTTTTTCTTTTTATTCTAATTTGTGTCTTCTTTATTCAAAAGGATTACGAAAAAACACCAGAAACAATTTATATAAACGGAAAAATAATTACACTTAATAGTGAAAATTTTATTGCTTCTAGAATGCATGTCAAGGATGGTAAAATAATTTCTATTGGAGAAATTAAAGAATATCCAAAAAAGATAAAAGTTATAGATTTAAAAGGTGCTACTATTTTACCAGGTTTCATTGATAGTCATTCTCATGTTGCACTTTCTTCTTTTTTAGATGCTATGATCGATTTATCTGGATTTACGCATAAGTCTAATGAAGAAATATGGACTTATTTAGCGCAACAATTAAAAACAAAAAAAGAAGGAGAATGGATTGTTTGCAAAGGGATTGATCCTATTTTAGTGGAAGATTTAAAG
Source organism: Flavobacteriaceae bacterium ASP10-09a (assembly GCA_000981625.1). GTDB lineage: Bacteria > Bacteroidota > Bacteroidia > Flavobacteriales > Flavobacteriaceae > Polaribacter. Next base: position 9,780 of record LAQA01000034.1, read on the forward strand.
ATTCCTAACATTCACTTTTTAGACAGTATCTCTCCTAAAAACCCTATTCTTTTAATTTCACAAAGTTTACATAATTATTGGGGAAACACCCTTGCTTTTAAAAAAGTAGGCATCAATAAAAACACAAAAAACCCTTCTAAAAACAGCTATTACGAGAAAGATGCTCTTGGTGAATTAACAGGAGCTATTGTAGAACAGAAAGCTTTTCTACAATTTTCTGATCATTTAAATAAGAGCTTCTTAAGCTCTAAAAACCTTATTAAATATACTATTTCTACCTTTAAAAAATATGCTAAAAATGGTAATACCACTATTGTTTCTGCTGGGATTACTATTAATGATAAAAAACCTTTGCGTTTATATGAACATTTATCTTCAGAAAAAACGGGCTTTACAAACCAACTTTTAAGTAGCCTTGGTTTTTTACCTAAAAGACAAGCTTTGCCTAGACACTTGCTTTATATAAGACACGATCGATTATTCATGCTTCCGGAAACGAAACCTTTAAACACTGATTTTTATGGAATTATTGGAATAAAACATTGGTATGATGGTTCTCCATACACAGGTTCTATGTATTTAAAAGAACCTTATTTAAATTCTGATTTGTCTATTTCTAAATTACATATCAAAAATGGACATACAGGAAAACCTTTAATTCAAAAACAGGAATTAACTAAATTTATTAATACTTACAGTAAAAAAGGATGGCAAATTGCAATACATACACAAGGAGATAAAGCTGTTGAAGATGTTTTAAATGTTTATGAGAAAATTAATGAAAAGGATTTATTTACTAAATTAAGACCAAGGCTAGAACATTGTTTGCTAAGTTCTGTAGAAAGTATTGAGAAGATGAAAAAATTAAATATCACTCCAAGTTTTCATATCAATCATTTATATTATTATGGACAAAAACTTAACGACGATATTATTGGTTCTGAAAGAAGTAATGCTATGCTTCCAATTCGACATGCAGATAGTCTCAATATAAAATTTTCATTGCATGCAGACCAGCCTATGTTTGAAAGTAATCCATTTCGTTTAATTCAAACTGCTATAGAAAGAAAAACAAAAGAAGGTAATTATTTAGGCAAAAAGCACCGTATAAATATACTTTCTGCCTTAAAATCAATGACGATTAATGCTGCTTGGCAAATTCATAAAGAAGACAAAATAGGTTCTTTAGAAAAAGGTAAATACGCTGATTTCATTATTGTAGATAAAAACCCATTAACGATTAATACCAGTGATTTATCAAATATTAAAATACTAAATACTTTTGTAAATGGTAATGAGGTATTATTTCTAACGGTAGATTAAACTAATTTGAAAAATTTATACATTTAATTCTTAAAAAACTGATGTAATAGTTCCATCAAGATTGGTGTTTTGTCACTCCTATAGTTTCTACTGAACTAGAATAATTAGAGAAAGAATGACAAGGAAACCCTTATTTCAAAATCTAACTCCTTCTCTTTTTCTCATTATATTCATAAGGTAAACGCTTTTTTAAAGCTTCCACAATATTATAAGTAGCAGGACAAATAGCTGTGTTCTCAATAGTTAAATCTGTTATTTGTATAAACTTACGTCTATTTGTATGTGGATATTCAGCACAAGCTTTTGGACGAACATCGTATATAGTACAACTATTATCAGAAAGGTCTAAAAAAGAACATGGCGCTGTTTTTAAGACCATAAAATCATCAGAATCTCTCTCTAAATAAGTGCTTGTAAAATCAGCAACTTTCATTTTTAAGTGTTTGGAAATACGCGCAATATCTTTGTCAATAAATATTGGACTTGATGTTTTGCAACAGTTCCCACAGTCTAAACAATCGGTTTTAGCAAACTCAGCATCGTGCAATTCTTGCATTACATAATCTAAATTTTTGGGTGTTCTTTTCTTTAGATTTATAAAATATTTTTTGTTTTCTTTTTTTGCTTCCTCTGCTAATTTCGGGAGTTGTTCCAAACGTTTTTCCATCCTACAAAACTACAATTATTCTTGACCAAAAATCATTCAAAAAAACAAATAAAAATATGTAATTTTGCATTTCAATTTTCAAGACTAAATGAGCATCAAAAACATCATAGAAACCAAAGTAAAAGAAGGTTTTTTAGCTTTATACAATATAGAAATTCCATCAGTAGAATTTCAAGCAACCAGAAAAGAGTTCGAGGGCGACATTACCCTTGTTGTATTCCCTTTATTACGCTACAAAAAAGGCAACCCTGTTCAAATCGGTGAAGATTTAGGAAAATATGTTTTAGAAAATGTTACTGAAATAACTAGTTACAACGTTGTTAAAGGCTTTTTAAATTTAGTAATTGATGATGGCTTCTATACAAAATTCTTCAATTCAATCTACTTAGATTCGTCTTATGGTTATGTTTCACCAATCGCAGATGAAAAAGCGATGATGGTAGAATATTCATCACCAAACACGAACAAACCTTTACATTTAGGTCATGTTCGTAATAATTTATTAGGATATTCTGTTGCAGAAATTATAAAAGCTGCAGGTAAAAAAGTATATAAAACTCAGATTATTAACGACAGAGGAATTCATATTTGTAAATCGATGTTGGCTTGGGAAAAATTCGGTAACGGAGAAACGCCAACTTCATCAGGTTTAAAAGGTGATAAGTTGGTTGGAAATTACTACGTAAAATTCGACCAAGAATATAAAAAAGAAATTTCTCAGTCAATTTCAGAAGGAAAAACAGAAGAAGAAGCAAAAAAAGAAGCGCCACTTTTATTAGAAGCACAACAAATGTTACTAAAATGGGAAGCTGGTGATGAACAAGTTGTTTCTCTTTGGAAAGAAATGAACTCTTGGGTGTATAATGGGTTTGAGGTAACCTATAAAAATATGGGGGTCGACTTTGATACTCTATATTATGAAAGTAATACCTATTTATTAGGAAAAGATGTGGTTGCACAAGGAATAAAGAAAGGTGTTTTCTACAAAAAAGAAGACGGTTCTATTTGGTGTGATTTAACGGATGATGGTTTAGATGAGAAAATCGTTTTACGTTCTGATGGAACAGCAGTTTATATGACGCAAGACATTGGTACTGCAATTCAGCGTGTAAAAGATTTCCCTGATGTTGGCGGAATGGTCTATACTGTTGGTAATGAGCAAGATTATCATTTTCAAGTATTGTTTTTAATTTTGAAAAAGCTTGGTTTTGATTGGTCTAAACAATTACATCATCTAAGTTACGGAATGGTAGATTTACCTTCTGGAAAAATGAAATCGAGAGAAGGAACAGTTGTTGATGCTGATGAATTAATGTTAGAAATGACAGATACAGCCAAAACAATATCCGAAGAATTAGGAAAATTAGAAGGTTATTCTAAAGAAGAGAAATCCGAATTATATAAAACAATTGGTTTAGGTGCATTAAAATATTTTATTTTAAAAGTAGATCCTAAAAAGAGAATCTTGTTCGATCCTAAATCCTCTGTAGATTTTCAAGGAAATACTGGTCCTTTTATTCAATACACGTATGCTAGAATTCAATCTATTGTTAGAAAAGCAGATTTTGATTATTCAAAATCAGTAACGATTAAACTACATGAAAAAGAAAAAGAATTATTAAAACAATTAGAATTGTATCCTGATACGATACAACAAGCAGCTGCAAATTATTCGCCAGCCATTGTTGCGAATTACACGTATGACTTGGTAAAGGAATTTAATTCTTTTTATCAAAATGTATCTATTTTAGGAGAAGAGAATCAAGATAAAAAAATATTTAGAGTACAACTAGCAAACAAAGTTGCAGAAACCATAAAATCTGCATTTTTGTTATTAGGAATCAATGTTCCTGAGAGAATGTAAAATAGTTGGTCATAAAAACTAAAGTTAGTAAATTGGCCTGCGTTAGGAATTAAAGTGACATCTTATTGCTTAAGTTCGAGTGAATTTACGAAGAATAAGCAAATTTGTATCGATAGCAAAGCAAAAGATAAAACGGAAAGCACACTCGAAGTCAGAAATAAAGAAATAAAAGATAAAAAAAAATAATTATGAAATACGATATCATTATCATTGGAAGTGGACCTGGAGGATACGTAACTGGGATTAGAGCTTCTCAGTTAGGTTTTAAAGTTGCCATTGTAGAAAAAGAAGCTTTGGGCGGAATTTGCTTGAACTGGGGATGTATCCCTACAAAAGCCTTATTAAAATCTGCACAGGTTTATGATTATTTAAAACATGTAGACCAATATGGTTTAAAAGCAGAAGCAATTGATAAAGATTTTGGAGCTGTAATTAAAAGAAGTCGTGGAATTGCAAACGGAATGAGCAAAGGCGTTGCTTTCTTGATGAAGAAAAACAAAATCGATATTATTGACGGTTTTGGTAAAATTAAAACGGGCAAAAAAGTGGAAGTTACTACTGAAGATGGAAAAGTAACTGAATACAGTGCCGACAATATTATTATTGCAACAGGTTCTCGTTCTAGAGAATTGCCAAACTTACCTCAAGATGGTGTAAAAGTAATTGAATACAGAAAAGCAATGACCTTACCCAATCAACCAAAATCAATGATAGTTGTAGGTTCTGGAGCAATTGGTGTTGAGTTTGCACATTTTTATAACACGATGGGAACTGAGGTTACTATCGTAGAATATTTACCGAACTTAGTTC
>LAQA01000034.1:14562-25588 GCA_000981625.1 Flavobacteriaceae bacterium ASP10-09a
GTGAAGTAACTTTAAAAGCAGATATATTATTATCGGCTGTTGGAATTAAATCGAACATCGAAAACATTGGTTTAGAAGATGTTGGAATTATAGTTGATAGAGATAAAATTTTAGTCAATGATTTTTACCAAACAAATATTCCTGGGTATTATGCCATTGGAGATGTAGTTCCTGGACAAGCTTTAGCTCACGTTGCTTCTGCAGAAGGAATTACTTGTGTCGAGAAATTAGCAGGTTTACATACAGAGCCTATCGATTATGGTAATGTTCCTGGTTGCACCTATGCAACTCCAGAAATCGCCTCTGTTGGAATGACAGAAGCTAAAGCAAAAGAAGCAGGTTACGAATTAAAAGTAGGTAAATTTCCTTTTTCTGCATCTGGAAAAGCAACAGCAGCAGGAACGCCTGATGGTTTTGTAAAAGTTATTTTTGATGCAAAATATGGTGAATGGTTAGGTTGTCATATGATTGGTGCTGGAGTTACAGATATGATTGCTGAAGCAGTTTTAGGACGTAAATTAGAAACCACTGGACATGAAGTTTTAAAGACGATTCATCCACACCCAACAATGAGCGAAGCCGTTATGGAGGCAGTTGCAGACGCATATGATGAAGTAATTCACCTATAAAAGAGAGCTATTCATAGAAAATAAAGAACATTTGATATATTTTTCATTACTTTTGTAGATCAATATACAATCTATCCCTCACTTAAACGATTTAATATCAAAAACACATAAATGAGTATCGTTGAGTGGTTTCTTTCCTTTGTCTATATGATAAAGACTTTTCCTCTAGTTATACAACTTACAATTGTATTGACATTGGCTTTTATAATTGCAACTTTTGCTCTTGTAATAGCAATCTACACCATAAGACGAAAACATAATAGGCTTCAGAAAAGGCTTAAAACCAGTGTTCCTGATATAAAATCATTATTTGAAGACGTTTTATTTACAGATAAAAAATTTTCAGAAAAAGAAATTTACGATAGGTTTAAAAATATTGTAGGAGATGTAAATAGAGAGTCTTTAAATATCGGTATTGATGTTTTAGTAGAATTTAAAAATGAAGATAAGCAATCAGAAAGATATCCTTTTTTAATTTCCGCATTAAATATTGTAGAACATTTAGAAAGAAAATTTGATTCTCGTTCTAACAGTGAAAAAATGGATGCATTTCAAGAAGCTTTCGTTTTAGAATTAAATAAATTCGATTCAAAAGTGTTGATTTACGCTTATAGTAAAAATAAAAGAATTAGAAGTGAAGCGCGAAACTCTTATCTCGCTTTAAGTTCAAATGATCCTTATCGTTTTTTTGATGAATTTGATGGATCTCTTACAAAATGGGATGAAATCGAATTAATGCAATATCTTAAACTTCAAAATACAAGAGGTAACCTCGCGGGTTTAGGAAAATGGATAAACTATTCTAAAAATGATTCTTTAGTTGTTTTTCTAATAAAAATGGTTGGATTTTTCAACCAAAAAGGAATCGATGAAATTTTATTAGAAAAACTAGATGATAATAATGCAAATGTAAGAGCAGAAGCAATATTAACTCTAGGAAAATTAAACATTAAAGAAACAGAACAAACCCTTATTGACCGATATTATACTGAGCCAGAAATTTGCCAAGTAGCAATTGTAAGAACAATAAGAAAGTTTAATACTGGTAAATCTTTAGGTTTTTTAGAAGAAATATTTAAAGACTCAAACAATACAGATTCAAAAAAGATTATTGCTGAAGCAATATTAAATTATAGTTATGAAGGAAGAATCGCTTTTCAAAATTTAAAAAATTCATTGAAAGGTTTCGATCTTACAATTTTAAAACATATTGAAACCCCTTTAATTAAATTTAAATAAATGTTTGAAATTTTCGTAAAAGTTTATGAATATTTTATATTCTTCTATGCAACTTCATTAATTATAAGTTACATAGTTCTTGCTATATTTTCATTTATAGCCATCACTAAATATAAAAGTTATAATACAGATATTGATGATGAAGAGTTATTAAATTCAAATTTAGCTCCTGGTATCTCAGTAATTGCACCTGCCTATAATGAAGAAAAAACCATTATTATAAACGTCAAATCTCTATTAACTTTAAACTACCCTCTTTTTGAGGTAATTATTATAAATGATGGTAGTAAAGATAAAACTTTAGAGCTTTTAATTGAAGAGTTTGATTTGATTGAAGCTCCTTTTGCTTATGTTGAGAAAATAAAAACACAACCTTATAAAAGAACTTTTAAATCACAAAATCCGAAATACGAAATTTTAACGATAATTGATAAAGAAAATGGTGGTACAAAAGCAGATGCCTTTAATGCCGGATTAAATGCATCGGTATTTCCATATTACTTAAACACAGATGTAGATTGTATTCTAGCGAGAAATACACTAACTAAAATGATTAAACCCATTTTAAACTCTAAAGTAACTGTAATTGCAGTTGGTGCTACTTTGAGAATGTCTAATAATTGTGAAATTGAAGAAGGAGTTATTACGAGAGTTAGACCTCCAAAAGCATTAATTCCACGTTTTCAAGAATTAGAATATATTAGATCTTATCTTTTAGGAAAGATGGGATGGGAGTTTATCAATTCGGTACCAAATGTTTCTGGTGGTTTAGGGATGTTTGATAAAGAGATCGCTATTAAAGCAGGTGGATATGGAGCAGATTCTCATGCTGAAGACATGGATATGTTAACAAGGATGGCTGCTTACATGATGAATAATAGGATGGAATATAAAATTGGATATATACCTCTTTCTTGTTGCTGGACAGAAGGGCCTCCAAACATTCAAATTTTAGGACGTCAGCGAACAAGGTGGGCCAGTGGTTTATTCCAAATGTTTAGTGAGCACAGAAAGATTCTATTTAATCCAAGTTACAAAAGATTAGGCTTAATTACGTTTCCCTATATCTTTATTTTTGAATTTTTAGCCCCAATTATTGAAGCTTTTGGTCTTCTTTTCTCTGTTTTTTTATTACTTAATAATCATGTAAATTGGAGTTTTGCTCCTTTAATTTTTATATATTCTTACACTTTCGCAATCATGATCTCTTCAATCGTAATTATTTGGGATCAAATGACGTTTAAATATTACAACACAACTAGAGAAGTTTTAACGCTGTTTCTTACCGCATTTATAGAGCCTATTCTTTATCATCCATTAATTGTGTTCTTTTCTCTAAAAGGATATTTTAGTTTTATAACATCTAGAGAACTAGCATGGGGAACTATGACTAGACAAGGGTTTGATAATGAAGAAAAAACGAAGAAAAACATAGATAAGAATGATGGTAATAACTCTGGTAACGATACTAAAGAAAAAAAAATTAGCATATTTGAAAGATTAAAAAAGAAAAAAGTTACAGGTAATTTTAAGCCTTTTAAAACATAAAATAACCCCAGTTATTAATTATGAAAATAAATAAAAAAATTTACATTCTTATTGTAATCTTCTTTTCGCAATTTAAAATGTATTCTCAGGTATTTCCTTCTTCAGATTTATATTTCGAAGAAGCAAAAAAAGATATTGCTGAACAAAATTTCACCAAAGCTGCAAAAATGAGCTGGAGAGGTTTACAAATATCTCCTGAAGACATAGATTTAAAGACTCTTTTAGGAAAAGCAAATTTACAATTGGGTAGGTATGATACCGCTAGATATGTTTTGAAACAAGTATATTTAAAAAACAGAAAGAATATTAGTGTCTTAAAGTTTTTAGTGAATATAGAGCAATCAACAAAAAGATATTCTGATGCAATCTGTTTTGTAAATGAGCTTTTAGAATTAACTCCGTACAGTAGGGCTTGGTGGCTGCGTAAAATTACCATTTATAAAGAAATGGGGAATTTTGAAGAAGCAGAAAGATCTTTAAAAAGATTATATGAACTATACCCAAATGATACAGAAATAAAAGAACAATTTAATTTTATTCGACTTGACGATGCTAGCGAAGCTCTTAAGGGAAAGAACTATGAGAATGCCAATAAAATTTATAAGACAATTATTGATGAAAATCCTTCAAATAAAGATGCCTATCTAGGTATTATTAAAAACGAACTGTTAAAAGGAAATCCAGATGCTGCTTTACAATATACCAATAGATCTTTATTAGAGATGCCTAATGATATTCAATTAGTAGAAAAAAAGATTGGTTTATTAGAAGAATTGGGAAGGCATGCACAAGCAATTGCATACATAAATACATTAAAAGAAGAGAATTTTACAGACAGACTACAGGACATCCGTACTAGAACATTACCTTATTTAATGCAACAATCTGCAGGATTTAATGAATACAATGATTCTTATGAAGTAAACAAAAAGTTAGTTGAACTAAATGGCAACTCAGAATCTCAAGACTATGTTATTAAAAATGCTTTGGGAAAAGGTTATAATATAGATGCAGAATATTTTTTAAAGAAAGCGATAAAGAAGAATCCTAATAATAAAAAATTATTGATTCAAGAGATGGAGCTATACAAACCTATAAAAGATAAAGAAAGGTTTCAACAAAAAGTATTATTGAATCATGAAAAATTCCCAAATGACGATGATATCACCTATCAGTATAATAAAATTATGTATGATAGAGCAAAGTTGTATTCAAATAATAAACAATATGATCTTGCACTTCCTATTTTTATAGAACTAGCTTCTTTTCCTGATTTTATAGAAGCATCAGAACAACAGATATTTGGTATTCTTTTAGCCCTAGAAAGATATGACGAAGCGACAGATCAAATTGACAAATTAATTGGGTTAGATGCTGAAAATCCAGATTATTTATTGAGAAAATCCACATTATATCAAAAAATGCAATTATATGATGATGCTCTAGATATTACACGAAGTCTTGAACAAAAGTACCCTCTAAGTTTAAAGTATCCTTCAATTTATGTAAATCAAATAGAAGCTTATGGTACCTTTTTAATGAAAGAAAAAAGATATAGTAAAGTATTACCTATTCTGGAAGATGGTTTAATTAGAGAAAACAATAACAAAAGGTTATTAGACATGGCTATCAATGCTTCCTCAGCAATACCTGATTTTCAAAAAGGTATAAACTATAGTAAAAGTGCTTTAAGCTTTTATCCTAAAAATAAAAACTTTAAACTTAAACTAACAGATTTATATACAAAAAACAAAGAATTTGATAAAGCGCTAGTTATTTTAGATTCTTTGAAGAAAACATATGTATATGACCGAAAAATCAAAAATGCGGAAGGGGTTATTTTATTTTATAAAGCTAAAGATCAAGAAGAAGAAGGTTTAGTAGAGGAGGCTTTAATAAATTATGAAGCTGCATATGAATTAAATTCTGAGGACGAAGGCTCTTTAATGAGGATGATTAACTTACATATTAATGAAAAAACTTACGATGAATCCTTAGAGTTTATAAGTGAAAATATTATAAAAAACCCGAATGATAATTTCTTGAAATTTAAGAAAGGTGTTGTTTTTCAATTATTAAAGCAATATGATTCTGCTTACTATTATCAAAAGTTTAGAGAGTTAGATAATCCTTATGAAGAAATTGAATGGAAAAACACATTAGAATCTATTAAAGCTGGGGAACTAAAAAACGAACTTGCAGTTACTTATTTAAAAGCAACTTCAGATTCTGTCGCCTTTAATACTTCTTTGGCGAGTATAACCTATAGAAAAATTGAGGGTAAAAATACTTATGGTGCAGATGTAAATTATGCAGCTAGGAGATCCGGTGTTGGAATTCAAGGAGGTCTTAATTTATCTAGGATTTTTACAGAAAAATTATATGCAGATGCTGGTTTCTTTCTTGGCTCTAAATTCTTCCCAAAATTTAAATTCTATGCAAATGGATATAAAGTTTTAAAAGATGGTTATGAAGCAAATGTTGGCATAAGCTATAATAGGTTACAGAATGATCAAAATTATTTTGCATTAAAATTAGGTGCAAATAAAACTTGGGAAGACATTTTTGTTAATGCTAAGTTGTCTATTATGAATACTAGCGTTCAATTTTATGAAACTGATCCTACTGATGGTCTTTTTGTACTTGATGCTAATGGTAACTTAAAACCGACAAATAATGAAAACTTTATCTATACAAACTTAATGGTTCAGGCACGAATAAATATAAATGAAAGAAAAGATTATTTTTCTCTAATTGTTTCAGGGGGTAGTGCTCCTTTTGATCAGCAATTACAATATCAAACAAATACATTTCTAGGTTTTTCTAATGTAATGATTGGTGCTGGTTATAAATATACAATGTCTCCAAGAACAGCTATCGTGGTAGATGGAACTTGGATTAACTTTCAAAGTAATCAATCTATCAAGGATAATGTTATTCAAGAAGTTAATTTCACAAACCAATACAACTTATCTGTTTCACTTATAACTAAGTTTTAGTAAGTATTTATAAAGATTCCTCTAATGATATTTAAAAGATGTACATACATATTTATAATTTTTTTTAGTCTTTTTTCTTATGCCCAAAAAACAACAACATTATACTCACAAAAAAACAAAATATATCCTAGGATAAGCATTCCACTATCTGCAGACATTCTTTTAAGTAATGCTGCAAATGAGTTTAATAATAACTTTAGAAACATTTCAGGCCAATACTTAAAGATTGAACGAAGTAATGGATTGAATAAAAACTATAATTATATTATTTTAAGAGTAAACCCTACTCAAAAAGAAAGTTATTGTATTTTAAAAAAAGACAGAAATATTACGATTCAGGCAACCAATAATCAGAATTTAGTTTATGGAATTAATGCTTTCTTTAAAAAATATACAGTTTTAGATTTTAATATAAAAATTAAAAAAGGAAAAGAAAAGGTAATTCTAAACGAACTTAAAATCCCTAATACATTTAGCCATTGTTCTTCACCAGATTTTGAATACCGAGAACCCTATTTCTCTTCTAATTTTAATTCTAATTTTAGAGCATGGAACAAAACTAATTATCTTGAATTAGAATGGGGAATCTGGGGGCATAATATTTCTAAGGTTCTTAAAGAATATAATCTACCTGAATCTGCTTATGCTAAAGTTGGTAATAGAAGAGTTAAGAGTCAATATTGTTTTACAAGCGATAGTTTATTTAAGTTCGTAAATGAAAAAGTAGGCACTATTTATAAAAGTGACCATGGACTTAACAAATACATGATTTTACCAAATGATAATACTATTGTTTGTACTTGTACTAATTGTAAATCTATTGGAAATACAACTAAAGATGCGGCTCCTGCAGTCTTTAATTTTTTAAATAGCTTGGCGAAAAATCATAAAAGGCTATCATTTTTCACAACTGCATATGTTACTGTTAAAGAAATCCCACCTTTTAAAGCAGAAAATAACGTTGGTCTTTTTTATAGTACAATTGCCATCCAAAAAGGGATACCCCTAGAAGATAGTAAATATTTTAAAGATTTCGAATACGATATAAGACGATGGAGAAAATATGTAGAAAACGTATACATTTGGGATTATACTGTTAATTTTGACAACTATTTTGATATTTATCCATCATTAAAAGTTACTCAGAAAAATTTAAAACTATATAAAAAGCTAGGAATTAATGGCGTGTTCTTGCATGGAAGTGAATACCAATACAGTACTTTTCAAGACCTAAAATCTACCATATTTGCAAAACTATTATGGGATACAAATATTAATATTAATGATGAAATTTCTCAGTATTTTAATAAAAAGTTTCCGAAAAAGTTAGCTAGTATTCTAACAAATTATTATTCCTTTATAAACGATTCTTTTTTCATTAATAAAGAAGAGTTAGGCATTTACAGTGGAATTGATGAATCTGTAAAAAAATATTTAGACCCAAAAGTGTTTTTTAGTTTTTATACTGAATTTGATGCCAATACGGAAAAAAACAAATATGATAAAGACTTTCTGAAAATTGCTACGGCTCTTACTTTTTTAAAATTAGAGATTATGAGAGATTACGGAATAGGAAAATACGGATTTGCAACCATAAATAAAGATGAAGAAATTATTATAAAAAACGAAGCCGCAATTTTACTGGATAGATTAACTGCTTTTAGCAAATCAGCCAACCTAACCTCATATAATGAAGTAAAATATAAGATAGATAGTTATATTAAAAGATGGAGACAAACTATTTATAAATATCACAAAAGAAAACATTATTTCTATAAAAAACCTTTTGAAGTATTATCAAACTTAGATGAAGGCTATAAAGACAGCTCTGTTTTAAATGATGGCGCTTTTGGATTAAATGGTTATAATACTAATTGGCTCATCTGTTCTATTGATGATTTAGCTTTAAAAATCGAGAAAAAATACATTAAAAATTCAAAAAAAATAACCTTTACTTTTTTACAAGATATAAAACATGATATTTATTACCCTAATGTTATTGAAATTTTAGACACCGATTACAAGTTAATTAAAAAATTAAATATACGATTCGATAGAAGCAGTTTAGCAACAAAAGAAGTAACAGTTAAAATACCTTCAAAATTTGATGATGAACAATTACCTGACACTTTTATACTTAAAATTAACAGACGTAATATTCGTGGTAAAAACACTTTAGCATGCGATGAAATTATATTTAATTAAAAAAGTTTAAATTTATATAGATGAAAAACAAATATTGTCTTCTTTTAATAGCACTAATTTCTTTTTCTTGTAATTTAAGAAAACCAAGTATTGATACCGTACAAAGAACTAAAATGGAAATTGTAGATCCTGTGCGTCATTATTACCCAATTCTTCGTGGCTCAGAATTAACATCATCATATAAGTTTTACAACAGAGGAAATCAACCTTTAATTATTTATGATGTACAAGCGTCTTGTGGCTGTATAGATGTAAATTTTCCGTCTAATTCTATTGGTAAAAATGATTTTGGTTTTATCACAGTAGATTATGATAGTGCTAAGAATATAGGGTACGTAGAATTCTACATTACAATTGTTGCAAATACCGAAAAAGATGTTTTCAATGTTTTAAAATTCGATTTAAATGTCGTTACATCTCCTCATTATACGAAAGATTATGAAGAAATATATTTAGATAGAAGAAAGGCTAAATTAGCGGAAGGAATAGAGGGAGATCTAACACAACAAGGTTATGATGTACCAGAAGAAAGTAAAACTGTTAGGTAGACTTATTACTTAGTAAAGAGAAAAATCAAAAAGAAAAATATAGTAAAAAATGAAAAAAGAGTTTTACAATTTTATAAAACTTAAAAAGAAATTATTTATTCTAAGTCAAAATTTAATTATTCTAACTTTTTACAACACATAAAACAAAACAAAGAACCGAAACAAATTGTTTCGGATTTTTTATATCTTTAATTTATGAAAAAGTTGCTCTTCTTAATATTGATTCCTTTAATATTTAGTTGTGAAAAGAATTTAAGCGGTCATTGGCATTTGAAAAATTTAGAAGGAAAACCTTCAATGCTGAGTATTGATATTTTAAAAAATAAAGACTGTTATCTATACTCTTCATTATCAGGAAAACCAATAAAAGGGGGATATTATCCAGAAAAAAAACAACTATTTTTCCCCGCACAATGTGGTATGTTTCATTTCAATTATGAATATAAAAACAATAAAATATATTTAAAAAGTTATTTATCTGAAAATTTCATAGCAGAAAAACAAGATGATGAATGCGACAGATTTAATGATTTTACAACATTATTAGATATTGATTATTTGATAATAAAGAATCAAAGACTACATTATAAACCGAAAGGTTCTATAGAAAATGAAGGATTAAATCAATACATAAATATTGATTACTCAGAAAAAAATAAATCTATAAGAATTGAATTTTTTAATAGAATAAATACTGTCGATAAAATTGACTCCATTATAAAGCACCTAGAAAACTCTGTTTCTGATTCAGAGATTCCATTTATAAATTATGTTTTAATTCCTGATAAAAATTTAAAAGCATCCGATTTAAAACTTGTAATTGACACCTTTAATAAGGGGTATCTTAAGAGAATATTTATTCAAACTTTGAAAATCAAACCAAAAAAAATGAATATTTTTGAATACATAAAAATTAATAAAATAGAGTTAGACTCAGATAATAAGTTGTTTTATATTATAAACTAACAATTCATTATACCATAACATTAAAACTAAAAACCACTATCAAAAACTTGATAACTAACAAAAAACAATTTTTAATAGAAATTATAAAAGCAATTATAAAATTAATCATTGCAGGAATTCTAATTGGAGTTTTAAAACAATATGATGCTATAATTGCAGGTATTTTAATCCTTAAAGTCCTTCATAATATTTATAAAGAAATCATTAGTCAAAAAATCAATAAGAATTGGATGCTTTTAATTGGAATGCTACTTACTGGGTTTGGAGGAATTGTTGGCGAAACTTGGGGAGTTACAAATGGGTATTGGGAGTATCACGAAGTTGTAAGAAGATTACCATTGTGGCTCCCTTTTGCATGGATGCTCGCTTTCCATTATTTGTATAAATTGGAAAGAAACTTAATTCCTCTTTTATCAAATCAAACACAAAAAAACAAGATAGTATTAGCAATTGTTCTTGCTTTAATACTACCTGCTTTTGGTGAAGTTATAACCATTTATTTAGGGGTTTGGACCTATTATTGGCCTTTTCAAATATTTGGAGTTCCTTTATATGCTTTTATTTGTTTAGTTTTTGTGCATATGTTGGTTTATACTATTTTACACTTTACATGTAAAAAATATAAAATTAATGACATTGTTTTTAATTAAA
Source organism: Flavobacteriaceae bacterium ASP10-09a (assembly GCA_000981625.1). Lineage (GTDB taxonomy): Bacteria > Bacteroidota > Bacteroidia > Flavobacteriales > Flavobacteriaceae > Polaribacter. The sequence continues at coordinate 25,348 of LAQA01000034.1, forward strand.
ATCTCCAACAAACAATTCTAGTCACTTTATTTCCTTGATGCATAGGAATTACTTTAAACTCAATAGCTCCTAATTTTGCTGATGATTTTTGTAAACTAACTATATTTTCTTTTTTAGAAACTAAACTTGTAAACCATTTACTTTTCTCTTTAAATAAAGAGCTTTCATATAAATAGTTATGAAGAAACGCTTTTTCTCCACCAACATACCACAATTCATTATTGTTTCCAGAGAAATTTCT
>LAQA01000034.1:25759-35579 GCA_000981625.1 Flavobacteriaceae bacterium ASP10-09a
TTATTATCTTCTATAATATCTTGTGCTGTGTCTAAAGAATCTAAATCAATATCTGAGGCAACAAAGTTCCAATCATATTCGGCAACTCCTAAAATTGGGTAAATACATGTTGCTCCAGTTCCTATATCTAAAATTTTTATAGTTGAATCAGTTGCAATTAAATCTGATAAGTAATGTATATAATCTAAACGACCTGGAATTGGCGGACATAAGTTTTTATCAGAAAAGTCCCAAACTGAGATTTTATCATAAGAAAATAATAATGCCTTATTAAGCTCTTTTACGGCCTCAGGAATAGAAAAATCAATGGTAATTACATCAAATTGATTCTTTGCAACGTATGTTTCCAACTTGGGGTTTATTTTGATTAATTCATCAAAATTATAACCCTTATTAAATTTATTTCTAGGGTGAAGATTTTTTTCTTTCATTATAATTCTATTATTGTAAACTCTAACTGCAAAGGTACTAAAGCGCCCTTTAATATAGGTAAGAATGACGAACCGTATTCTAAATAATATTCAGAAAAATTACGCTGTCTTTCTTCTAAACTTTGGTTTGGTAAAATTTCATTTTGAAGTACTGTAATTCTATCAACCAAATCTTTTTGTCTTCTTTTTTCTGCTTTTAATAAACGTTTTTCAAGGTTTTCTAAACCTTTAACTTGTTTCCTTTCTTGAGCATTTACTGCATTTACAAAAGAAACATCTGTTTTTTGAGCAACCTGTTTTAATTCTAAAAATTGATTTTGTAAAAATTTAATTTTCTCACGAAAATCAGCTTTTATTTCAAAATTCTCAGTTATCTTTTTAGACAATAGAGCATGCTGACTTAAAAACATTTCTTCAAATGAAATATTTAACTTTTTCATTTTTTTTGATTGTTTTTCTGAGACAAATTGCACAGAGTTACGCAACAACAAAATGGGAAAAGGAATCGATACTTTTTCAAAATATGCTTTTAATTCAAACCAATACGCCATTTCTCCTCCTCCTCCAATATAGCAAAGATTAGGTAAAATTACTTCTTGATACAAAGGTCTCATAATAACATTAGGAGAAAATGCTTTTGGATTATTATCAACTTCTGTTAAAATTTCAGCTTTTGAAAAAGTGATGTCAGTATTGTTAACTTTGTATAAATTATCTTCAAAAATAATACGTTCTCTAAAGTTATCCCCTAAATAAAACAAATTAATCTCTCTAGGGTTTACCTGAATTTTATAGTTTTTTTCAAGCTCAAGAATCGTTTTAGAAACTTCAGTAAATGAAGTGTTGTTTTCTAATTCATCTTTAACAAAGGGATTAAATAACTGTTTTAAATTCGTGTCATCACCATCTATGATTACCAAACCAAAATTACTAAATAAAGAGTTGGCAATAAAACGTGTTGCATCTGCTAAATTATCATGGTTTATATAGGCATCAGAAAATAAACTCTTTAAGTACTTTGCATTTTTAGAACTCCCTAAATGATTAGAAAAAACTTCGAATACATCTTCTAAACCATCCGTAGAAAAACGCCCAACGGCACCTCCATCTTTGCGATTCCAACTTACTTTCTTTCCTGCAAAATTAAAATAATTAATTTCATCAAAATCATGATCTTCTGTTGCCATCCAATAAATGGGAACAAAATTTTGTTCGGGAAATTTATCTGATAAATCTTCACATAAATTAATAGTAGAAATTATTTTGTACAGAAAATATAAAGGTCCAGTAAACAAATTTAATTGATGTCCTGTTGTTATTGTAAACGTATTTTGTTCTTTTAACAACTCAATATTTTTAATCGTTTTTTCTGAAGTTTTAACCGATTTATATTGGTTTTTTAAAGCTTCCACGAGGGTTAATCTGGATTGTAATTGATACGATTTTTGTTTTTCTTCAATTTGATTATGAAATCCAGTAATATCAGGAAAATTGTTATAAAAGGGTTGTATATTTTTATTTCTCTCTAAATACTGATGTATCGTTTTTGAGAAAAAGCCCGTTTTTAGAAAAGGAATTTGTATCGTTTTCATTCTAATTTTTTTCTTTAAAATAACACATAAATACATGGCCATTTAATTCCATAAATAAATATTTTAATTTTGATAGATTTAATAAATCATCAACAATAAATTTAATTTTGTCACTTTTACAATACTTATGCTTTAAAGATTCATCTGATAAATCATTAGCAATAATATTAAAAAAACCTTCTTATGATAAAATTATCAATTAAAATAGAAAATCAAAAGCCAATATTTAAAATTGCTGCATTCTCTGGCAATTTAATTTCATGAATAAATGATAAGGGCTGTTCTGATTTTTCTTCATACCAACTTAACCTCTCTCTCTTACTATTAAGCATTGTTCCAATGTTTTTAATAATCTATCATTGCTTCTGTAATTTCACAATCACTTTTACTTATTGCCATACTTCAAAAATACTAAATTTTGACGGTACTTTGTTACATCAAATCTAATCTAACAAATTTTTAACGTGTGTAAGGAATATCAACTTTAAATAGTAAAATTTATTTCTTACTTTTGATAATAACTAAAATATAATTCATGAATATTAAACCATTTTTATTAGTTGCTTTTCTAACTTTTGGAAGCATTTTTTCTCAAAATATAAAATCTCCTTCAGAGTTTTTAGGTTATGAAATTGGTAGTCGATTTACAAGACACCATAAAGTAGTCGATTATTTTAAATACGTAAGTAACACATTATCTAATGTTAAACTAGAAAAATACGGAGAAACTAATGAACATAGACCTTTGTATTTAAGCTATATCTCCTCTCAAAAAAACATTACTAATTTAGAAAATATTAGAAAAGACAATCTTTCTCAAACTGGAATTTTAAAAGGAAATTCTGATAATAAAGTTGCTATTGTTTGGTTAAGTTATAACGTTCATGGAAATGAAGCTTCTAGTACAGAAGCATCAATGTTAACGATTTATAACCTAGTTACTACTAAAAAAGCTTGGTTAGAAAATACTGTTGTTATAATAGATCCTTGTATAAATCCTGATGGAAGGGACCGGTATGTTAATTGGTATAATCAGGTAAAAAGTTCGCCATATAGTAATGCGCAAGATGCAAAAGAACATGACGAGCCTTGGCCTGGAGGAAGAGCAAACCATTATTTATTTGATTTAAATAGAGATTGGGCTTGGGCTACACAAATTGAGTCTCAGCAAAGAATAAAAATGTACAACAAATGGATGCCACATATTCATGTAGATTTTCATGAGCAAGGTATTAATAGTCCTTATTATTTTGCACCTGCTGCAGAACCTTTTCACGAAGTTATTTCAGATTGGCAACGTAACTTTCAGACTCAAATAGGGAAAAATCATGCAAAATATTTTGATAAAGAAGGTTGGTTATATTTTACAAAAGAAAGTTTTGATTTACTGTATCCTAGTTATGGAGATACCTACCCCACTTTCATGGGTGCCATTGGCATGACATTTGAACAAGCCGGTGGAGGAATGGCTGGTTTAGGAATTAAAACGGATGAAGGTGAAATTTTAACACTGAAAGACAGAGCAATACACCACATGACAACAGGTTTGTCTACAGTAGAAATTTCATCAAAAAATGCCAAAAAATTAAATTCTGAGTTCAAAATATTCTTTGAAAATAAAAATTTTATTTATAAAAGTTTTATTTTAAAGCATGAGAATACGGATAAAACAAATCGTTTAACAAACTTATTAGATACACATGAAATTAAATACGAATATGCTTCGAAAGGAATCGTAAAAGGATATCGTTTTAATACTCAAAAAGAGGAAAAACTCACTACTTCTGATGGTGATATAGTAATTCATACAAATCAACCAAAAGGAAAAATGGTAAAAGCATTGTTTGAACCTAAAGCAAAACTATCAGATTCTTTAACGTATGATATAACCGCCTGGTCTTTACCATATGCGCACGGTTTTGACGCAGTTGCTTCTAAAAGTAACATAAGCTCTTCTAAATTAATATCTACAAAAAATAAGACTAACACCATTGATAAAACTGCGTATGCTTACATTTCTAAATGGAATAGTATAGAGGATGCTACTTTTTTAGGAGCTTTGTTACAACAGAACATAACTCCTCGTTTTTCTGAAAAAGCATTTTCTATAGAAGGAAAATCGTACGATAGAGGAACATTAATTATTTTAAGAAATGATAATAGAACTGCTAACTTTGATAAAAAATTAGTTGAAATCGCAAATCAAAATAATAGAAACATTCAATCTGTTAACACTGGTTTTGTAGATGCAGGATTAGATTTCGGATCTTATAGTGTAAAGCCAATTAACAAGCAAAAGATTGCTTTACTTTCTGGAAAAGGAACTTCATCCTTAAGTTTTGGAGAAATTTGGCACTTTTTTGAAACCGAATTAAAATACCCACTGACACTTTTAAATTCAGATTATTTTAGCGATGCTAACTTTTCTAAATATGATGTGATTATTATTCCTAATGGATATTACAGTAGCATTTTAAAAAAGAATACTTTAGATAAATTATCAACTTTTGTAAGTTCTGGAGGCACATTAATTACTATTGGAAATGCTTTAAATAGCTTTGCTGATAAAAAAGGATATGCTTTAAAGAGCAAAGAATCTAAAAAAGATTCCACTAAATACAACTTAACACCTTATGCCGATCAAGAAAGAAACAACATTAAAAACATGATTACTGGCGCAATTTTTAAAAGTAAGGTCGATGTAACGCATCCTTTAGCTTTTGGGTATAAAAGCGATTATTTTTCTTTAAAGTTAAATGGAACAAGTTATAACTATTTAAAAAATGGTGTAAATGTTGCTTATTTTGATAAAGAAACCAAAAATGTTTCTGGTTTTGCAGGAAGTAAAACTTTAAATAACATACCTGAATCTTTGTTATTTGGAGAAGAACAAAAAGGAAGAGGAAGTATTGTTTACATGGTAGACAATCCTCTATTTAGATCATTTTGGGAAAACGGTAAGCTTTTCTTAGCGAATGCAGTTTTTTTATTAAACTCCAATAAAATTAAATAATATTAATACAAAAAATATACAATAAAAAAAGCCATTGCAAATTGCAATGGCTTTTTAAGTAGTATAAATTCCTGCTTTCGCAGGATTAGTAACTAGTTCAGAAATAATTATTTCTTTTTGCTACTAGCTTCCATTTTCTTTTTTAAATCTGCAAGTCCACCTATGTCTCCTAAAGTAGTTTTTTCTGCTTCTGCTGCTTTTTTAACGGCAACTTTCACATTTCTTTTTTCTTGCTCTTTAAAGATAGATGTATGAGATACAACAACTCTTCTGTATTCTTTAGAGAATTCTAAAACTACAAATTTAAGTGTTTCACCTTTACCTAATTTAGTACCATCTTCTTTTTCTAAGAATCTACTTGGTGCAAAACCTTCTACTCCATCAGTAAAAGTTACAACTGCTCCTTTATCATTCTTTTCTTTTACAACTCCTTCATGTGTAGAACCGATTGCATACGTAGCTTCATGTGCATCCCAAGGATTATCTTGTGTTTGCTTATGACCTAAGTTTAACTTTCTGTTCTCAACATCTAATTCTAAAACCTGAACTTCTAATTTATCACCAACAGTTACAAAATCTGATGGATGCTTAATTTTCTTAGTCCAAGATAAATCAGAGATGTAAACTAAACCATCAATACCTTCTTCTAATTCAACAAACACACCAAAGTTCGTGTAATTTCTTACAGTACCAGTATGCGTTGAACCAACAGGATATTTAGTTGTAATATCTGTCCAAGGATCTGGATGTAATTGTTTGATACCTAAAGACATTTTACGGTCTTCTCTGTCTAAAGTTAAAATTTGAGCTTCAACTTTATCACCAACTTTTACGAAATCTTGTGCAGAACGTAAATGCGTTGACCAAGACATTTCAGAAACGTGAATTAATCCTTCTACACCTTGTTCTACTTCAACAAATGCACCATAGTCAGCTAAAACAACAACTTCACCAGTAACTTTATCTCCAATTTTTAATTCAGAGTTTAAAGCTTCCCAAGGATGAGCAGATAATTGTTTTAATCCTAATTGAATTCTAGATTTGTTATCATCAAAGTCTAAAATTACAACGTTTAATTTTTGATCTAATTCAACAACCTCATTTGGATGGTTGATTCTTGACCAAGATAAATCAGTAATATGTACCAATCCATCAACACCACCTAAATCAACAAAGACACCATAAGAAGTAATATTTTTAACAATACCTTCTAATACTTGTCCTTTTTCTAATTGACCAATAATTTCTTTTTTCTGTAATTCAATATCAGCTTCAATAAGAGCTTTGTGAGATACAACAACGTTTTTAAATTCGTGATTGATTTTCACAACTTTGAATTCCATTGTTTTCTCTACATATTGATCGTAATCTCTAATTGGCTTAACGTCAATTTGAGATCCTGGTAAGAATGCTTCGATTCCGAAAACATCTACAATCATACCACCTCTAGTTCTACATTTAACGAAACCGTTAACTACTTCACCAGTTTCATGAGCATTGTTAACACGTTCCCATGCTTTGATTACTCTTGCTTTTTTATGAGATAATACCAATTGACCAGAAGAATCTTCTCTCTTATCAACTAATACTTCTACTGTATCTCCTTCTTTTAAACCTTGGTTGTAACGAAATTCGTTTAAAGAAATAACTCCTTCAGACTTAGAATTGATGTCAATAATTGCATCTCTGTCTGTAATTCTGATAACAGTTCCTTCAATTACATCACGCTCATTTACGAAACCTACAGTTCCTTCTAACGCTTTTTCGAATTCAACTAATTTTGCTTCATCAACAGCTTCAATACCTTGTTCGTATTTGTGCCAGTTAAAATCAGCTAAAAATTGTTTTGGATCTACAGCTGGAATCGCTGTTTCTTGTACTTCAGTAGCAACTACTTGCTCTTCAGTGTTTTTTGTTTCTTCAGACATTTCTGAAAATTAATTTTGTATCTCATTGTCTTTCAGATTTTTAACGATAAAAACGCAAAGAGTTGTTTTTATAAATTGTTTTTCACATTTCCTTTTTTAAATCTGTTATCGTAAAAAGGAGTGCAAATTTACAAAAATTCATTGATTATTAAGCAATTAGAATTAATTAATTATTCCTTTTATTCTTGATAATCAAAAAACTACCTTTGCATTTTTAAAAACCATATTTGGTTGATTTTAATGTAGATGGATAAAAGAACAAAAGATTTAGTAAACAAAGGCATAATGCTTCCATTAATGGAAGAGTTTTATACGATTCAAGGTGAAGGTTGTCATACAGGCACTGCTGCTTATTTTATTAGAGTTGGTGGTTGTGATGTTGGTTGTCATTGGTGTGATGTTAAGGAAAGCTGGAACGCAGACTTACACCCACCTACTTTAGCAGATACAATTGTTGAAAATGTAAAAAAACATGCCGAAACGGTAGTAATTACTGGGGGTGAACCTTTAATGTGGTCTATGGATTATATTACAAATTTACTTCAAGAAAACAATATTAAAACACATATAGAAACTTCTGGAGCTTATTCTTTTTCTGGAAAATGGAACTGGTTTTGTCTATCTCCAAAGAAAACAAAACTACCTTTAGAAGAAGTTTACCCTGAGGCTGATGAGTTAAAAATGATTATTCATAATAAATCTGATTTTGATTTTGCTGAAGAACAGGCTGCTAAAGTTGGTGAAAAATGCCAATTATTTTTGCAACCAGAATGGAGTAAAAAAGAAAAAATGACCGAACAAATTGTTCAATATGTAATGAAAAATCCAAAATGGAAAATTTCTTTACAAACTCATAAATACTTAAACATTCCTTAATTATTTTTAAAAAGCTATTTCCAGATTTTACTGACAGTTTTATTGAACTTAACGAAAGTTACATTAGGTCCAAGTAGCACGAAATTTAAAATGTTTATGAAATTTTAGATTCTACTAAAGTACAAATTCGCTCAAATTGTTCAGTAATTCCCATATCAGAATTATCAAATTCAATGGCATCATTAGTCATTAATAAAGGAGAATCTTCTCTAGTAGAATCTATCCTATCTCTTTCCTGAACATTAAAAAGAATTTCATTAAAGTCTACATTATCTCCTCTATCGATCAATTCTTTATAACGTCTTGTAGCTCTCTTATCAGCAGAAGCTGTCATAAATAATTTTAAATCTGCATTAGGAAAAACAACAGATCCTATATCTCTACCATCCATTACGATTCCACTATCAACACCCATTAACTGTTGTTCTGATACTAATTTTTTTCTAACTTCAGAAATTGTAGAAACTTTACTGACTAATTGTGAAATTTCTAAAGTTCTAATTTCTTTTTCTACATTCTTATCATTTAGGAACATTTCAGCAAAACCTATTTCATTATTAAATTTAAAAGAAAGGGAAACATTCGCTAAACAAGAGATTAATTCTTCTTTTTTTAAAAAATCCTTTCCAACAAGTTGATTATTTTTAGCAAATAATGACACAGCTCTGTACATTGCACCAGTATCGACATAAATATAATTATATTTTTTAGCTAATAATTTTGCGATTGTACTTTTTCCTGTGGATGAAAAGCCATCTATAGCTATTGTAATTTTTTTGTTCATTTATCTTCTATCTAAATCAATCTGTAAACTAAAAGTACTTGCATTTGCTGCTGAATGAAATTTTGAATATGCATAGTTAAATTTCAATTTATTCATTTTTATTCCAAAACCAAAAGAAATTCCACCAAATGTTCTAACATTTTGCAACTTTAGTTCTGCTGCTCTTCTAAAATTATAACCAATTCTTAAATTTAAAGCACTTTCAGGAAATAACTCTGCACCTACTACAAAGTGCCTAAAAGTATTTCCAATAAAATTAATTTTTTCTTCAGTAATGTTACCATCTAAATCTATAGTTTGATTTGATGGGTTTGCTACTGAAACATTCCATTTTTGTAAGTTATCTAGTGTAAAATACCATTTTAAAGGAACGTATTCCAGTTTATAAGAAGCTCCTAAAACAACTTTAAGAGGCAATCTTTCATTCGTTCCATTATAAGATTTAATTTGTGTTCCTATATTTCTAGCAACAATTGTAAAAGAATAGGGTTTGTAGGGACTAAAATATAAAATTGCAAAATCCGTGGCAATTCCTACTGATGTAAAATTACTAATATTTGAGTTAATTAACTTAATATTTGCTCCAAAATATAAATTAGTCCAAGGAAGGTTAGTTGCATATCCAACTGATACTGATAAATCAGAAGCTGTAAAGTTTCCAGTTTCATTACCTTGTTCATCTGCTCCAATTAAAGTACCATAGTCAAGATACTTTATACTTCCATGGATTGTACCAAACCTTCTAGAAATAAGTCTTGCATATGATACAGAACCAATATTTATCCCGGCTAAATAACTAGAATAATTAGCAGAGATTTGATTATCAATTTCAGGATTTATTACTGATGGATTCCATATAGGTTGATTAACATCATCTATAAGAGTTAAAACTTCTCCTCCTAATGCAATTTGTCTTGCAGAAGTAGAGTAATTTAAAAATTGATAAACATTTTCACCACCAATTTGAGCATTAATACTCAAAGAAGGTAAAAGAAGTAATATAAAAAGTAGATTAATCTTCATTTAACACCAAATAAACAAACTATAAAAGTAATAACGAAAATAATACAGAATATTTCAAAAAAAGGAATAGAAATAATTAATTATAAGATTAGTTTATAAAAAAAGCCTCATATCTTAAGATATGAGGCTTATAAATCTTGAATTTCTCAAGATAAAGAAAGGCGGCGACCTAC
>LAQA01000035.1:0-14452 GCA_000981625.1 Flavobacteriaceae bacterium ASP10-09a
GAAGACTGAAAAAAGTGCACACAGACCGAAAAAGTACATCAAAATTTAATAAGTACATATATATATTGTGTGAAAAATTGTTTTCTAATATCTTTGCATCCTCAAAATAGGATACATTAAATGATTAAAATTACTCTACCTGACGGAACTATTAAGGAGTTTGCTATAAACAGCACTCCAATGGATGTTGCAAAAAGCATTAGTGAAGGGTTTGCTAGAAACGTAATATCTGCAAATTTTAACGACATAACAGTCGAAACCACTACTCCATTAACCACTGATGGTTCATTAATTTTATATACGTTTAACGACGATGGAGGTAAAAAAGCCTTTTGGCATTCTTCTGCACACGTTTTAGCAGAAGTTATTTTAAATTTTTATCCGAAAGCAAAATTAACTATTGGGCCTGCTATTGATAATGGTTTTTATTATGATGTAGATCTAGGTGAAGGCGTAATTTCTGATAAAGATTTTAAACAATTAGAAAGTAAATTCATAGAAATTGCTCGTGGAAAACATGAGTTCTCGATACGATCCGTATCAAAAGCAGACGCATTGTCTTTATATAAAGGAGAAAACAATCCTTACAAAGTTGAGTTGATTGATAACCTAACAGATGGAGAAATTACTTTTTGTGACCATAGTAACTTTACTGATTTATGTAGAGGAGGACACATTCCAAATACTGGAATTATAAAGGCTATTAAAATAATGAGTGTTGCTGGTGCTTATTGGCGCGGTGACGAAAAGAACAATCAGTTAACACGTGTTTATGGAATTAGTTTTCCGAAGCAGAAGTTATTGACAGAATATCTAGAATTATTAGAAGAAGCTAAAAAACGTGATCACAGAAAACTTGGAAAGGAGTTAGAATTATTTACTTTTTCTCAAAAAGTTGGTGCTGGTTTGCCTTTATGGTTACCTAAAGGTGCTGCCTTGAGAGGACGTTTAGAAGATTTCTTAAAAAAGGCTCAGAAAAAAGCAGGTTATGAAATGGTCATGACACCCCATATTGGTCAGAAAGAATTATATGTTACTTCTGGACATTATGAAAAATACGGTGCAGACAGTTTTCAGTCAATAAAGACTCCTAAAATGGATGAAGAGTTTTTACTGAAACCTATGAACTGCCCACATCATTGTGAAGTTTATAATTTTAAACCTTATTCTTATAAAGATTTACCAAAACGTTTTGCAGAATTTGGTACAGTATATAGATATGAACAAAGTGGAGAATTACACGGACTAACACGTGTTAGAGGTTTTACACAAGATGATGCTCATATTTTTTGCACGCCTGAACAATTAGATCAAGAGTTTAAAGATGTTATAGATCTAGTATTGTATGTTTTTAGTTCTTTAGGTTTTGAAGATTTCACAGCACAAGTTTCTATTAGAGATAAAAACAACCCAGATAAATATATAGGAGATATTGAAACTTGGGAAATTGCTGAAAATGCAATTATAAGTGCAGCAACGGATAAAGGCTTAAACTTTGTGATTGAAGAAGGCGAAGCAGCCTTTTATGGTCCTAAATTAGACTTCATGGTAAAAGACGCTTTAGGCAGAAGTTGGCAACTTGGAACCATTCAAGTTGATTATAATTTACCAAAACGTTTCGATTTAACCTATAAAGGGGCAGATAATCAACTACACAGACCCGTAATGATTCATAGAGCACCTTTTGGTTCGATGGAGCGTTTTATTGCGGTATTGCTAGAACACACAGGGGGTAACTTCCCACTTTGGTTGACTCCAGATCAAGTTATCTTATTGCCAATCAGTGATAAATATCAAAAATATTCAGAAAAAGTTTTAGAATCGTTAGAAAATTCCGAAATTCGCGCCCTAGCAGATAACCGAAATGAAAAAACTGGTCGTAAGATTAGAGATGCAGAAGTGAGCAAAACGCCATTTATGGTTATTGTTGGTGAGAAGGAAGAGCAAGATGGCACAGTTTCTGTAAGAAGACACGGTCAAGGAGATATAGGTACATTTACAGTTGAAGAATTTATTTCTTTAATTAAAACAGAAGAAAGCAAAACATTGAAGAAATTTTAATTAATTTTGAAATTCATAAAAAAGAACAAAAGGTTGGAAAACAACCATAAGTTAAACTTAAAATTTATAAGTCATAGCAATACGTAGAAGCAGGTCGAGAAGGCCGTTAAGAGTAATCAAAGAAGATCAGCATAGGATTAATGAAAAAATAAAATATGTTGACGAAGTTCGTCTTGTGGGCGATAATGTTGAAGTTGGTGTATATTCTTTAGATAAAGCTAAAGAATTATCTGTAGAACTGGAATTAGATTTGGTAGAGATTTCTCCAAAAGCTAAGCCACCTGTTTGTAAAATTATTGATTACAAGAAATTCTTGTATGAGCAGAAGAAACGCGAAAAATCTTTAAAGTCGAAAGCAACAAAAGTGACTATAAAAGAAATACGTTTTGGTCCTCAAACAGATGAGCATGATTATGAATTTAAAAAGAAGCATGCACTGAAATTTTTACAAGAGGGTGCTAAATTAAAAGCATTCGTATTCTTTAAAGGACGTTCTATTATTTTTAAAGAACAAGGACAGATTTTATTGTTAAAATTAGCCCAAGAATTAGAAGAATTTGGTAAAGTAGAACAATTACCAAAATTGGAAGGTAAACGAATGATTATGTTTATTGCTCCCAAAAAAGTAAAGTAATTATTAAAAAATACCTACAAGGATTTTAAACCTTGCAGGATAAAAATCTTATAAGCAAGATAAAAACGAAGGAGAGATGCCTAAAATGAAAACCAAATCTAGTGCCAAAAAACGATTTAAAGTTACTGGTACTGGAAAAATCAAAAGAAAGCACGCGTTTAAAAGTCACATCTTAACAAAGAAGTCTAAAAAACGTAAATTAAAGTTAACTCATGACGGCTTAGTACACAAGTCTGATAAGTCTAACATTATGCAACAATTAAGCTTAAAGTAAGTTTAAAAGGGAATTTAATTATTAACCATGGAGTTAGGCCAAAAATAAAAAGTATTCTTAATTGAATCGCCTACTACAAAAAACATTGAAATTATGCCAAGATCAGTAAATTCAGTAGCCTCAAGAAAAAGAAGAAAAAAAATCTTGAAGGCAGCAAAAGGTTACTTTGGACGTAGAAAAAACGTTTATACAGTAGCAAAAAATGCGGTTGAAAAAGGTATGCTTTATGCATATAGAGACCGTAAAAACAATAAGAGAAACTTCCGTTCTTTATGGATTGTGCGTATTAACGCTGCAGCTCGTTTACATGGAATGTCTTACTCTCAGTTTATGGGAAAAGTGAAAGCTAATCAAATCGAATTGAACCGTAAGGTTTTAGCAGATTTAGCTGTAAACAACCCAAACGCTTTTAAGGCAGTTGTAGAGAAAATTAAATAAATAATAATACTTGCTTATATTTAAAAACCCAAACTTTTTGTTTGGGTTTTTTTCATAAATTTACATTATCAAAAATGCATACAGATGAAATTTAAAATATTATTTATCCTTTTTTTTATCACTTCGTTTTCTTCTTTCACGCAAGAAGTTATAGAAGAAGATTACTCAATAAAAAGTCAGTTTGATAAAATCTATAGAACCTCAACTACCTATCAGGTTTATAAAGTTATTGGTAAAGACAAATATCAAAAATTAAAAATTAATGTTTTAGATTCTTTAAAAAACTCTAAAAGGTTAATTTCTGAAAAAGAGAATTTATTAAAATCTGAAAGAGAAAACATACAAAAACTAAATACCTCTCTAAATAAAACTAAAGTAGATTTAGAGGCTGCTCTTCAAAAAGAAAACTCAATTTCTTTGTTTGGTGCGCAATTAAATAAAATTACATACAACATAATTTTATGGTTAATCATTATCGTATTGGCCCTTTGTTTAATTTTCTTTGTTTTTAAATTCTCTAAAAGCAACGTGCTAACGAAAGAAGCTCAAAGAAATTTAAATGGTGTAGAGGAAGAATTTGATAATCATAAGAAAAAATCAATAGAACGAGAACAAAAATTGCGAAGGCAATTACAAGACGAAATCAATAAACTTAGAAATGCTTAATATTTAGTCTTCTAACAGATTTCTTATTCAAGACAAATAATATTGATAAATCAGTATTATTTGTCTTTTTTTATGATATGAGCTTAATCAAAATTCACCGTTTTAATTATCTATTAAAAATTACAAACAAACTAAAACTACTTTTTTTAAAACAAGAGAACTTACTCTTTATATTTATACTAGTAGGGTGATTATATAAAATATCTTGCAATATATATTTTAAAAAAATTCAAAACATCTTTTAAAGAAAGGCTTTTAATGGGTTTATCTACTTAATAAACAGTATTTTATGAAACAGAAAAACAAGAAGCCTCCTTATAAATAGGGAGACTCCTCCCTATTTATAAGGAAGTGAAAATTTCATCATAAATAGGGATTGTGTGATATGAATATCTTGTGTAAATTTGAAGTATAATTATTTCCCCCATAAATACTAAGTTTAAAGTATATCTAAATTATCATTTCAATAAAAGCGATATAGAATCCCCCCAAATCTATTATCGCTTTTTTTTATTAAAATATAAAGCCTCAAAACATTGTTTTGAGGCTTTATATTTTAAGTTAGAAAAAACTATATTCCGTCTCCTAATCCTTTTAGTTTTTGAGTGTTTTCAGCCAACATTAGTTCGTCTATAATTTTCTGAATATCTCCGTTTAAAATATTAGGTAAATCATATAAAGACAAACCAATTCTATGATCTGTAACTCTTCCTTGTGCATAATTATAAGTTCTAATCTTCGCACTTCTATCTCCAGAAGAAACCATAGAACCACGTTTTAAAGCATCTTCTGCATTCTTCTTAGCTAGTTCCATATCATACAAACGAGAACGTAACACTTTAAATGCTTTTTCTTTGTTTTTATGTTGCGATTTTTGATCTTGACACTGAGCGACTAAACCAGAAGGTATATGTGTTAAACGAACTGCAGAATAGGTAGTATTTACAGATTGTCCTCCAGGACCAGAAGAACAGAAAAAATCGATTCTTACATCCTTTGGATTAATTTCCACATCAAACTCTTCAGCTTCAGGAAAAACCATACAAGTTGCTGCAGATGTATGCACACGACCTTGAGTTTCTGTTTGTGGAACTCTTTGCACACGATGAACGCCAGCTTCAAACTTTAAAGTTCCATAAACATCGGCTCCATTTACTTCAAACTGAATTTCTTTAAAACCTCCATTTGTACCTTCAGAATAATCTACTGTAGAAACTTTCCACCCTTTACTTTCGCAATATTTAGAATACATTCTAAATAAATCTCCAGCAAAAATACTTGCTTCATCTCCTCCAGTTCCTGCACGTAATTCTACAACTGCATTCTTAGTGTCTTCAGGATCTTTTGGTATTAATAAAAATCTTATTTCGTCTTCTAATTGAGGAATTCTAGTATTGGCTTCATCTATCTCCATCTTCGCCATCTCATTCATTTCTGCATCTGAACCATCTGCAAGAATCTCTTTTGCCTCTAATATGTTGTTCATTAAAGTTTGATATTCATCTCCTTTTTCAACAACGCTTCCTAAATCTTTATATTCTTTCATCAATTGCGCATATCGCTTCTGATCCATGATGATTTCTGGCTGAATAATTAAATCAGAAACCTCATCATAACGTTGCTTAACAATTCTTAATTTATCTAACATCTTCTACTCTTTTCTTGGATTGCGAATTTACAATTTTTATCGGAAAGTTAAATGTTTCGTTTTGAGTATATTTAAAGAAATGAAACAGACTAATTATAAAGTATTTCTTGTGTATCTTTAGTGTACTAATAATAATATGATATAAAACAGAAAATATAGAAACTAAGAAACCTTTATTTTTAAAAGGAAATCAGGTTTAATTATACGATTAGGGTATTCATAAAACCTATAAGATTTGGAATATAGATTTTTTTAAATTTTAATGAACTGACGAAACCTCTTGCTGAAACGTTTTTAACCCATCACCTAATTTAAATTTAAAACTTGTAGTATTTAAAACGCTTTCTATTGCACTTAAAGTAGCAATCATATCTTTAGTAGATACAGAACCCATATGACCTACTCTAAAATAAGTTGTTTTAAGTTCTGGTAATAATCCACCAGCTACAATAATATCGTTTGCTGCCATTTTAGTACAAAAATCCCCTCCATTTACATCTTCAGGATAATAGATCGCAGACAGCGTATTTGCAGCAATACTATTATTTATCGGTAATAACTTTAATCCAAGGCTAGTGATTGCCTTTCGAAATGCAGCAGCTATATTTTGATGCCGTTTTACTCTTTCTTCAATTCCTTCAGTAACAATAATTTCTAAGCTTTTTTCAAGCGCAAAAATTAAATTTACTGGAGGCGTTCCAAAATAAGATGGTTTACCTTCTTCATAAGCTTTCATAACAGGAAGCCAGTTTTGCCAATCGCAATAATAGTTAGAAACTAATGTTTTTCTCTGCTCCCAAACAGTCATTGCCTTTAGCGAAACAACCAATAAAGCTAATCCTGGTGGCACACCAATTGCTTTTTGTGATGCTGTTAGCACAATATCTAAGCCCCATTCTTCTTGTTTAATTTCTTCTCCAGCAACAGAGCATACACCATCTAAAATAGATAATACATTGTATTTTTTTGCTAAACCTGCAATAGGTTTTGGGTTTACGAATACACCAGTTGAAGTATCTACATGCGTAAAAGTTAATAATTTATATGTTTTATTTTTTAAAGCTTCTTCTATTTTTTCAATTGTAACTGTATTACCCGGCAATGCCTCTAAAATTGTAACATTTGCTCCATATCTTTCTAGAATATCTTTATAACGTTTACCAAAATACCCTGTAGAAATTACTAATGCATTATCTCCGTTTTCAATAAGATTTGAAGCCGCCATATCCATCGCTAATGTTCCACTACCAGAGACTATAAAAGGTTGTCCATCATTAGATTGCCAAACTTTTCGCATATTTCTAATACAATTTCCAAAAGCTGTTATAAAATTTAGAGCAACATGACTCGTCGTTTGTGCTCCTAAAACTCTTAAAACTTCTGGCTCAAATTCTATAGGACCAGGAATCATCAATAATTTTCTACCTTTCATAATATTGGGTTTAATCCATTGTTTTTATTTCACTTAAAATACCTTCAATACTATCTTTCGCATCACCAAACAACATTTTTGTTTTATTATGAAAAAATAATGGGTTTTCAATACCTGAATACCCCTTACTCATTCCTCTTTTTAAAACAACAACATTTTTTGCATTTAAAACCTCAATGATTGGCATGCCATAAATAAGACTACTTGGGTTATCTAAAGCTGATGGATTTACAACATCATTTGCACCAACAATTAAACAAATATCTATATCCGACATTTTATTATTAGCATCCTCCATGTCAATTAATTTTGAGTAAGATACATCTGCTTCTGCTAATAAAACATTCATATGACCGGGCATTCTCCCAGCAACAGGATGAATTGCATAATTTACATTCACCCCTTTTTCGGTTAAAATTTTATCTAATTCTTTACATGTTTTTTGGGCTTGTGCAACAGCCATACCGTAACCAGGAATTATCATTACATTATCTGCATATCTCATATTAATTGCAGTATCGTTAACAGTAGTTTCTTTAACTGCTCCTTGATCTTTTCCTTCTAAATCTTGATAGGAACTTCCAAACCCTCCAACAACTACACTTAATAGTGACCTATTCATTGATTTACACATTAATAATGTAAGAATTACACCAGAAGAACCTACAAGAATACCACCTAAAAGCATTACCATATTATCGTAAACAATTCCTGCTAGTGCTGCAGCAACACCTGTTAATGCATTCAATAATGAAATTACAACTGGCATATCTGCACCTCCAATTGGAAACACAAAAGTTACTCCATAAATAAGTGAACCTATTAGAATCACAATTGGTAAAAACTCATATAATTCAGGATTTAAAATTTGGAACACAATTAATCCGATACATAATACAACCCAAAATAAATTAAAGTACGATGAAATTGAGCTTCTCCAATCTTTTACTTTTCCTGATAATTTACCGTATGCAACTAAACTTCCTGTAAACGCTACACTACCTATAAATAAAGCGATATATGTTGTACTTGAAAGACCTAAACTTGTTGTTTTATTGAATTTTAAAATTTCTAAAATTGAAATAAAAACAGCACAAGCTCCACCATATCCATTAAATAAGGAAACAAGTTCTGGAATTTCTGTCATTTTTACTTTCTTTGAATAAAAAACACCAATAAGAGCACCTACTAAAATACCTCCAAAAATGAATAAATAGTTATTATTACTCCCTTCTATCGGGCTAAATATTGATATAATAATTGCCAATGTCATACCAGAAGCTGCTATAAGATTACCTTTTCGAGCAGTAGCGGGACTACTTAATTTTCTCAACCCCATAAGTAATAGCACTGTTGAAACGATATATAATAATTCTATATATTCCATCATTATTTCTTTTTAAACATTTCTAACATTCTATTGGTAACCGCATGACCGCCAACAACATTAATGGTCCCTAAAATAATACCTATTACTCCTAAAATAATTGTTAAATAATCTGTAGTTTCTGCTTGACGAACCAATAAAATTGCGCCAATAATTACAATACCACTAATTGCATTAGAGCCGGACATGAGTGGTGTATGTAAAACAGCTGGTACTTTTGAAATGATTTCAAAACCTAAATAAATGGTCATTATCAAAAGGTTTATAAATAGTATGTTTTCTTTCAAAAAATCTAATAATTCTAACATAATGTATCGTTTAATTTATTACAGTTATTAATTCTTTTTGCAGTAATACATTAGAAACAATGTCACTATTGTAAGGAATATTTTCAATACCGTCTTTAAGAATATATTTAAGAAAATTATGAATATTATTACTGTATAATAAACTAGCTTGTTTTCCCATTTTGTTGTACAAAATTGAATCGCCAATAATTGCAACATCATTTATCATTACGTTATCATTATCTTTTGATAACTCACAATTTCCACCACTTGCAGTTGCTATATCAACTATAACACTTCCTGGTTTCATTTCTTTTACTGTTTTATTTTCTATTAAAACCGGCGCTTTGCTTCCTGGGATATTTGCTGTGGCTATAATAATATCTGCCTTAATTGCAGTTTCATGTATTAATTCTTTCTGTTTATGTATATAATCTTCAGATTGCTTAACAGCATATCCTCCAGCACTTTTATCATCAACACTATCCGCTACTTCAATAAATTTTGCACCTAAACTCTCAACTTCCTCTTTTACAGAAGAACGAACATCAAAAGCATTTACAACTGCACCTAAACGTTTTGCTGTAGCAATTGCTTGTAAACCTGCAACTCCTGCTCCTAATATTAAAATTTTTGCTGGTGGAATTGTACCTGCAGATGTAGTCATCATTGGTAAATACCCAGAAAATTCATTTGCGCCAACGATAACTGACTTATATCCTGATAGGGACGCCAAAGAAGATAAAACATCCATGGATTGCGCAATAGAAGAACGTGGAAGTAAATCTAAACTAAAAACTTTTGCTTCTGAATATTTTAAATTTGTAAGCATTTTTGATGCTACTTTAGCATTAAATTTACCTATAAGTAAAGTGTCTTCTTTTATTTTATGAATATCTTCAGCTTCAATACCAACACCTGTAAGAATAATGTCTGATGAAATTAAAATATCATTTCGTGAAACTATTTTAGCGTCAGCCTCTAGATACAATTTATTAGAATAACCAGAATTTTCACCTGCGTTCGTTTCTATGAGTATAGAATATCCACTTTTAATTAATTTCGAAACTACTTGCGGAACCATTGCAACAAGATTCTCTTTCGTACATTTTAGTATTCCTATAGTCATGTATTCTTTTTTAATTATTATTCGATTAAAATATTTTTTATTTTATAATAGTAATTTTTTGCTGATTAAAATACCATCACTATCTGAATACACAAACTGATTTGGAATAAACGATACCCCTGAAAAATTGACAGGTATATCAATTTCTCCAATATTTCTTTTAATACTTTTTACAGGGCTTGTGTTTAAGGCTCTTATAGCAATATCCATTTGATTAATTAAAGTACTATCTCTAATACATCCGTTAATGATAATTCCTTCCCAATTATTCGTAATTGCTAATTCTGCTAATTTATCACCAACTAAAGCACAACGCATCGAGGCTCTACCATCAACAACTAAAACCTTTCCTTTACCGTTATTTTTCAACATCTTTCTAACTAAGGAATTATCTTCAAATATTTTTAACGTAACTATTTCACCATAAAAAGAATGCTTAACCCCAAAGGTTTTAAAAATTGGATTTACACAAATTAACATTCCTTCATTATCATCCCAAAGGTCTGCTGTAGTAAAATTATTTATCATATTTACTTTATAAATCAAGCACTTAACTCTTATGCAATAATAGTGAATAAAATTCAAAAAAAAAGCGAACGTTCGCTTAATGTTTGTATTTTTAACACTTTTTATGATAATTATATTTTTTTTCTTAAAAAAAAACAAGAAACTATAATTACAAAAGAAGCAAAAATTCAAAGCAATTACTCAAGTAATTTTCAAAAAAAAACTACTAATCCTAAAAATTAGCACCTTTTTTTGCGCGTACTATTTTATACAAAAAAACTCCAAATATTTATTAAAATATTTGGAGTTTTTGATACTTTTAAAGCTTTCAAAAATAGTTATCCACATTTAGAAGAACCACAATCTTTACAAGTTAAACAACCTTCTTGGTAAATCAAATTATTAGAATCACAGGTATCGCAGGTATGCCCTTTAACTTCTGTACCATCCTCAACATAGCGTTTCAAAGCACGTTGTACTCCGTTTTTCCATGTACTTATAGATTCAGAGTCCAACTGCAAACTTTGTATTAATTCTACAACCTTATCAAGTGGCATTCCATGACGTAAAGTTCCTGAAATTAATTTTGCGTAGTTCCAGAATTCTGGATTAAACTTATGAGATAATCCCTCTATAGTTGTTTTGTAACCTCTTTTATTTTGATACTGAAAATCGTAACGCGATGTTCCGTCTTCATTCTTATTCTTAATAATAAGTCCTTTTTCAGCCCAACGTGGAATCAATATCCCATCCTCATCATCTGTTAAGCCAGTAAAAATCTCGTAAGGCTTATTATCAACCAAACCAACAAAAGCAATCCATTTTTCTTTTTGATTTTGAAAACGAACCACATCTGCTTCTAACACTTCAGGACGCTTTTTTGGAAACACTCCTATAGTTTTATCTTCTTTCTTTTCATCCATAGAAATTAAAACCCCAGAACGCGAACCATCTCTGTAAACAGTTACACCTTTACACCCAGCTTCCCAAGCTTTTAAATACAAATCACCAACTAATTCTTCTGTAGCATCATTTGGTAAATTAATCGTAACACTAATGGAATGATCTACCCATTTTTGAATTGCTCCCTGCATTCTCACTTTACTATCCCAATCAATATCATTAGAAGTAGCTTTATAATATGGAGATTTCTTTACAAGTCCATTTAATTCTTCTTGCGAAAAGTTTTTACTAGAATCTATTCCGTTAACCTCCATCCATTGCTTAAAACGATGGTGAAAAACAACATATTCTTCCCAAGAATCTCCCAATTCATCTACAAAATCTACTCTTGTATTTTTATCATTGGGATTTACTTTTTTTCTACGCTTGTAAACAGGCATAAATACAGGTTCAATTCCTGATGAAGTTTGCGTCATTAAACTTGTCGTTCCTGTAGGCGCAATTGTCAACAAAGCAATATTTCTACGACCATGTTCTAACATTTCATAATACAGCTTACTATCTGCTTCTTTTATTCGTAAAATAAATGGATTTTCTTTTTCTCTTTCTGAATCAAATATAGAAAACGCACCTCTTTCTTTTGCTAAATTTACAGATGCTCTGTACGTTTCTATTCCTAATGTTTTATGAACTTCCGTAGAAAAAATATTTCCTTTTTCACTTCCATAACGAATTCCTAGAGCTGCTAACATATCACCTTCTGCAGTAATACCAATTCCAGTTCGCCTACCTTCATATGCTTTTTGTCTAATGTTTAACCACAGATTTTTTTCTGTCGTTTTTACATCATCTTGCTCTGGATCTGCATCAATCTTCGCTAAAATTTTATCAATTTTCTCTAACTCTAAATCAATGATATCATCCATCATTCTCTGAGCTACGACAATATGCTTCTTGAATAAATCAAAATTAAATTCCGCCTCGCCTGTAAATGGATTATCTACATAGGAAAATAAGTTTATCGCTAACAATCTACAAGAATCATAGGGACATAAAGGAATTTCGCCACAAGGATTTGTAGAAACTGTCTTATAACCAAGATCTGCATAACAATCTGGCACAGATTCGTTTATTATTGTATCCCAAAACAAGATTCCTGGTTCAGCAGATTTCCATGCATTGTGCACAATTTTTTTCCAAATCTTAGAAGCCTCTATCTCCTTTACATACGAAGGATCATCGCTATTAACAGGGTATTTTTGTGTGTACTTTTCACTTGTCTTCACAGCATTCATAAACGCATCATCAATTCTCACAGAAACATTTGCCCCAGTAACTCTTCCTTGCTCTAATTTCGCATCAATAAAGTCTTCTGCATCTGGATGATTTATAGAAACTGATAACATAAGTGCACCTCTTCTTCCATCTTGTGCAACTTCTCTCGTTGAATTTGAGTAACGTTCCATAAAAGGAACAATCCCTGTGGAAGTCAATGCTGAATTTTTTACAGGAGACCCTTTTGGGCGAATATGAGATAAATCGTGACCAACGCCACCTCTGCGCTTCATTAACTGCACTTGTTCTTGGTCAATTTTCATAATCCCACCATAAGAATCAGACTCACCATTGTTACCAATTACAAAACAATTAGACAAAGAAGCAATTTGAAACGGGTTTCCAATTCCTGCCATTGGACTTCCTTGAGGAACTATATATTTGAAGTTTTTAATTACCTCAAAAATTTCTGATTCTGTTAATGGATTTGTATATTTTTGCTCTATTCTTGCTATTTCGGAAGCAATTCTTTGATGCATATCATCTGGTGTTTTCTCATAGATATTATCAGCAGAATCTTTTAATGCATACTTATTCAACCATACACTTGCAGCTAATTCATCACCTTTGAAATAGTTAAGCGCAGCATCTAGAGCTTCTTCTCTAGTAAATATTTTCTTGGGAGTAATTAAAGCTTGGGGATTCATTGTGTTTTTTAGGTAGTTAAATTGATTTTACAGAAATGTGATTCACGTAAATGTACAACCTAAAAAATAATAAATACTATAAAGTTTTCAATAAAAAAAGATAAAAAGCTTATTTAAAGAACTTTACAAACTTATCAACACTAAAAAGTTAACAAATAATTTGATTTAAAAAAAAATTAAAAAATATTAATACTCAAAAATTCCGAACTCGCTTTTAATCGTTAGTTTTTTAGAAGGAGAATTTTCTACACGTCCAACAATTTTTGCATCTACATTAAAAGATTTTGAGATAGCGATAATATCTTCTGCTATTTCTGGAGAAACATAAACCTCCATTCGGTGTCCACAGTTAAATACTTGATACATTTCTTTCCAATCTGTATTCGATTGCTCTTGTATCAATTTAAATAATGGAGGAATTGGAAACATATTATCTTTTACGATATGCAAATTATCTACAAAATGTAAGATTTTTGTTTGCGCACCACCAGAACAATGAATCATTCCGTGGACTGTATTTGAATTAAATTTAGATAAAATTTCTTTTATAATTGGCGCATACGTTCTTGTCGGAGAAAGCACTAATTTACCTGCGTTAATTGGAGCATTTTCCACCTTGTCAGTTAACCTCGTATTCCCTGAATACACTAAATCTTCAGGAACAGCAGCATCAAAACTTTCTGGATATTTTTCTGCTAAATATTTATGAAACACATCATGTCTTGCAGAAGTTAATCCATTGGAACCCATTCCGCCATTATATTCAGTTTCATAACTCGCCTGTCCAAAAGATTCCAAACCAACAATTACATCGCCCGCTTTAATATTTGCGTTATCAATAACATCTGTACGCTTCATTCTTGCAGTTACCGTAGAATCTACAATGATTGTACGCACTAAATCACCAACATCTGCAGTTTCTCCTCCTGTTGAATGAATCGTAACTCCAAAACCCTTTAAGTCCTCTATTAATTCTTCTGTACCGTTTATAATTGCTGATAAAACTTCACCAGGAATCTTACTTTTATTTCGTCCGATTGTAGATGATAACATAATATTATCTGCTGCACCAACACACAATAAATCATCAATATTCATAATTAA
>LAQA01000035.1:14490-36834 GCA_000981625.1 Flavobacteriaceae bacterium ASP10-09a
ATATAAGCTAAAGAAGATTTAGTTCCTGCACCGTCTGCATGCATTATTAAACAATACTCTTCATCATTTGTTAAGTAATCTGGAACAATTTTACAGAAAGCTTTTGGAAATAAACCCTTATCTATATTCTTAATAGCATTGTGCACATCTTCTTTGGATGCAGAAACGCCACGTTGCGCGTATCGTTTAGAAACTTCTTGACTCATGTTGTTGTGTTGTATTGTTCTATAATTATGGCAAATTTAAGAGAAAGCAATATAGTTTCCTATTATTTAGATAAAGGAATAAAAAAAACTCATCAGATTTTAAGTTTGATGAGTTATAAATTTCAAACAACCTATATTTATTGCTTATCCAAATAATCTAAAGTTAAATTCACGAAAGTTTTTACACCTAGTTTAAACCCACTTTCATCCAAATAAAAGTCTGGAGTATGATGAGAAGCAAGCTTCTCTTTTGCAACATTTAAAGGTTTTCCTCCTAAGAAGAAGTACATTCCTGGTACTTTTTGCTGATAATACGAAAAATCTTCTGCACCCGTAACAGCATCTACCAATCGAACATTTTCTTTACCAGCAGACTTCTCTAGAGAAGGCAACATTTGTTTCGTTAATTCGTGATTATTATATGTTATTGGATACCCTTCACGAATAATAATCGTAGCTGCTCCTCCAAAAGCTTCAGCAATAGCAGGTACTCGTTTTTTTATAATTTTATTCAATTGATCTTGCATTCCATAATCTAAAGTCCGTATCGTTCCAATCATCTTTACTTCTTCAGGAATAATATTACTACGAACTCCCCCTCTGATCAACCCAACAGTAATCACTGCTGCTTCTTTGGTTAACTCCGTATCTCTACTTACAATAGTTTGCAATCCATTAATTATTTGTGCAGAAATTACAATTGGGTCAACCCCTTCCCAGGGTCTTGATCCATGAGACTGCTTTCCTTTTACACTGATTTCAAAACTTTGCGAAGCTGCCATAATTCCACCAGGTTTATAAGTAATCAAACCCACATCTGTTATTGCTTTAATATGTAGTCCGAAAATAGCATCTACAGAAGGATTCTTAAGAACCCCTTCTTCAACCATCATTTTTGCCCCACCATTCTCTCCTTTAGGAGTTCCTTCTTCTGCAGGTTGAAAAATAAATTTTACGGTTCCTTTTATATCTTTTCTTATTTTCGATAACACCTCTGCAGTACCCATTAAAATTGCGATATGAGAATCGTGACCACATGCATGCATTACTCCTGTATCAACACCATTATATGTACTTCTAACTTTAGAAGCAAAAGAAACTGGTGTTCTCTCTGTAACAGGCAACGCATCTATATCAGCCCTCAAAGCAACTACTTTTCCTTCTTTTCCTCCCCTTAAAATCCCTACGACACCAGTATGCGCAACACCAGTCTGCACCTCTAAACCTAACTCTCTTAGATGTTCTGCTATTTTTTTAGCCGTATTAAACTCTCTATTTGACAATTCTGGATTCTCATGAAAATATCGTCTCCATTCTATAACCTTAGATTCTACTTCATCAATTAATTTAATTGTCTTTTGATTTTGAGATTGCAGGCTAATTGATAGTAGCAAAAAAAAGCATAAAAATGTTGTTTTCATAATGTGTATAAGATTTTTCTAAATGTAAAAAAAAACTCGCATACTAAGAGATTTTATTAGTAATTTATCTAGTAAATAGCAACTCCCTGTATTTCGTTAGTGGCCAAAGATTATCGTCTACCATAGTTTCTAACTGATCGCAGTGATAACGAATTTGCTCCAAAAATGGTTTCACTTTTTTACAATATGTTTCTGCAGACTTTAAGCCAATAAACTTATTTGCTTTCTTACGTTCTTCTGTCATTTTCATAGTTAACGCATTAATTTCTGTAATATGATTAGAAATCGTCATTATAAGCTCTATCTGTTCTTTTGCGATATTTTTAAATTCTTCTCCAAAAATTTCTTTTAGATTTTTTGTATTTTCTAATAATGTGTTTTGATAAATAATTGCTGTTGGCACCACATGATTTCTAGCTATATCTCCTAAAACTCTACTTTCAATCTGCAAACGTTTTGTGTATTCTTCTAGAGCAATTTCATAACGAGCCTCTATCTCTACTTTACTCATTACATCCATCTCCTCATACAAGTCAATAACTTTCTTAGAAACCTGAACCTTTAATGCTTCTGGAGTTGTTTTATTATTACTTAAACCACGCTTCTTAGCTTCTTTTTCCCAAGCATCTCCATATCCATCACCTTCAAAACGAATATCTTTACATGCCTTAATATGTTCTCTTAAAACGTTAAAAACAGCCTCATCTTTCTTTAGGTTTTTACTTTCAATTAAAGCATCTACCTCTATTTTAAATTCCTTTAATTGCTTGGCAACAATCGTATTTAAAACCGTCATTGGTAAAGCACAGTTGGCTGACGAGCCTACAGCTCTAAACTCGAATTTATTACCCGTAAACGCAAATGGAGATGTTCTATTTCTATCTGTATTATCTAATAAAATCTCTGGAATTTTACCAATAATATTCAATTTTAAATCTGTTTTTTCTTCTGGCGATAACTTACCCTTAGTAACATTCTCTAATTCATCTAAAACCTTAGATAATTGGCTCCCAATAAACACAGAAATAATTGCTGGCGGAGCTTCATTTACACCTAATCGATGATCATTACTCGCAGATACGATTGACGCTCTTAACAGCTCCTCGTTTTCATAAACAGCTTTTATAGTGTTCACAAAAAAGGTTAGGAATTGTAAATTTTTCATTGGTGTTTTCCCAGGACTCAATAAATTAACTCCATCAAAAGTTGACAAAGACCAATTATTATGTTTACCAGAACCATTAATTCCAGCGAATGGTTTTTCATGAAACAATACTTTAAATCGATGACGTCTAGAAACTTTCCGCATCACATCCATCAACAAAGAATTATGGTCTACAGCTAAATTAGCTTCCTCAAAAATTGGTGCTAATTCAAACTGATTTGGAGCAACTTCATTATGCCTTGTTTTTACAGGAATACCCAACATCATACACTCTTGCTCTAAATCTTGCATAAAACTCATCGCTCTTGCAGGAATACTTCCAAAATAATGATCGTCTAATTGCTGACCTTTTGCAGATGAATGCCCCAATAATGTTCTACCAGTCAATAAAATATCTGGTCTGGATAAGGCTAAAGCGTCATCAATTAAAAAATACTCTTGTTCCCAACCTAAAGTTGCATTTACTTTTGATGCGTTCTTATCAAAATATTTACAAACTGCAGTTGCATGGGTATCAATTGCCTGTAATGCTCTTAATAACGGCGTTTTATTATCTAAAGCTTCTCCTGTATAAGCAACAAAAATTGTTGGAATACATAAAGTAGTCTCATACACAAATGCTGGCGATGTTGGATCCCAAGCTGTATAACCTCTCGCTTCAAATGTATTTCTGATTCCACCATTTGGAAAACTAGAAGCATCTGGTTCTTGCTGAACCAATTGTTCACCATCAAATTTCTCCATCGCTAAACTACCATTAATAGATTCAAAAAAAGCATCGTGCTTTTCTGCTGTAGCTCCTGTTAATGGCTGAAACCAATGTGTATAATGTGTAGCACCTTTAGAGATTGCCCAGTCTTTCATACTCACCGCAACTTGATCTGCTATTTTTCGATCTATTTTTGTGCCTTTTTCAATAGCATTCATTACACTTTCATAAGCAGACCTTGTTAAATACTGCTGCATTGCATGTTTATTAAAAACATTCTTACCAAACAAAACAGATCTCTTCTCATTTTCTTCGACCTTTATTGCACTTCTATTTAATGTTTCTTGTAATGCATTAAACCTAACTGTTGACATAATATTAATTTTTGATGGTAAAATTTATTTTAAAAACAAATATACCCCATAAAAATTAGGGATAAAGTTATTTTTTATAATTTTTAAAAAAATTACCCCTATATTTTTTGATATGTAGGTAAATTATTTCATTTTTGCAGTGTTAACATCATACAAACAATTATTATGGCAAAAATTAAGTTAGAATACATTTGGTTAGACGGATATCATCCAACTCAAAACATGAGAAGTAAAACCAAAGTTGAAGAACATGAAAACTTTCAAGGCACTGTGGCGGAACTAGACAACTGGTCTTTTGACGGTTCATCTACAAAACAAGCTTCAGGAGGTTCCTCTGACTGTTTATTAAAACCAGTTGCAATTTATCCAGATCCTGCAAGAAGAAATGGTTACTTAGTAATGACAGAGGTCTTAAATGCTGACGGTACACCACATGTTTCTAACGGAAGAGCTACAATAGATGATGATGATAACGATTTCTGGTTTGGTTTCGAACAAGAATATTTTATTATGGACAATAAAACACAATTGCCTTTAGGTTTTCCTATAGGAGGTTATCCTGCACCACAAGGAATGTATTACTGTTCTGTTGGTGGTAAAAACACACATGGTAGACTTTTAGTTGAAGAGCATGCAGATTTATGTATTGATGCTGGTTTAAATTTTGAAGGAATTAACCAAGAGGTTGCTTCCGGTCAATGGGAATATCAATTATTTGCAAAAGGTGCAAAACAAGCGGGTGATGAAATTTGGATTTCTCGTTACCTATTAGATAGATTAACTGAACAACATGGTTATTATATAGAGTACCACCCAAAACCATTAGGTAAAGATTTAGACTGGAATGGTTCTGGTATGCACGCAAACTTCTCTAATACAGTTTTAAGAACTTGTGGTTCTCAAGAAACATATGAGAAAATTTGTGAAGCATTTAGACCACTTACTAAAGAACATATGGCTGTTTATGGTGAGTACAACGACCAACGTTTAACCGGTGATCATGAGACTGCTTCTATTCACGACTTCTCTTACGGAATCTCAGATAGAGGTGCTTCAATTAGAATACCGATTATAACTGTAGAAAAAGGTTGGAAAGGCTGGCTAGAAGATAGGAGACCTGCTTCTAATGGAGATCCTTATAAGATTGCAGGTAGAATTATTAAAACTGTAAAATCTGCAAATATTAGCTAGATTTTAAAAACATATACACATAAAAACTCCGAACTATTAAAGCTCGGAGTTTTTTTATTTACTTATTTTTTAAGAATTACTCCTTTTTTCCAGGTGGAAATCTAGAAATAATTTCTTTTACAAACTTTTTAATTCTTACTTCCTTTTTTTCTCTATTCTGAACTACTAATGCTCCTGTTCCTATTCCTTGCCAAACTAATTCTTTCTTAGAAGTATCTATAAAATCTATAAATAATGTTCCTTCAGTATATTGATTTACTTGGATGCTATTGTTCAGTCCATTTCTCATCCAAGGATTCCAACCCCAACCTAAACCATAACCAAAGTTATTATTTTGATTAACATTAACTTTTCGTCTAGATTTTGTAAAAAAACTCACTAACATATCAGGGTTTTTGGATTTTGTAAATCCTTGCGCTACCAATTCTGACTCTATTGCTCTTAATACTCGTTTTTTATCTAAGTCAGAAATTTCGGCTTTATCAATTCCTGTCTTGTAGAATGCAAAGGTCTTGTATTGATTAAAATCTACTTTATCGTCATAATCCGTAACAACTCTCACGGAGCTACAAGAAAAGAATAAAACCACAGTAAATAATAAAAGAAAATATTTTTTCATCATAAATAATTTTAAGTTATTGAATCTATTAAAGCATCATCAACGATATTAGGAAGTGTAACTTGCAAGTCTTTTTTAGCTTTCATTGCTCTTTTAATCGCAAAAACAGCTTCTTTGTTTCTTGCCCAACTTCTTCTAGAAATTCCGTTATTTACATCCCAAAAAAGCATTGATTCTAGTCGTTTTGATGCCGACTTACTTCCATCAAGAAGCATGCCAAATCCTCCATTTATTACTTCTCCCCAACCAACTCCTCCACCATTATGTATAGAAACCCAAGTAGCGCCTCTAAAACTATCTCCAATAACATTCTGAATAGCCATATCTGCTGTGAATTTTGATCCATCATAAATATTAGAAGTTTCTCTGTAAGGTGAATCTGTACCAGAAACATCATGATGATCTCTACCTAAAACAACAGCTCCAATCTCTCCTTTTTTAATGGCCTTATTAAATGCTTTGGCAATTTTAATTCTTCCTTCAGAATCTGCATATAAGATTCTTGCCTGCGAACCCACTACTAATTTATTTTCCTGAGCCCCTTTTATCCATTGAATATTATCAGTCATTTGTTGCTGAATTTCTTCTGGAGAATTCTTTTTAATTTTTTCTAAAACTTTACAAGCAATTGCATCCGTTTTAGCTAAATCTTCAGGATTTCCTGACGCACAAACCCATCTAAAAGGACCAAAACCATAATCAAAGCACATCGGCCCCATGATATCTTGCACGTAACTATTGTATTTAAAATCGATCTTGTTTTCGGACATAACATCTGCTCCTGCCCTACTTGATTCTAATAAAAATGCATTTCCATAATCAAAGAAATACGTTCCTTTTACAGTATGCTTATTAATTGCATTTGCGTGCCTTCTTAGTGTTTCTTGAACTTTTTCTCTGAATAACTCCGGGTTTTCAGCCATCATTGTATTGGCATCTTCAAAAGAAATATCAGCTGGATAATAACCTCCAGCCCAAGGATTATGTAAAGAAGTTTGATCACTTCCTAAATCAATAAAAATATTTTCTGTATCGAACTTCTCCCAAACATCAACTGTGTTACCTAAGTATGCAATAGATACCGTTTCTTTATGCTCTTTTGCTGATTTTACTCTAGCGGCTAATTCATCTAAATCAGTAATTTTTTCATCGATCCAGCCTTGATCTAAGCGTAGTTGTGTAATTTTAGGATTCACCTCAGAACACACGGTAATACAACCTGCAATATTACCTGCTTTTGGTTGTGCTCCGGACATTCCTCCTAAACCAGAAGTTACAAATAAATTCCCTTTTGGCTCTTTCTTTATTTTTCTGAATCCGTTTAAAACTGTAATTGTAGTTCCATGAACAATTCCCTGAGGCCCTATATACATGTAACTTCCAGCGGTCATTTGTCCGTATTGAGAAACTCCTAACGCATTCATTTTCTCCCAATCATCTGGCTTTGAGTAATTAGGGATTACCATTCCGTTTGTAACAACAACTCTTGGTGCATTTTTGTTGGATGGAAACAAACCCATTGGATGTCCTGAATACATTGTTAACGTTTGTTTATCAGTCATTTCTGATAAATATTTCATCGTTAAAACATACTGCGCCCAATTTTGAAAAACCGCGCCATTTCCTCCGTAAGTAATTAATTCATGTGGATGTTGCGCAACTGCATAATCCAAATTATTTTGAATCATTAGCATTATTGCCTTTGCTTGTTCTGATTTTCCTGGGTATTCTGCAATATTTCTTGCATACATTCTATAGGTTGGTCTAAATCTGTACATATAAATTCGCCCATACTTATCTAACTCATCAACAAATTCTAACAATAATTCAGCATGATGTTTTTTATCAAAATAACGCAATGCATTTCTTAACGCCAACTTTTTTTCATCCGCAGATAAAATATCTTTTCTTTTTGGCGCATGATTCATTTCTAAATCGTAACCAATTTTGTTTGGTAAAATATCTGGAATTCCTTGTTGAATTTGTTCTTTAAAAGTCATATAAAAAAATTAGAATGTAATAATATTACAAATATATTTCTTTTTTAGAAGTAAATTTATAAACCTTTAAAGATTTACGTTTTTTTTTAAGATTTTCGTAAATTGCGAGACTAAAATCAAACATTTATTACGAATGGAACAAATTGAAACTTATAAACCCAAATATAAAGTACGTATTGTAACTGCTGCCGCTCTTTTTGACGGACATGACGCTGCCATCAATATTATGCGTAGAATTATACAATCTACAGGAGTTGAAGTCATACATTTAGGTCATGACCGAAGCGTAGAAGAAGTGGTAAATTGTGCCATTCAAGAAGATGTAAATGCAATTGCAATTACTTCTTACCAGGGTGGGCACAATGAGTATTTTAAATATATGTATGATTTATTGAAAGAAAAAGGTGCAACCCATATCAAAATTTTTGGTGGTGGTGGTGGTGTCATCCTTCCTGAAGAAATTAAAGAATTAATGGCGTATGGAGTTACAAGAATTTATTCTCCGGATGATGGTCGTGCACTTGGTTTGCAAGGAATGATTAATGATTTAGTTTCAATATCTGATTTTGCTCTTGGAGATAAACTAAAAGTTTCTCTTGATGATTTATCAAGAAAAGAAATTGGAAGCATTGCAAGAGTCATTTCTTCCGCAGAAAATTTCCCTGAAGTTGCAAAAGACACTTTAGATAAAATTCACACTAAAAATAAAGATTCTAAGACGCCAGTTTTAGGAATTACAGGAACTGGTGGTGCAGGAAAATCTTCTTTAGTTGATGAATTAGTACGTCGTTTTTTAATTGATTTTCCAGAAAAAACTATTGGTTTAATTTCTGTTGATCCATCAAAAAGAAAAACTGGTGGTGCACTTTTAGGAGATAGAATTCGTATGAATGCCATTAATAACCCTCGTGTTTATATGCGTTCTTTGGCAACTCGTCAATCTAATTTAGCATTGTCTAAATATGTAAACGAAGCTGTACAAGTTTTAAAAGCTGCTGAATTCGATTTAATTATTTTAGAAACTTCTGGAATTGGACAATCCGATACCGAAATCATAGAACATTCTGACACTTCTTTATATGTAATGACTCCAGAATTTGGAGCCGCTACGCAATTAGAGAAGATTGACATGCTTGATTATGCTGATTTAGTTGCCATTAATAAATTTGATAAGAGAGGTGCTTTAGACGCCGTTAGGGATGTAAAAAAACAATATATGCGTAATAATAATTTATGGCATATTCATCAAGATGATTTACCTGTGTATGGTACAATTGCATCTCAATTTAATGATCCAGGAATGAATACTTTATATAAAAGTATTATGGATAAATTGGTTGAAAAAACAGCTGTAGATTTAAAATCTACTATGAAAATCACCAAAGAAATGTCTGAGAAAATATTTGTAATTCCACCTGCAAGAGTTCGTTATCTATCTGAAATTGCAGAAAGCAACAGAGGCTACGATAAAAAAGTTGATGAACAAGTTGTTGTTGCTCAAAAATTATATGGAATTTATCAAACAATTTTATCGTTAACTGAGAACGAAAGTAATTCACAATTGCAGGGAACAAAGCAATCTCACCTTATAAAATCAGGATTAAATTCTGATGAAATTTTTTCTCTTGAAATATCTGAAGATGACACAGCGTTTTTAAAGTTGCTTTTTGCCCAATTTGAAAAAATAAAACTGAATTTAAATCCTTATAATTGGAAAGTTATTTTAAACTGGCAAGAAAAGGTTCAGAAATACAAAGACCCTATTTACACGTTTAAAGTTCGTGATAAAGAAATACATATCGAAACACACAGCGAGTCGCTTTCACACTCACAAATACCTAAAATAAGTTTACCGAAGTATCAAGCTTGGGGAGATTTATTACGTTGGAATTTACAAGAAAATGTTCCAGGAGAATTTCCCTATGCAGCAGGGTTGTATCCCTTTAAAAGAACAGGTGAAGACCCAACAAGAATGTTTGCTGGTGAGGGTGGCCCAGAAAGAACGAATCGCAGATTTCATTATGTAAGTTTAGGTATGGATGCAAAACGCCTTTCAACGGCTTTTGATTCTGTTACTTTATATGGAAATGATCCCGGACGCAGACCAGATGTTTATGGTAAAATAGGAAATGCAGGAGTTTCAATTTGTTGTTTAGATGATGCTAAAAAATTATATTCTGGATTTGACTTAAGTCATCATATGACTTCGGTTTCTATGACAATAAATGGACCCGCTCCAATGTTATTAGGATTCTTTATGAATGCTGCCATCGATCAAAATTGTGAGAAATACATTACAGAAAATAAATTAGAGAAACAAGTTGAAGCAAAGTTTCAAGAAATTTATGATTCAAAAGGATTAGAAAGACCTGTTTACCAAGGAAAATTACCTGAGGGAAATAATGGTTTAGGTTTAATGCTATTAGGATTAACTGGAGATTTAGTTTTACCTTCAGATGTATATCAACAAATAAAAACAAGCACTTTAGTGCAAGTTAGAGGAACGGTACAAGCTGATATTTTAAAAGAAGATCAAGCACAAAATACCTGTATTTTTTCTACAGAATTTGCCTTAAGGTTAATGGGTGATGTTCAAGAATATTTCATCGAAAAACAAGTACGTAATTTTTATTCGGTTTCTATTTCTGGATATCACATTGCGGAAGCTGGTGCCAACCCAATTACACAATTGGCATTAACACTATCTAACGGATTTACATATGTAGAATATTATTTATCACGTGGAATGGATATCAATAAATTTGGGCCAAACTTATCGTTTTTCTTTTCAAACGGAATTGATCCAGAATATTCTGTAATTGGGCGCGTTGCTCGTAAAATTTGGGCAAAAGCGATGAAGATTAAGTACGGTGCAAACCCAAGAGCACAAATGTTAAAGTATCACATTCAAACTTCTGGACGCTCTTTACACGCGCAAGAAATTGACTTTAATGACATTAGAACTACGTTGCAAGCTTTATATGCGATAAACGATAACTGTAACTCTTTGCATACAAATGCATATGACGAGGCGATCACGACTCCAACGGAAGAATCTGTAAGAAGAGCAATGGCTATTCAGTTGATTATCAACAAAGAATTAGGGTTAACAAAAAATGAAAATCCGATTCAAGGTGCTTTTATAATTGAAGAATTAACTGATTTAGTTGAAGAAGCTGTTTTATTAGAATTCGATAGAATTACAGAACGCGGTGGTGTTTTAGGCGCTATGGAAACGATGTATCAACGTTCTAAAATACAGGAAGAAAGTATGTATTATGAGACGTTAAAACACAATGGAGAATTTCCTATTATTGGTGTAAATACTTTTTTAAGTTCTAAAGGATCGCCTACAGTTCAGCCAGAAGAAGTTATTCGTGCAACAGAAGAGGAAAAGCAATATCAAATCAAAACTAAAGAGCTACTAAATAAAGCGAACCTTGGAAAGGTTGAAAAGCAGATTGTAATTTTACAAGAGGCTGCTATTCAGAATGAAAATTTATTTGACAAATTAATGGAAGCAACCAAGTTTTGTTCGTTAGGACAAATTACAGAAGCCTTATTTAAAGTTGGTGGTCAGTATAGAAGAAACATGTAAGTAGAAAATTGATTAAGTTGCATAAATTATAATACAGACCTCACAGATCTTGAAAATCTTTGAGGTCTTTTTTTACTTCTTATGAATTCGACTAAATCTTTCTAAATTTGCTTTAAAACCTTATAAGTATTTTTTTAATATGGAATTAAATAAAGTTATTTAATAACTTTAGATTTATTAAGTGACTCTTATATATCAAAAAAAGAAATATTTTTACTTTTAATGGAAGTTTCAATAAAAACAGTAGGAATTTTAGGTACGTAAATTTTAGATGATCTTTTTAATTGTTTAAAAACATAATTAAAAAAATGATAATGAATAAGTAATTTCTTAAAAGAAAAAGATACCTAAAACAAGAAAAATAAAAGATACTAAAAAGCAGGAAATAGAAATAACAAAAATTATTTTTATTCTTTGTTCTGATAAATTTTTAGTGCGACTGTTTGACATTTTTAATAAATTGAATTTTAGTTAAAACTTCTATTTAATTTAACAAGTGCGAACTTGTTATCCCAGAAATTCAGAAAGAATAAGACAACCATTCTTCTGGAATAGGCTCTAAACTTAACTCTATTAATTCAGATTTTATTTTCTTTTTAAGACCTAAACGGGAAATTTTAGGTATTGATAAATTAATATTATTTTTTTTATTAATAAGCAATAAAACTTCTTTTAGAGATCTCTTTGCACATAAAACCAAACTATTCATCATACAGTTTGAATCTTTTTCTAAATCGTGAAAATCTACATAATATGAAGGTTTGTCATCTTTATAAATAACCCATTGTGTTGGTTTTTTTCTTCGTATTTCTATAATTTTTTTTGTTCCACTAAGTGTGATATAGGTAGTTTCCAAAAACGTCATTTCTTAAATTATTATTTATTTAAACAAATTTATTTAACAACGTAAAGTCGTTCAATAGGTAATTTGCTTAATTTAGATCTATTTAGGCAACAAATCTCAGCTTCTTAAAGACTAATAAAGCCTTAATAATATTTTAAATTTTTTGATTTAGGCAAGATCAACAGATATCAATAGTGTTGTGCAACAAATGCTATTAGTCGAATAGAATCCTAAAGGGTATTTAATCATAGAATTACAGTAAAAGCTATTTAATGATTGATTATAAAGAGTTTAAAAAAATAAAAACAGAAAAAACAGATTAACTAGGGTCGTTTTTTTTCTTAAAGATTCTATTTTGCTTATTTTTGCAGATAAATATTCTAGATTTTTAATTTAAAATTTTAAATTAAAAAATCTTTAGAAAACTGGAACACAGAACCGATAAGAATTATTAGGTAATCAAAAGATAATTGCAAATTATTTAGACCCCAATTACCCTATACTATAAAAGTAAGACGAACGGTTTTACCAAATATTGACTGGTATACTATAGAAAATTATTATAATGGAAAAATATTTAAACGCATTTATAAATGCTTTTACAGGAACATTAGATTGGACATGGAAGTCTATCATCTTTGAAGTGCCTTGGTACACAAATTATTTTTGGGGACTTATTGCTATTTCTCTTTTTGTTTGGGCTTTAGAAATAGCCTTTCCTTGGAGAAAGCAGCAGGCTATATTTAGACGTGATTTTTGGTTGGATATATTTTATATGTTTTCTAATTTTTTTGTTTTCTCAATTATTATTAGCGGAGTTTATATGATTCTAGGGTTGCTATTTAGTGAATTCAATATTACATCAAAAAGTCTTGCTCTTTTTGATATCTCGCATTGGACACCCTGGTTACAATTATTAGTATTCTTTATTATACTTGATTTTGTACAATGGTTTACACATGTATTATTACATAAATACAGTTTCCTGTGGAAGTTTCACAAAGTACATCACAGTGTAAAGGAAATGGGCTTTGCAGCACATTTAAGATACCATTGGTTGGAAAACATTTTTTATAAACCACTAAAAACTTTTGGCGTAATGATTATTGGTGGTTTTGAACCTGAGCAAGCTTACATCGTACATTTTATTGCCATTGCAATTGGCCACTTTAATCATGCTAATATTAAAGTTACTTGGGGAATCTTTAAATATATATTAAATAATCCAGTGATGCATTTATATCATCATGCATATGAAGTACCTGAAGGAAGAAATGGAATGAATTATGGAATTAGCTTAAGTATTTGGGATTATATTTTTAAAACAAATTACATTCCTGAAGATAGTGGAAACTTAGAAATTGGTTTTAAAGGCGATGATAAATTCCCAACCAGTTTTATAAATCAAAATCTATATGGTTTTAAAAAAGATCAGCAATAGATAAAAACAAGCATATAATTATATGCTTGTTTTTATCTACATAATTACTACTATAATGTTCCTAAATAAAATTACTTTTTATTTAGGAACATTTATTTTTTCTCCAAAAAACAATGCATTTAAAAATAATTTATTTGTGCCATACCAAGCCCCTCTAAAGTTAGGGTTATCTGCGAATAAGACAACTCTACCTTTACCGATTGCACTTACAATTATGGATGCTGAAGGTTTGATGAATTTTTCTAAATTATTTTTGGAGATAAATCCGTCAATATGAGGATTCTCTGTATATTTTGCTATGGTAGCGTATGCGTTCTTGCTAGGTGCTAAAAATACCAAGTTATTTTTATAAACAGGTAATTTTGATGAGCGGTATCCAAATCCTAATGGATGTGTTAAATCTAAATCTACCTCAAAAATAGCACCTCCTAAACGTTCTCTCCCTATATGTTCTGATGCTTCTACGTATGGCAATCTCTTTGTTACTTTTTTTTCCTTTTCTTCTTTTTTTACTTTTAAATTCGCATCCTTCGTCAAACTTTCTTTTACCATTTTTTTATCAATCAGCCATTTAGAGCCTCCAGCTATCGTAATTAAAGTATTTCCTTTAGCTGTCCAATTTTTTAGCTTTTGTCTTTTCAAAGAATCTAACTGATTGTAATTCCCTGATACCATTACCAAAGTATTGTATGTATCTAAATTGGCTCTGCTATAATTATTCATTCTTATTTTAGTAATGGGCATATGAATACGTGTATCTAACAAATGCCAAACTTCTCCTGCTTCGTATGAACTAACACCTTCACCAATTAACATGGCAACTTTAGGCTTTTTTAAAACTCTAAAATTATTACTACCTAAGTCAATTCCTTTCAGACTATATCCGCTATTAGTACCAAATACAGGAACCTTAAATTTCTCTTGTGCCTCTAAAATAATTTGATGAACAACTGCACTTGATTTTTTTTGTTTGCCGACAGGAATTAATAAACTTCCGTAATTAAAATTAATTTCTCCGTTAAAAGTATTGATTGTAAAAGGCTTGAAAGCTGCCGCAACTTTTAATCCTTTAGATTGCATGTAATATAAAGCCGCAGGAGTATTATAATCATCCCAATTTACAATATACGCATATGCTGCTTTTTTAATTTTAATATTTTGAACGATTCCTTTTACTGAAGTAACTTCTGTTCCTAACTTAACAGATTTCACTCCTTTATATTTAATATTATAAAAGTTCGCAACACTCCAAGCAGAAGCATCATAAAATACACTATCTCTGTACTTATCATAGGTTTCAAACATCGTTTGCACCATTCTATGCTGAGGCT
The DNA here is from genome assembly GCA_000981625.1 of Flavobacteriaceae bacterium ASP10-09a. Taxonomy (GTDB): domain Bacteria; phylum Bacteroidota; class Bacteroidia; order Flavobacteriales; family Flavobacteriaceae; genus Polaribacter. The sequence goes on from LAQA01000035.1 coordinate 29,390, forward strand.
GTTTTAAAGGAACCGTATACGTATCTCCTTTTTTATAAACCTTAATCTTGTGGGTTAATAATTGTGCTATAAAAGCTTTCTTTCTATTCTGATCATATTTTTCTTGAAACTCATAACCAGAAAATCCTGATTTTGCTTTTTTTGTAAGTGAAGATTTAAAAAATTCTTGCTGATATTTTCTAAGATAGCCTTTATTTTCGACCGCTGCTTTAATCGTCGCAAAAGTAGAAGTGAATTGATTTCTGATGGTAAAAGCAAACGTAATTTTACCATAATCAGTATCCTGAATATGTCCGCGAGAACTTGCTTGTTCAAAAAGCAATGCCAAACCTCCTTGTAAATCTGGATAAGAAGATCCATATCCAGGATACGTTCCATCAAAAGATTCTTTAGTATAATATAAAGAACCTATTTTATCTAATGCATCTGAAAAATAAGGTGCAAATAAATCATTTAAATCCTCATAGTTTTCTTTTGGCATAATAGGATCCAAAGAACCAATTGGTTTCATCGGCTCAAAAAAGTGATGACTATTAGTACCCATTTCGTGAAAATCTGTTACAACATTTGGGTACCAAGTATGCATCCATTTTAATTTTCCTTGACTTTCTGGATGCACCGCTAATAACCAATCTCTATTCAAATCAAACCAATAATGATTCGTTCTCCCTCTTGGCCAAGCTTCCATATGTTCCGCATCGATATTATCTGATACTAAGGTTTTTGCTTGATATTGATTTACCCATTGTGTGTGTCGGTCTCTTCCATCAGGATTAATTGTAGGATCTATAAATATGACTGATTTTTCTAAATAATTTAAAACCTCTAAACTATTAGATGCGACTAAAGTATAGGCCGCTAATAGAGCTGCTTCAGAACTAGAAGGTTCATTTCCATGCACATTATAACCCAACTGAATAAATACAGGAACTTCTTCATAATTTTTAGGGCTTTTTGCTGGATTTACAAATTGTAAATGACTTGATTTTATAGCTTCTAAGTTTTTTAAATTCTCAGGAGATGTCACTGTAAACATAACCAACTTACGTTTTTCATGCGTTGCACCGTAAATTTCTATACTTGCTCGATTTGAAACTTCAGCCAACTTTACTAAATAAGCTACAATTAAATCGTGTCTAGTATGATGTTCTCCAATTTCATACCCTAAAAACGCTTCAGGAGTTGGAATATCTAGATTAAAAGGGGCTTTTTCTTTATAATAATAATCTTGAGCTACTATTGAATTTATACATATAAATGTGCAAATTAGTGTGAAATAATACTTGGTTTGTTGCATACTGCTGTTATTAAATTTGTTGCTTAAAAATAATAGTTAAATATAAGAAAATATAAAATGGATTGTAATTATTTGATTAAAATTTCAATTAATACAATACATTTGATTAAAATTTTATCCCGGTATTTAGCGATTATAGATGAAAAACAAAAAACTGATTAGCAAAGAACTAGAAGACTTCTACAACAAAGCATCCGAAGAAACTAGACTTGAAAAAGGAATGGGGATTTTTGAGTTTGAACGTATTAAAGACCTAATAGAACTTCATATTTCTAAACCAAATACCACAATTATTGATGTTGGTGGTGGAACAGGAAAATATTCTGAATGGCTCGCAAAAAATGGACATACAGTTCACTTAGTAGAACCTGTTTTAAAGCATATTAAATTGGCTGAAAAAAGAGCTAGAAAACTAAAGAAACCTTTTTCTGTTGCTATTGGCGAAGCTAAAAAATTGCCTTTTAAAAATGATTCTGCTGACTTGGTGATTTTACACGGACCTTTATATCACTTGCAAAAAAGGGAAGATAGAGTTGCTGCAATTATAGAAGCCAAAAGAGTTTTAAAAAAAGGCGGAGTTATTTTAGGCTTTGCAATTAATGCGACAGCTTCTACAGTTGTTGGCTTAATGAATGGAATGCTGCACGCTAAATCATTTTTTGAGATGTGCAAAGAAGAGCTCACTACTGGAACTCATAACGCACCAAAAGATTTTCCTTTTTTATTAGCAGATGCCTTTTATCACAAACCTCAGGGTTTAAAAGCAGAATTCTTAGAGCAAAATCTCAAATTTATAAACCTGTTTGCAGTAGAAGGAATGATTTGGTTAGACAATGAATATTTTGCAAATATGATCGACAAAAAAAAATCCAAGACATTAAAAGCATTGCAAAATCTTACTCAAAATGATGAGTACTTGTTGCCTTTTAGTCCTCATATGATGATTGCTGTGAGAAAATAATTTGGTTTGTTTCTGAACTTAAAAAAGAAACTTTACTAACTTATGTTGAACTTGATTAAAGATAAAGCAGGTGGAAAAGGAGAAGAATAAAAAAGGTCATTGGATTATTTGTCAGAACTGTAAAGGTCGTGGCAAAAAAAGGAAGAACCTCCGCAAGAAACTGCGACTCCACTATCAAATGGAATTGGATCAATTTAAAAAAACAAATTGTGAAGGAACTGCTCCAGTTCGTCCTAAAGGGCAACTAGATACATGCTCGAATTGTAAAGGATCTGGGTTAATTAGCTCTTCTAACCATCCTTTGGCGGACAAAGAAAAATACCCACATGTTGCTATTATTGGTGGTGGAATCGCAGGAATTGCATTAGCTGTAGCTTGCTTGCACCGTGGAATACCATTTACGCTTTATGAACGAGATTGTAGCTTCGATACTCGGTCTCAAGGCTATGGACTCACATTGCAACAAGGAAGTAAAGCACTTGCTGGATTGGGCATTCTCTCATTAGAAGCGGGCGTAACCTCAACCAAACATTTAGTTCATACCACAGAAGGCAAAGTTATTGGGGAATGGGGAATCAGAAAATGGGGACGGTCAGAAATAAAAGCAGCTCCAAAGCGCAAGAATATCCATATTGCAAGGCAGGCTTTGCGCTTAGCTTTGCTTGAGCAACTCGATGGACATAATGCCGTACAATGGAACCACCAATTATTGAATTTTAATGAATTTGAAAACGAAAGTGTGGACCTGAAATTTAAAGTGAAAGGTGAGATAAAGACCACTAAAGCAAATCTTGTGGTTGGAGCTGATGGTATTCGTAGTAAAGTTAGAAGACTATTAATTGGTGAGGATATTACTCCTTTACGTTACCTTGATTGCATCGTAATTTTAGGGATTTGTCCTTTGAATAATCTAAAAAACATTGAGAGTTCTTTACTCGATTCAGCTACCGTATTTCAAACCGCTAATGGAAATGAGCGCATCTACATGATGCCTTATGCATCGGATACTATAATGTGGCAACTTAGTTTTCCAATGCCCGAGAAAAAGGCCAAGGAATTAAGTGTAAAAGGAGCAAAAGCACTGAAAGAAGAAGCCTGCCGCAGGACGGAATGGCACGATCCTATTCCTCAAATTTTAGCAGCTACTCAAGAAGCTCAAATCTCTGGTTATCCTGTGTATGACCGAGAACTACTCAAGCCTGATTTGTTAGAAAAAGGAACTAAAGTTACACTGATTGGAGATGCAGCGCATCCGATGAGTCCATTCAAAGGACAAGGTGCAAATCAGGCTTTATTAGATGCCTTATCTTTAGCTCGAGGAATCTCAGAAGGATGCAATTCTTTATCCCAATGGAAGGAAATTGGAATACGAAAAAGTGTATTAACTGAATTTGAAACTGAAATGTTAGAACGGAGTGCTTCCAAAGTTAAGAGCTCTGCAGAAGCTGCAAAGTTACTTCATTCTAAAATTGTACTTCGCCAAGGTGATGGACCTAGAGGAAAGTATCGAAAGGAAAAAGAGGCATAATATCATCCACGAATTTTCTGTAGGCTTAAAACGTAGAATCTCAGAAACTCTATTGAAATGCCAAAACCCAACTTATAGATAATTTATCTAAATAACAAAATAAGGTAAATTATTCTAATATTATTTTAGCGCAGCAGTCCCTATGATTGTTCTATAAATACCACTTTAACAAAAAATTACAAATCTGTTAATACATTTTTAAGAGTCTCTTTATATTTCTTTGTAGCATTAAATATATACTATTCTAAAAAGTATCTGTTTTATTTATGAATCGAATGCTATCGCAAGAAAAAAAATAGTCGAGCGTAAAGCCAAATTAAATGGATTAACAATTCATCATGCATGCATTCGTAATATGAATACAAAAAGAGGAGCTGTATCCAATAATATTGGTGAATTAAATACTACTAAATATCGCACTTCATTAATAATTAATTCGAAAACGCCTAAAATCATGAAACCCTTTTTATTTATTATTTTCATCATAACAAATACGATTTCTGCTCAAATTGTAACTTTCAATGGTCAAATATTAGATTTGATAACTAAAGAACCTATAGAGTATGCCCATGTAAGTTTTAAAGATTTTGGCAGTTTTGGAACCTCTACAAACGAAAATGGCGGTTTTACACTTATCGTTGAGCAAAAATATTTAGACTCTAAAGTATTTATCTCTTGTTTAGGATATGAAGATAGATTGGTAAATACTTCGGAACTTCAAAACAAAAGTTTTTATTTAAAACCAAAAACAGAAGTTTTACAGGAAGTAATTATCCGTAGATCAGAAGCTAAGGAAATATCACTTGGTTCTACAAAAGGAAAAAAACTAGGAATTCTTAAAAAAAGAAGTATAACGATGTTCGCTCAATTTATCAAAAACAATAGTGCTGATAAATGCTGTGAGTATTTAAAAGATGTAACAATTACATTTAAAGAAAAATTTCATTCACCTGCAAAAGCTAGAATACGAATTCTTACTAAAGATAAAATTAAAGGGACTCCTAAAAATGATCTCTTAACCAAAAGTTTAATCATAACGGTTATTGAAAAGCAAAAAACATACCATATAGATCTTTCTGAATTTGATATAGAAGTACCAGAAGATGGCTTTTTTATAGCCATCGAAAAAATAATTACACCTATGAATATGACTTTTATAGCCCCTATGGAAACGTCAACATATCCAAAATATTTTGCCAGTAATACAGGTCATTTAAAGAGGAAAGATAAAAAGATGAAAAGATTTCAATATATCTCCCTAGATCCTCTGGTAATGAGTTTTGAGAAATATAAGAGTGAAGTATCTCATTATGCTCCTGCAATTAATGTAACAAAAAAGAAATTAAAACATAAAGATTTTGGCCACCTTTACTTGCTAAACGCTAATAAATGGGAAATTTATAGAAACATCAAAAATGACACTAATTTTATAATGCCAATAGAAGTAGTATTGTCTAATTAATAATTATTTACTGCACTCAAATCTAATTAAATCGCAAAATCAACTAACCATATTAACCTGTATAATTCAATGCAGTTTTTAGTCTACTTTTGTAATTTACTTTAAATTCTCTACCTTCCCTAAAGAAGGTTAGTCTATAATTTGTGTACTCTATTAGTTACTGAAACAAGCAGCGAACCTTAGCGCAATCGTTAGCGAAAAACTCAAATTATCGATTTTATTTAGGTGTTCTAATCATCATTTTTCTTCCGTACTATTTTTACTCTTTCATGCCTGGTTGCGTCAATTTCCAATTTGTTTTTGCTTTTTCAGCTTCAACCATTTTTTGAACATCAGCAAGTAATCTTTTAGCATCATAAATAACACCATCTTTTATAGTATACTTTACACCACCAGCTCTAATAACCTCATTATCCTTTGTCAATTTTACAGCTCCTGTTCCATATAAAACTTTCAAATTAGCCAAAGGATTTTCATCAACAATTACAAAATCGGCCAATTTACCTATTTGGATAGAACCAATTTTATCATCCCAACCTAGGGCTTCTGCGCCGTTTAATGTCGCTGCACGAATTACCTCTAAAGGATGGAAACCTGCTTCCCGCAACAATTCCAACTCTCTTATGTACGCAAACCCATATAATTGATAAATAAATCCAGAATCTGATCCAGCAGTAACTCTACCTCCTCTATTTTTATATTCGTTTATAAACGTCATCCATAATTGATAATTCTTTCTCCAAGAAACTTCTTGTTCTGTTCCCCAATCATGCCAATAAGAACCGTGCGATATTTTACTTGGTTCATAAAATTTCCATAAAGAAGGTAGCGTATATGCTTCATGCCATTCCGCTCTTCTTGCTCTATGTAAATCTCTACTTGCTTCATAAATATTAAAGGTAGGATCTAATGTAAAATCCAATGCTATTAATTCATTCATTACATTATTCCAATGTTTTGAAAAGGGTTTTGCCGCTTGTGCCCATAATTTTCCTGCTTCTTCAAAACGATGCTGTTCATTTTTATAATTATAATCTAAAGGATAATTTTGAACGGTTCTATCTTCAAACAACGCTTCTGGCAAACCGTACCAATGTTCCATAGATGTTAAGCCTGCTCTTGCAGAATGCAATACATTCCAACGCGCAACACTTAATTGTGCATGATGACAAGCGGAACCCAAACCTAACTTTTGATTTTCATCTAAGGCAGCTGACATAATTTCTGGTTCCGCGCCAAAAAACTTAATACCATCTGCACCATTTTTTGCATTTTCTCTTACCCATGCTCTCGCCTCTTGTTCGGTAGAAATTGTTTTTTTAACACCCTGTCCAAAACCTGTATAACCAAAAATTCTTGGTGCTACAATTTCATTATTTTTACTTTTTCTCTTTAACTCATTTACTTCCTTTACGCCTCTTCCGCTTGGTTGTCGAACTGTAGTAATTCCATGAGCCATCCATAATTTAAAAACATACTCTGGATTTGCTCCTTGAGATGCTCCTCCAATATGACCATGCATGTCTATAAAACCAGGTAATAAATACATACCATTTGCATCTAACTCTTTACCGCCTTTTTTTAATTTAGGACGATCACTTTCTTTAATTTCAATGCCTGGATAGCCAACACCGTTAATACTTAAAATTGTATTATTCTCAACGACAATATCAACAGGCCCCATCGGTGGTGAACCATCTCCATTGATTAAGGTTACTCCTCTAATAATTAATTGTTCAAAAGGACCTTCCCCTAAATAATTTTCTTGGGAAAAAAGGTTCATAGTAGACACTAAAAATAAAAGGATACATAGCTTTTGAATGTTCATTAAATATGATTTTAAGATATTTAAATGTACTTATAATAAATGAAACCATTAAAAAAATACAAAATGACGCCTATTTATTATCTTTAGCCTTCAGATGCTCTCTATCAAGAGAAAGTAATTTGGTTTGTTTGTAGATTTATAAAAAGATAACTTTGCTATTTATGCTAAATTGCTAACAAATCAGCTTTTACTGAACATAGTTGAATAAAAAACTGACCTGATATTCGCAGAAATAGTTTGTACAAAAATTTAAGTATTTAAAAAGTACTAAAAATCAAGAAGCAATAAAGCAACGATAAAAAGTGAAAAATAAAGCGGCCCATTGGAATATTTGTAAAGACTGCAAGGGCATTGGAAAAAAGAGGAAAA
>LAQA01000035.1:37054-37273 GCA_000981625.1 Flavobacteriaceae bacterium ASP10-09a
GTTTGCATCGTGGAATTCCCTTTACGCTGTATGAGCGAGATCTCAACTTCGATGCGCGCTCACAAGGCTACGGGCTTACTTTGCAACAAGCAAGCAAAGCAATGGCAGGATTAGGAATTACATCTTTAGAAGCAGGAGTTACCTCTACCAGACATGTGGTTCATACCTCAGTAGGAAAAATCATAGGTGAATGGGGCATCAGAAAATGGGGACGACCAG
>LAQA01000035.1:37750-37884 GCA_000981625.1 Flavobacteriaceae bacterium ASP10-09a
AGCAAGCGCTCAAAAAAGAAGCAATTCGCAGAACTCAGTGGCACGCTCCTATTCCTCAAATTTTAGCTGCAACTCTAGAAACTCAAGTTTCTGGATATCCAGTGTATGACCGCGCACTACTCAGATCAGAGTTC
>LAQA01000035.1:38185-38309 GCA_000981625.1 Flavobacteriaceae bacterium ASP10-09a
AATAAAAAGTCTAACAGTGCACTATTATATTCTTAAACTAACACGTGCATATTTTATTAAAAAACACTAATAATGATTGAAAAACTAAAAAATAGCGAGTTAGAAATAGCTGAACAAATCCGTG
>LAQA01000002.1:0-8746 GCA_000981625.1 Flavobacteriaceae bacterium ASP10-09a
CATTTATAAATGTGATGGACAAAATACTGTTGACCAATTTATTAGCCTAGTAAACCCCGAGAAACCGATTCAAGAGTTTGTAGTAAAACTAACTGGAATCAGTAATAAAATGCTTAAAAATGCACCTAAATTTTATGAGGTAGCCAAACGCATTATAGAAATTACATCCGATTGTATTTTAGTCGCACACAATACCACATTTGACTATAGAATTCTAAGTACCGAATTTGATAGATTGGGTTATGATTTTAACAGAAATACGTTATGTACTGTAGAATTAAGTCAAAAATTAATTTTAGACCAACCTTCGTACAGCTTAGGAAAACTTACGAAATCTTTAGGAATACCAATGACAGATAGACACAGAGCTTCTGGTGACGCTTTGGCTACTGTTCATTTATTTAAATTATTGTTAGATAAAGATGTCAATAAAACAATTATACAAAGTTCTATAAAATATTTTGATGGAAGGTCTCAAAAACAAAAATTAAAAACTTTAATAGATGAAATTCCATCGGTTCAAGGTCTTTTTTATGTTCACGATATCAATGGAAAAGTTATTTATTTAGGAAGAGGAAAAAACATTAAAGCAGAAGTAAATAAACTCTTTTTAAAACTAACAAAAAGAGCTATTAAAGTTCAGGAAAGAACACACACCATCTCTTTTGACAAAACAGGTAATGAGCTTTTTACACTATTAAAATACGCAATCGAACTAGAAGCTTTATCTCCAAAATTCAACTTTAAAAAGAAGCCAAAACTAGGTACTCAAGATTTTAATAATGAAGACTTTATACTTATTGATAAAGGAAGAGAAATTGAAGAAAACGCCGTCATTTTAGTAGAAAATAATGAGGTTTTTGGTTATGGGTATACAAACTTAAATTTTCAAGAAAATAGATTAGATATCTTAAAATCTGTTCTAACTCCTATTGAAAATAAAATACAAACTAAAAATATTATAAAAAATTATTTAAATAAAAACAAAGTTCAAAAAATTATTCGTTTAGAATAATAACGAAAGATGTAATCCTTCTATTGTAAAAAAAAGCCTTTTCTGTACTCTAGAATATGTTGGTATAACAGAGTTCTACAAATTAATAATTGACATATTAAATGTATTATAATATTAAAATAAAATGAAAAAGCTAACCCTAATTTTGCTTTTGTTCACTTTAAATTTAGCCTCACAGAAAGAAAAATCTTCTAAAATGGGACAAACGACTTTAGAGGAATTAAAAATGACTGTTTATGACAGAGATTCTTCTGCCGCTGCTGTTGTTATATATGAGCATGCAAATCATTATCCAGATAGAAATAATGACGAGATACCAAGAACAGATTATTATTATAGAATTAAGATTTTAGATAAATCTTCTTTTGATTTAGCAGATATTACGATTAATTTATATAAAAAACAATTAGTTGAAGATATTAGCGCAACAACTTATAATCTAGCCGAAAATGGTACCATGCAAACTGCATCTCTATCAGATAAAGATATATTTTCAATAAAAGAAGACGAAAAATGGGTTGTTAAAAAATTTACGCTTCCTAATATTAAAGAAGGATCTGTAATCGAATATAAATACAGTGTTTTATCTCCATACTTGAGTCTTAATGATTGGTATTTCCAATCCGAAATACCAAAAATAAAAAGCGAATTTGATGCTTCTATTTTAGGAAACTATAAGTATAATATAAAAATTATTGGTTATTTAAAATTAGATAAAAATAAACCTTCTATAGATAAAAGATGCGTTTATATTAGAGGGATTGGAGATGGAGGATGTAACTTATACTCTTTTGGCATGCTTAATATACCTGCTTTTAAGGAAGAAAATTATATGTTAAGTAAGAAAAATTATATCTCACGAATTTCTTTCGATTTAAAATCACATACTAGCTATAGAGGAGTTGAAGAAGACTTAACGACTACTTGGGAACAAGCAGATAAAAGCTTAAAAAAACAATTCTTTAACAATCAAACTTCTAAAAAAAGTTTTTTTAGAAAAAATATTCCTAAAGCAATTTTAACTACAGAAAATGATTTAGAAAAAGCAAAAAAAGTATTTCATTTTATTCAGGACCATTATACTTGGAATAAAAAATATTGGACTAGTGAAGATGTTAAAGTAAAAAATGCTTTTCAAGAAAAAACAGGAGATGTTGGTGAGATTAATATTTCTCTATACAACAGCTTAGAAGCGGCAAATATAAATGCAAATTTAGTCGTTTTATCAACCAGAAATAATGGATTACCTACAAAACTATTTCCTGTTATTTATGATTATAACTATGTAATTGTAAAAGTAAATATCGCAGAAAAAGACTACTATTTAGATGCAACAGATAAATTTTTGCCTTTTGGTCAAGTTCCTGTAAGAACTTTAAATGGAGAAGCTAGAGTTTTAGATTTTAAGGAAAAAAGTTATTGGACAGTTCTTAAACCAAAAATGAAAACTTCAAAGAATGTTGGCGCTAAATTAAGCTTAAATGAAGAGGGCGTTTTTACGGGTGATTTAGTCATTAATAGAAAAGGGTATTTAGCCTCAAACCAAAGAAAAAGCATTACAAGAAAAAGCAGCGATGACTATTTAGACGATTTCGAAACAAAAAATCAAGACGTAGAAGTTGACGATTATAACGTTAAAAATTTAGATAACTATTACAAACCTTTACAAGAAAATCTTAAGATAAGAGTAGAAATGAGTGAAGCTTTGGGTAATAAAATAAGAATAAACCCTTTTCTTTTTGATAGGATAAAAGAAAATCCTTTTAAATTAAAAGAAAGAAATTACCCTATAGATTTTGCCCATTCTAGAAAAAATAATTATTACTTAAAGTTAGAGGTTCCAGTAGCTTACAACATTGTTAGATTACCAAAGAGTAAAGCTTTTTCGTTGCCAAATAATGGAGGCAGGTTTATCTTAAAAACAGTTAAAAATGGAAATACTATTACTGTGAATGTGAGACTAAATATCTTAAAAAGCTTTTATCCTGCAAATGAGTATAATGCCTTAAAAGAATTTTATAAACAAATTATAATTTCAGAAAGTGGGTATATCCTTTTAGAGAAAAAAGATTAATGCAGATAGATTTTATATGAAATTTTGTATATTATAATTATGAAATTTTTGTTTCACAACTCTAAAACACTTAGACTAAGAAACAGCTTTGCCTTTTCTTAGTTTGCTTTTAATAAATTTGGTAATCACTGAAGAATTGAAGTACCGTTTTAAAAATGTGTAAAATTTATTTTTATTTCTAAAATCCCCATAGATAAAGAGAAAAACGAATTAAAATTTTCACCAATCCAGTAAATATTTGTAGTATTGTAACAGTATTTAAAAATCAAAGTTGGAAGCATCTAGCACAAAATTAAATTGGAAAGAAAAACTTCATGAAATTATTTATGAAGCAGACACTAAAGAAGGCAAACTTTTTGATGTTGTTTTACTAATTGCAATTATTGCTAGTATTGTTTTGGTTATGCTCGAAAGTGTAAAAAGTTTTGATGAAAAATATCACACTTTTTTAGATATTTCTGAATGGATCATCACCATACTTTTCTCAATCGAATATACTTTAAGAATTATTTCTATAAAAAAACCATTAAAATATGTTTTTAGCTTTTACGGAATTATAGATTTACTTTCAACAATTCCTAAATACCTTTCTTTTATTTTAGTTGGTTCTCATAGTCTAGTTGCTTTAAGAGCTCTGCGTTTGTTAAGAGTTTTTAGAATTTTAAAATTAACAAGGTACGTTGGCGCTTCTAACAGATTACTAATTGCTTTAAGAGCAAGTAAAACTAAGATTGCTGTTTTTCTATTTTTTGTTGTGATTATTTGTGTCATTTTAGGAACCATTATGTACATGGTAGAAGGTGAAGAAAATGGTTTTACAAACATTCCAAAAAGTATTTATTGGGCAATTGTAACACTAACTACAGTTGGTTTTGGTGACATTGCTCCACAAACTCCTTTAGGGCAATTTATTGCAAGTGTTATTATGATTTTAGGATATGGTATTATTGCAATACCAACAGGCATTGTAAGTTCAGAAATGACTAAAAGTAATAATGACATTGAGTCTAATACACAATCCTGTAAAAGTTGTGCTTCAGATGATCATAAAGATAAAGCAGAATTTTGTTATAAATGTGGTAGTCAATTAAATTCCTGATGCAGAATCATAAAAATACTTTAATAACGATTGTTGGTCCTACAGCAATTGGTAAAACTGCATTAAGCATACAACTAGCAAATTATTTTAATGCGGATATAATATCATGCGATTCCAGACAGTTCTTTAAAGAAATGACTATTGGAACTGCTGTTCCTGAAACAGATGAATTAGCAGCTGCTAAACATCATTTTATACAAAATAGAAGCATTTTTGAAGATTATAATGTTGGTTCATTTGAAAGAGATGCACTTCAAAAACTAGATACTTTATTTAAAGAAAGCCCTATTCAGGTTATGGTTGGCGGTAGTGGTTTGTATATAGATGCTGTTTTGAAAGGATTGGATTACTTCCCAGAAATAGATCCAAAAATTAGAGAAAATTTAACCATTCAATTACACGAAAGAGGAATTGAAACACTTCAAGAAAAATTAAAAGAATTAGATATAGAAACCTATAACACGATTGCTATCGATAATCCTCATAGAATTATGAGAGCTTTAGAAATTTGTATTGGCAGTAATATGCCCTACTCTACTTTTAAAAATAAACCAAAAGCTCCAAGAAATTTTAATTCAATTAAAATTGGATTACATGCAGACAGAGAAATTATTTATAACCGAATTAACCAAAGAGTAGATCGTATGATGGCAAATGGCTTGTTAGAAGAAGCCAAAGAACTACATCCTAATAAAAAACTAAATGCCCTACAAACGGTAGGTTACCGAGAATTATTCTCTTTTTTTGATGGTGATATTACAAAAGATTTTGCAATATCTGAAATCAAAAAAAACACGAGACGTTTTGCAAAAAGACAAACAACTTGGTTTAAAAAAGATGAAGAAACGTTATGGTTTGATTATCAAACAAATATCAACGAAATAATTCTTAAAATTTCTGATGAAATTAACGCATTTTAGCGCTTCTAAATTTTCGTAATTCAGCTACTTTTATATCTTTGCGAAACTAAAATCATATCATGAAATCAAAAATTACAATTCTTTTAATTGCTTTTATAAGCACTGTATCAATTGCACAATCAAAAGTTGGTACAATTGATAGCGATTATATTATGAGTTTAATGCCAGAAGCTAAAATTGTTATGGCAAGAACACAAGCTTATGGAGCAAAACTAGATTCTTCTTTTTCTATTAAAACACAAAATTATCAAGCTAAAGTTGACGATTTTAAAAAGAAAGAAAAAGAAATGGGCCAATTAATGAAAAAAACATTAATTAACGAAATTGCTTCTTTAGAACAAGACATTAAAAAATACCAAACGAATGGTAATAAATTAATGCAATTAAAACAGAATGAGTTAATGCGTCCATTGTACAAAATATTAAATGACGCTATTAATATAGTTTCCAAAGAAAATGGGTATACACAAGTATTAACAAGTACAGGAAATCAGTTTGTTTACATAGATGAGAAATTTGACATTACAGCTTTAGTAATGGCTAAATTAGGTGTTAAAGAACCTGAATTAAAAAAATAATTTCTTTTAAATAGAACTATAAAACCTCACTTTTAGTGAGGTTTTTTTTGTTTTAAAAAGGAATTTTTTCTCATTAATTTTTAAGTAAAAAAATGATAACTTCGCTTTAAATTGTGGTTAATTTACAACGACATAAAAGAATCAATTACCAACACAGTATCAAACCTGATCAATTTTTATTTAAGGAGAAAAAAAAATCACATTTCTATTACGCTCTTCACTCTTTATCGTCTGTCGTTCGTTCATTTAAACATCATATTAATAACTACCCAAAACAATGCAAACAACGAAACTCAGCTCTAAAAGTATATTACCGCTTACCTGCTCTAGATCTGGAAGCTGCTGTTTTGGTAAAGCTGTAATGTTGAATCCATGGGAGTTGTTCCGTTTTAGTAAAGAAAAGAAAATTACACAGAAAGAGTTTCGTAATTTGTATTGTGAGTTTGGTGGTATTCGATTGCGATTTGACGGTAAACCTGATAAAAAAGGACAGCAAGCATGCAGTCAATATGAAGATAACGTTGGATGCAGCGTTCACCAAGGTCGTCCCTTAGCCTGTCGTTTATATCCATTAGGTCGTCAAATACAATTTGATAAAGCGCACTATATTTACGAAGGAGATACATTTCCTTGTTTAACAGACTGCGCTGAAGTTTTAGAATTACCAAAACTTAGTGTAGGGGAATATATGAAAGGGCAAGAAGCAGCTCCATTCGAAAAGGCACAAGATGCATATTTAATCGTTATGCAAAACATCGCTGATATTGCTTTTGAGTTATTGCTAGATTCAGGTTTAGCTGCATCTGGAATCAAAAAAACACTAGCAGTATGGAGAGAAATTGGCAACGAGCTTCCAGAAGTATTAGCAAAAAAAATTGGTAATGAATGGATCGATTGTTTAATGATTCCAGCTATAGCAGATAATACTCAGAACCCGATTACTTTTGCTCAAAAACACAATGATATACTACAATTAAAAGCGCAAGAAAAATTTAGCGCTTTAAAAACAAATCAAGAACTTCATGAAGCGGCTGTTTTAATAATGGGAGTTGCATTGCATTTGTCTAGAGGATTAGGAGCAGACACAAAAGGAATTGCTGAACATTGGATTGAAACGGCAAAGAGTCATGGAGCTACTGAATAATATTTGAAGTTGAGAAAATGTTTACTGAATACTACTTGGGCAGAAGAGCAAGATAAAACAGAATGTCAATACGATTTTACACCTTACTTTTTGTGAGTTTTTTTTTGTTTTAAAAATTCTAACTTCACTAACTTCTGATATTAGTCATTAAAACAGACGTCATATCAGTATAAGTTAGCGAAAACAAAAACCTAATGCACTCCTTCCTTTAATAATTCAGGAAACTTCTTTTTAAATTTATTTAATCTCGGCACAGAAACTGCTTTTACGTAGCCTTGGTTTGGATTTCTCTTTTCAAAATTTTGATGGTATTCTTCAGCTTTGTAAAACTTAGTATGTTTCGTAACTTCTGTAGCAATTTTACCATTATAAACTTCGCTGTTTAATTTTGCAATTGCAGTGTCTATAATTTGTTTTTCTGAATCCGTGTTATAAAAAGCAATAGATCGGTATTGCGAACCATAATCTGGATGTTGCCCATTTACAGTTGTTGGATCATGAGAACCAAAATAAACAGTAACCAAAGTCTCGAAGCTCACTTTTTTAGGATCATAATAGACAGCAACAGTTTCTGAATGACCTGTAGTTCCAGTCCCTGTAGACTTATATGTTGGATTTTTTGTATGTCCGCCTGCATAACCAGAAATGGCCTCCTCTACTCCTATTACACTTTCAAAAATGGCTTCTACACACCAAAAACAACCACTAGCAAAATAAGCTACTTTGGTTTCTTCTGTGGGAACAAAAGGTACTTTAGAAACCTCCTCTTTATTGGAAAAACTCATACAAGAAATTAGTAAAAGAAGAGCGCAAAACGTAAAAATTGATTTTATAATTTTCATATATTGATATTATTTAAATAATTAAAATTTGCCAGCAATAAATCTTAAATGCGAATTTTAGAGCTTTTAACTTGGTAAAAATACTCGAATTATAATTATAGTCGCATCAAATTAAAAGTTCATACAATTTGTTTACAACTTTAGCATTTTGTTAAGAAACCAAGTTGTACAAAACCGAATAGATAATTACTTTTGTTACTCAACAAAAAAAAGTATAAATGGAGCATTTTATAGTTTCTGCACGTAAATATCGCCCTCAAAATTTTGAGGATGTTGTTGGGCAACAAGCCATCACAAATACGTTAGAAAACGCTATAAAAAATAATCATTTAGCACAAGCCCTTTTATTTACAGGTCCTAGAGGTGTTGGTAAAACTTCTTGCGCTAGAATATTAGCAAAGAAAATAAATCAACAAGACATTGAACTATCTGGAGATGAGGATTTTGCTTTTAATATTTTTGAATTGGATGCTGCTTCTAATAATTCTGTTGATGACATTAGAAGTTTAACAGACCAAGTTCGCATTCCGCCTCAAACAGGAAAATACAAAGTGTATATTATTGATGAGGTTCACATGCTTTCGCAAGCAGCTTTTAATGCTTTTTTAAAAACCTTAGAAGAACCACCTGCACATGCTATTTTTATTTTAGCAACAACAGAAAAGCATAAAATCATTCCGACGATCTTATCGCGTTGTCAAATTTTTGATTTCAAAAGAATTGGTGTTTTAGATGCTAAAAACTATCTGAAGGTAATTTGCGAAAAAGAAAATATAACAGCAGATGATGATGCTTTGCACATTATTGCTCAGAAAGCAGATGGCGCCATGCGTGATGCTTTATCAATTTTTGATAGAGTTGTTAGTTTTTCAGGTAAAAACTTAACACGTGAAGCGGTTACAGAGAATCTAAATGTTTTAGATTATGATACGTACTTTAATATGACAGGTTTATTGTTAGATAACAAAATACCTGATGTATTAAATGCATTCAATACTATATTAGGAAAAGGTTTTGAAGGACATCATTTTATAAACGGATTAGCGAGTCATTTTAGAGATTTGTTAGTTGCTA
>LAQA01000002.1:8935-17952 GCA_000981625.1 Flavobacteriaceae bacterium ASP10-09a
AACTACATAATTCCTGCTACTTTTTTCCAAGCTCTTTCACCTGTTGCAAAAGAAATTGCAAAACCTATTCAGAAACAACCTGAAGCTATTCAGCAACAACAAGTTGAGGAGCCAAAGCCAAAACTTAAAACACCTGTTTTAAAATCGGCAGTAAAACGATCTTCTTCTCTTTCTTTAAAAAGTGTTCATCAGAAAAAAGAAGAAAAGAAATCAGTTGTTGAAGAAAATTTCGACAATCATCCAAAAGATGTTTTTACAGAAAAATCATTACAAGAACTTTGGTCGGCTTATGTCGCTATATTGAATGAAAAAGGAGAAAGAAGTATGGCTTCTATTGTAGGTACGGATATTCCTAAACTGGAAGATGAATTTAAAATTTCTTTTACAGTTCCTAATAAATTAATGGCAGATCAATTTAAAAAAGGGAGATCTAAATTATTGAACTTTTTAAGAGAGAAATTAAATAATTACGGACTAAAAATTATTATTACGGTTAATGAAACTATAGAGAAAAAGTTTGCCTATACTCCTCTAGAAAAGTTTCATAAAATGAAAGAAATAAATCCTCTTGTTGAAAAGTTACGCCAAACTTTTGAGTTAGACATGTAACAATCAACTACTTATTAGTTTCTAATTACTTATTAGATAAATAAAGAGACGAAAGAAATAGAAAAAATTATTTCTCTTGATGCACTAATTTTTTTCCTAGATAAAACATTATCAATTCTTTCTTTTCTTCTATTGTTTTTTCAAATTCTGGAACCAAATACAAACCCTTTCCTTTTTCAATAAATAATGGGATTGCTTTTTCTTGAAAAGCAAGTAAATCTAAGATTTTATAATATTCTTTTTCTGAGGTTATTTTTACTTCATTTATAGTAGGGTTTTCTCTAAAGGCTTCACTTAAGTCAATGAAATCATCATTAGGTGTAAAGAAACTTGTTCTTTCATAAGTCTTTGCATTTTTAGCTTCAACAGAAGAAGCTATTTTATAAGAACCATGTTCTCCAAAAACCTTAGAAAAATTAGTAAGGGCATGCTCGTTTACCGTGTCACTTCCTGTAATTGCAATTAAATACCCGACGTCATTTAACTCTATATTATCCGTTAAATCATCATCATAAATATTTACATTAAGTGCTTCTAAACCATCATCTAAAGCCTCTTCTATAAAGTTCTTGTTCGCATCTATCAATACAACTCTTTTCCCTTTATCTCTTAAAAAACGAGCAATTAATCGTGATGGATCTGAAGCTCCAACTATTAAAATGGCATCAGAGCTCTTTAAAAATACACCAACCATTTTTGCAAATAATCTAGCTGTTGTTGCGTTTAAAAGCACAGTTCCTAGAACAATCATAAAAACTAAGGGTGTAATATATTCTGCGCCTTCTACTCCTTCTTTTAATAATTTACTTCCAAATAAAGAAGCGATTCCTGCAGCCACAATTCCTCTAGGCCCCACCCAACTTATAAATACTTTTTCTTTAAATTCTAAGTTAGACTTATAGGTACTTGCAAATACCCCTAGTGGCCTAATTACAAACACAACGATTGCAAATAATAAGGCAGTTTTCCATGTATATAAAAGCATTAAATCTTCTATATTAATGTTTGCAGACAACAGAATAAACAACATGGAAATTAACAAAACACTCAACGATTCTTTAAAGTAAAGTAATTCTTTTAAGTTTTTTAATTTCCCATTTCCTAAAACCATTCCCATTACAACAACAGCTAAAAGACCTGATTCATGTGCAAAAACTTCTGATTCTACAAATACCAATAATACTGTTGACAAAGAAACAACGTTTAATAAATAATGCGGAATTAATTTTTTATTAATCGCATAGGCAAGTGCATGCGCAAATGTAAACCCAAAACTGGTTCCGAATAATAGAATTTTACCAAACTCCATTAAAGCTGTTTTGGTAAATCCTCCTTCACCTCCAACACTAATAAATTCGAAAACTAATACAGCGACTAATGCACCTATTGGATCTATTAAAATTCCTTCCCATTTTAAAACTGTTGAAACATCTTTTTTTAAAGGAATACTTCTTAGAATTGGTGTAATTACAGTTGGCCCGGTTACGATAATTAATCCTGAAAATAGAAAAGATAAATCCCAACCTAAACCAAAAATAAAGTGGGTTACAATTCCTGCTCCAAAAAAGGTAATTGCAGAACCTAATGTGATTAGTTTTGTAATTACAGGCCCTACATTTTTAATTTCATTTCTTTTAAGAGTTAAGCCACCTTCAAAAAGAATAATACTTACAGCAAGAGATACAAAATAGTACAAATTATCTCCAGGAAATAATCCTTTTTCACCATTCCAAACTGGTTCTATCCATTTAGAGCCATCTTCACTTAAATAGGCCGCAGCAATTGGTCCTACTAATAGACCTATTAAAATTAAAGGTAAAATTGCTGGAATTTTAAACTTCCAGGCAAACCATTGCGCTAATATTCCTAAAATTATAATTCCTGCTAACTCTAACATAAATCTACGTATCTGATTGATTGTAAATTTAACGATGTTTATTCATCTTAAAAATTAAATTTATAGTTTTTTTCTTTTTGACAAAGTTTCTTATATTGTGCCAATAACCGATTTTTAAAGACTTTCTGTTGCAAAAAATAAACAAAATACTTATTGGTGTTGCTTTCTCACCAAACTTAAAACCAAACATCTTTGAAGCTGTAAGATTAGCTAATATGTTTGATGCTGAATTAGTAGGAGTTCATGTTGGTGAAAAAACGGAGCAAAAAATCACAGATTTAAATACATTGTTAAAAGGGGCTGATACTTTAAATAATAGTTTTAAAGTAATTTGGCAAGAAGGAAAACCTGTAGATGTAATTTTACAAACATGTACCAATCAAAACATTGATTTACTTATTCTTGGAGCACTTCAACAAGAAAATTTATTTAAATATTATGTGGGATCTATTGCTAGGAAAATTACTAGAAAAGCACCTTGTTCTGTACTTTTACTGATTAAACCATCCGTTATAAGAGTATCATGTAAACATATTGTAGTTAATGGATTAAGTGACAACAGAACAGAAGAAACTATAAAGACATCTTTCTTTATAACCAAAAAATTAAACTGCAAAAAAATTACAATTGTTGAAGAAATTAAACAAGAAGAATTACATGTTAAGATTAATGATGATACCTCTTTAAGAAGAGCAAATATTGCAAAGGAGCGAATTAAAAATAGAGAAGATAGGCGAGTAAAAAGTATTTTAAAAGAGATTGATTGTTCTAATCTATCTGTACAAACACAAAGTATTTTTGGAAAAAGAGGATATTCTATTGGACATTATGCAAAACTTAAAAGAGCTGATTTATTAGTGATGAATGCGCCTACTAAATCAGGTATTTTAAATAGAATTTTCCCGCAGGATATTGAATATATTTTATCTGAATTACCAACAGATGTTTTAATTGTAAGATAAATGAGAAAGAAAAGTATATTTAAAACATTTATAACTGAAATTCCTCGGAATTTATTTGCCGGTTTTGTCGTTTCATTAATTGCACTTCCGTTAGGTTTAGGTTTGGCCTTGGCGTCAGGAGCACCGCCTATTTCGGGTATAATTGCAGCCATTGTTGGTGGAACTGTCGTTTCGTTAATTGGTGGATCTAATGTTACAATTACAGGACCTGGTAATGGTTTAGTTGTGGTTATTTTAGCCGCAATTACAACACTTGGAAACGGAGATATGCAGCAAGGTTTTCTATATACTTTGGCTGCCATTGTTATTTCTGGAATTTTATTAATAATTCTAGGGTTTTTAAGAATGGGGTCTTTAGGAGACTTCTTTCCCTCTTCAGCAATTCAAGGAATGTTGGCTGCAATCGGTATTGGAATTTTTGCAAAACAAATACATGTAATGTTAGGTAATATTGATGCCAAAGGAAGTATTATTGAGCTACTTTTACAGGTTCCTGAAGGAATTACTAATTTTATAAATACATCTAATTCTAGTATGTTTTATGCTGGTTTAGTCGGTATTGTTAGTTTATTAATTATGATCTTTTATGGTAAAATTAGAAACCGATATTTTCAACTAATTCCTGCACCTATGTGGATTGTAGTTTTAAGTGTGGGAATGTATTATTATTTTGACGTGTTTTCAACCGCAAATTATCCTATTGATAAAAGCTTATTGATTAATTTACCGAATGATATTTTATCAAATTTTGCATTTCCTGATTTCAGTAAAGTCTACGAACTTAGCTTTATAAATGCTGTCATTGGTATTACGCTAATTTCGAGTATAGAAAGTTTGTTAAGTATTAAAGCTGTTGATAAATTAGACCCATTAAAAAGACGTTCTAATGTAAATAAAGACATTAGGGCTTTAGGCTTAGCCACTGTAATTAGTGGTTTTTTAGGCGGATTAAATGTAGTTACCGTAATTGCGAGAAGTTCTGTAAATGTAAATAATAATGGCTCTAATAGATCTGCTAACTTTTTTCATGCAGGTTTTTTATTAGCATTTATTTTATTATTTGCTACTGAATTACGCAAAATACCCTTGCCTGCTTTAGCTGCTATATTAGTTTTTACAGGATATAAATTAGCTTCACCCGAAAATATTAGAAAGGTTTTTAGGGTCGGAAAAGAGCAATTAATTATTTTCTTGGTAACTTTATTTACAACAATCGCAACAAGTTTAATTACAGGTATTTTAGTCGGAATTTTTATTACTTTAATCATTCATATTATCATCAATAAAAAAGCAAGTTTATTCTTTAAAAATATTTTAAAGCCGAATGTTTTAATGTTTAAGGAAGATCATAAATACTATGTAAGTGTTAAGAATTTTTCTAGCTTTTTAAACTACACAAAATTAAAATCAAAATTAAATCAAATTCCAGAAACAGAAGAAGCAATTATCGATTTTTCTATGTGTGATTTTGTGGATGATTCTGTAATGGAAAACATGAATAATTACGCAGAAACTTTTGCCCGAAATGGAGGCCATTTTGAAGTTATCGGTTTAGATGACTCTAAATCAGGAAGTGACCACCCGTTTGCTTTGCGTAAAATAATACCAAAACAAATTAACCAAATTAATAGGGTTTTAACTAAAAGACAGAAATCAATAGAAACAATTAGTAAAGAAATGCGTTGGAAATACGATGCTTTTTCTGAACAAGAAATGAAAGAATTACCCACTTTTGGATATTTTAAGAACAGAAGGCTAAATAAAGTTTCTAATGTACTTTCTAACGAAGATTGTACTATTTTCGATATTCAATTCTCTGAGGGTGAAATGATTGCGAAACAAGTAATTAAGGCAACAATGTTACATATTCACACAAAAAAAGACATTCCTTTTTTCACTTTAGATAAAGAAGGTATTTTTGAGTATTTATTAGATTTTGCTGGTTATAAGGATATTGATATCGATAATCATCCAGATTTTAGCAAACGATTTTATTTATCTGGAAAAAATCAAGAAAAAATTAGAACCTTTTTTACAGATGAATTAGTTTTGTTCCTTGAAAGCAATAAACAATATCATATAGAAGCTTCAGAAAACGGCCTTTTAATTATTGGGAATGAACGTTTTTCGAGTGTTAAAGAAATGAAAGCGCTTGCCTATTTTGGTGTTGGTTTGCAAAAAATAATTTAATTTTTATGTTAGGTTTACAATTTGAAACAGAAACTTCTTGGGCAGAAATCGCCAAAGATAACTTAGAACAGATATTAACAGATCATGCTTTTTTAGAACAAAAAGCAGCTTCTAATGCAGTTTCTGTTATTATTAACTACTCTGAAGAAACAGAGTTAGTAAAAGAAATGAGCAATATTGCTATTGAAGAAATGCAACACTTTAAAATGGTGCATTTATTGATGGTAAAAAGAGGAATGATTTTGGGTCGTGAGCAAAAAAACGATTATGCCATTAGATTGCAAAAGTTTTTTCATAAAACAAAAGACAGAACAAATGCTTTAGTTCAG
This sequence comes from Flavobacteriaceae bacterium ASP10-09a, assembly GCA_000981625.1. GTDB lineage: Bacteria > Bacteroidota > Bacteroidia > Flavobacteriales > Flavobacteriaceae > Polaribacter. Next base: position 14,923 of record LAQA01000002.1, read on the forward strand.
CGTTTATTGGTTGCTGCTTTAATTGAAGCCAGAAGTTGTGAGCGTTTTAAAGTGTTTTCTGAAAACATGGAAGATGAAGAATTATCTAAATTCTATAATAATTTAATGATTTCTGAAGCGAACCATTATACAATTTTTTTAAAGTTTGCACGTGAATATCAAGATAGAGAAATTGTTGATAAAAAATGGAATGATTTAGTTGCTTTTGAAGCAGCAATGATGAAAGAAAGAGGAAATTCAGCTAGGATTCATGGTTAAAACAACTCTTAGGGAAATGAATAAAATTCAACTTTGAAACTCAATATAAATAATGTTCTCTAAAGAAGAAGCTGCTACATTACGAAAAGAATTTTGGACAAGTTTTGGGAAATCGTTTCCAAGAAAATGGTTATTATATAACACTAAAATAAAGGGATTCTCATTTAAATTTGTAGGAGATAGAAAGAAAGCTTTTGTTTGTTTAGATATAGAACATCCAGAAGAAATTGCAAATGAGTTGTTGTACGATCAAATGATTTCTTTAAAATCATTGTTAGAAGCTGACATACCCGAAGTTATCTTTAATAACGAATATGAACTAGAAAGTGGAAAAAAGATTCATAGAATCTATGTTCCTTTTGAAGGAAAGTTTAGCGTTTACAATAAAAATACGTGGAAAGATTGTTATGAGTTTTATGTTGAAACGATGCCTAAATTTGAACTCTTCTTTTATGAATATGAAGATTTTATCAATCGAGCTATTTAATAATTTAATCTTTTAAACCTATATATCAATACATTAGGTATTTCGGTGTAAACCCTTTTAATTTTCTTTCGTATAAATTTACGAAGTAAAATAATCTTCTATTGGGAATAAATTAAAAGATTAAACCGTAAATTATGTCTTGGACTTGAAAGCTTTCAGGATAAAGTATAGTCCAAAAAAGCCACATATTAAAAGACGATTTATAAAATTAAATAAAAGTTACTCTACTTCTATTTTATAATTCTAATTGAAAATGGATAATTTGGCGACTCATTATTACTTGCTTTTATTGCATTTATAATAGGAAAAATGAAGTAAAAAATTCCTAGGATAATTAAGCCCAAAATACCTAAACCTAATAATAAAATTAAAGGAATACAGATTAAAACGTAGATAAACATTGAAATTCTAAAGTTTATGATTGCTTTACCGTGTTCGTCCATATTTATAATTTCATCCTTTTTGGTTAACCATAAAATTAACGGAACTATAAAACCACCAATTCCAGTAACAAAATCTAATAATTGACTTAAGTGAATCAATACTAAAAGTTGTTTATTTTCTTTCATTTGAGATTTTTAATTTAGTTCTACACCTACAAGACGTATAATTTCTTGTTTTGTTACAAAAATATATTTACAGCTTAGTTTAGCTGTGTATATTTGCAATATGATTCAAAATGATACTATTATTGCTTTGGCCACTCCTTCGGGAGTTGGAGCAATTTCTGTAATAAGACTTTCTGGTGAAAAATCTATTGATATTGTAGATGCCTTCTTTAAATCTGTTAGAAAAGGAAAATCGATTAAAAATCAAAAAACACACACGATTCATTTAGGTCATATTATCAGTAATGGCCTAATTTTAGATGAAGTTTTAGTCTCTGTATTTAAAAACCCTAATTCCTATACAGGAGAAAATGTTATTGAAATTTCTTGCCATGGATCTAGTTTTATTCAGCAAGAAATTATACAGTTATTTTTAAGGAATGGTTGTAGAATGGCAGATAATGGAGAATTTACAATGCGTTCTTTTTTAAATGGCAAAATGGATTTATCTCAAGCTGAAGCTGTAGCTGACGTAATTGCATCTAATTCTGCTGCTAGTCATCAAATGGCAATACAGCAAATGAGAGGTGGAATTACAAATGAACTGAAAGAGTTAAGAGTTCAATTATTGGATTTTGCAGCTTTAATTGAATTAGAATTAGATTTTTCTGGTGAAGACGTTGAATTTGCTGATAGAACAAAATTTAAAGAATTAGTAACAAAAATTACATCTGTTTTAAAACGTTTGATTGATTCTTTTTCTTTTGGAAATGCCATGAAAAACGGTATTCCTGTTGCTATTATTGGTGAACCAAATGTTGGAAAATCAACTTTATTAAACACTCTTTTAAACGAAGAAAAAGCAATCGTTTCTGATATTGCAGGAACAACTAGAGATGCTATTGAAGATGAAATTATCATTGATGGTGTTGCTTTTCGGTTTATTGACACTGCAGGAATCAGAGAAACTAAAGATATTATAGAAAGTATCGGAATTAAAAAAGCTTATGAAAAAGCAGACAATGCACAGTTGATCATTTTCTTGATTGATTCCAATAAATTTAATAGCTCAAAAAGTGAGTTTTTATCAGAAATTGAAATATTTAAAACCCGCTTTCCAAACAAACGATTATTAGTAATTGCAAACAAAGTAGACACGCTTTCTTTAGAGCAAAAGAATACGTTACAATTAGAAATTGAAAATTTAATTTTATTATCAGCAAAGAACAAAATAGGCATTGATGCTTTAAAAGAAGAACTAACTTCTCTTGTAAATATTGGTGCTTTGAGTAACAATGAAACTATTGTGACGAATTCTCGTCATTTTGAAGCTTTAAATAATGCCTTAATCGCCATAACTTCTGTGCAGCAAGGAATAGATTTAGAAATATCTACGGATTTGTTTTCTATAGATATTAGAGAATGTTTGCGCCATTTAGGAGCTATTACTGGAGATTATGACGTTGATAAGGATATTTTAGGTCATATTTTCTCTAACTTCTGTATTGGAAAGTAACCTTGCAAAACAACTAAAGTCAATCTAATACTGATGATGGTTGGTAAAAATATTAAAAAAGAAATATTTATATAAAAACTAAAAAACTACCTCAATTTAGAAGTGAGTAGTGCTATGAAATTGAAGCCTTTCGGAAAAAAGTCATATCCAAAGATACTATCTTAAAATGTCTTTTAAGAAAGTTAAACTATTGGTTAAATCATAGGCATATCTTCTTCTTT
>LAQA01000002.1:17963-19988 GCA_000981625.1 Flavobacteriaceae bacterium ASP10-09a
CTCGTAAATAGGTTAAACTTACATTGATAGATCAATGCCCCATTGCTTTCTAAAGCTTGGTTAATGAACCTGTCCTTTTAAAGATTTCTATTGCTCTTGAGTGCCTGAATGAGTTAAATGTTTGTCCTTGTTAAAGTGTATTAAATTGTTTCTTAAAACGACTCCAAAAGGTCTTAAAAATAAGGTTACCAAAGAAACTGGTTTTTTATTAAGCAAAGAATCCGTAAACTTAGGTTTACGGATTCTAATTATATTTAATAGCTTTGATAGAATATTTTGTTTTATTAATTTCTAAGAACGCTTTATTTATTTTGCAAACTGATTAAGAGAGGAAATTTTCCCATCTAAATCAAAATAAATCATTTCCATAAGTTCTTTTTCCCAAATTTTACCTGATTTTAAAATTCTACGCTCATTAGAAAAAACCATTACACCAGATGCAGCATCTGTGTTGGCAATTTTAATAGGTATAATAGAATATGGTGTCCATTTAACAGATTTATAATCAGTAAACATAGCACCAAGATCTTTATTGCTTATTTTTATGACTTTCCCTTCATAATCATTAATTGTAACTTGTTCAGCAAAAAATGAACTTACTTCTTTGATTTCCATTTTATTATAATGCCCTATCATCGTTTCTAACATTTTAGTTTCATTTCTATTAGAAAACATAAACGGACGACCAGAATTTTCACTAGGTTTTTTTCCAAAAAACTTACCTCCTGTAGCCCTTCCGAAATTTACAGAATCGATAGATTTCCATTGCTTAAACCCTTTTACTTTTCCTTCTTTGTTTAATACAAATAACTCCATTAAATCTAATTTTTCATAGGATCCGTTTTTGTAATCACGTTCCTCTTTTGACCAAGCTAATACTTGCTGATCTTCTCCATTCATTGATAATGGAATAATTTTATAAGGTTTCATACTAATTGAATTCATTGATTCTAACCATTTTTTAGTCGAAGCTTTATCGTCCTCGCTATTAAAACTGTCATCATAATAACTAAATAATTTATCTGTGTCTTGATTAGTATATGCAGCTGCCAAATCAATAATACTTTTAGTTAAAGCTGGGTCACCAAAAGAATATGAATTCCCTATATTGTCATTTTCATCTAGAGACATACCTCCTTTATTATTGCAACTAAAAACAGTAAGAATTACGACTGATAATAAAATTAATTTAAATTTCATAATTATTTATATTTAATTGTTAGTTACCAAAAATAGTAAAAACTTTTTAAATTAGTTTTAAAACGAAACTAATTAATAGATTTACAAGAAGTTAATGTGTGGTCGTCTTTAATAAAACATGATACTATTGGAAATATGATTAAGAAAACTAGTTATGAAAACTCTGATATAATGTTAGTTCAAGAATTTGAATTAGAATACTATTAAATTCAACTCATTTCCATCGTAGAATATTGAAGTTTTATGAAGTTTATAATATTGTTTATATTTGAAAAACTATTATGAAAAACCTACTATTAATATTTTTTACATTTTTCACTCTGATGAGCTGTGAAAAAGATTCTGCTGAAAATTTACCTTTAATTTATTCTATTGAAGGAAAATGGCTATTCGATATGGGTGCAGATTTGCCTAATACAATGTATGAATTTAAAGACGGGATTAGATACACCTATTATGCTGATTCGAATGACTTGTCTTTGGCATATTGGGAATCATTAAACATTTCAGATGCAATACCAGGAACTAACGACTATATATTTTCAGATAATATTTTAACGATTGATTTAAATTTTGGAAATATTGGAGACTATCCACTTATATTTGAATGCGATGGAAATAGAATTAATTTTCAAGACCCTAATTCACCAGATAGGTACGATTGGATTAGATTAGGAGCAGATTTCAATGATTGCAACTAAACCATAAGCATATCATCATCCTTCAATTCACATATTATAGATAGTTTAGGTAAAAACTAAATTTAGTAAATTTTGGTTATTCAAAATTAAACAAGCAACAATGGAATGGTATCTTAAACATAGA
>LAQA01000002.1:20183-20647 GCA_000981625.1 Flavobacteriaceae bacterium ASP10-09a
AAACCCCTAAACCGAGCGCATAAAAAATCAGCATATAAAAAAATAAATACCAACCCTCTGAATCTGAATCTACAATTGCAATAATAAAAAATACAACCAAACTAAATATAGCTAGCGCAAGAAATTTATAAAACCCTTTTACATTTTGAACATATTCTTCTTCTTTTCTGATTTGTTCTATTTCTTCTTTCTTATCCGAACCAGTAATATTGGTTTCGAAGACAGATGCTAAAGATTTCAATGATTCTAAACCAGCATTTTCTCCATTTTCAATTCTTTGAATAGTTCTTATACTTAATCCACTCATTTCTGCTAATAGTTCTTGCGACCAATGTCGTTCTAATCTCATTTTTTTTATATCTCTTAAATTAATTGTAGTAGGATTCATTATTTCTTTATGTTTTTAATATAAATTTTTAAACAAAGATAAGTATTACCTTTCCTTTAATGTTTAAATCAATAAG
>LAQA01000003.1:0-204 GCA_000981625.1 Flavobacteriaceae bacterium ASP10-09a
TTCTTTAACCTCTCCATTTCCAACCTTATCTACCAAAGAATCTATTTGCAATTCTTGTGGCCCAATGCCTTCAATAGGAGAAATTTTCCCACCTAAAACATGGTACAATCCTCTAAATTGAGAGGTGCTTTCGATAGCCATTACATCTCTTATGTCTTCTACAACACAAACAATTTCTGGGTTTCTTCTCGGATTCTGACAAAT
>LAQA01000003.1:604-3946 GCA_000981625.1 Flavobacteriaceae bacterium ASP10-09a
AATAAAACCTTTTTTAAAGCAGACAACTCTTCTCCTTGGTATTTAGTTGCTTTTGGTATGATTGGCGCCTCACTTTCTGGTGTCACTTTTATTTCTGTACCTGGTTGGGTAGAAAGCCAAAATATGAGCTATTTTCAAATGGTTTTAGGATATGTTGTTGGTTATGCAGTTATTGGGCTGGTCTTACTACCTCTTTATTATAAATTGAATTTAACTTCAATTTACACCTATTTAGAAGATCGATTTGGAAAATATTCTTACAAAACTGGTGCAAGTTTTTTCTTACTATCTAGAACTATTGGCGCAGCATTTAGATTATTTTTAGTTGCAAATGTGCTGCAAATTATTTTATTTGATGCTTATGGAGTTCCATTTTGGATGACTGTTTCCATCACTATTTTATTAATTTGGTTGTACACTTTCAAAGGAGGAATGAAAACAATTGTGTGGACAGATACCTTGCAAACACTTTTTATGTTGATCGCCGTTGGTGTTTGTATTTATACTATTTCCAATGAAATGGAAATTAGTAATATCTTCGCTTATGTTGCAGATAATGATTTATCTAAAACTTTCTTTTTTGAGGATGTAAATGCAGGGAATTATTTTTGGAAACGTTTTCTTGCAGGTGCTTTTGTTGCCATCGTAATGACAGGTTTAGATCAAGACATGATGCAAAAAAACTTAACCTGTAGAAATCTAAAAGATGCACAGAAAAACATGTTTTGGTTTACAATTGTCTTAGTAATTGTAAATTTCTTCTTTTTAGCCTTGGGGGTTTTACTAACAGATTATGCGCAACAAAACGGAATTGACGCACACAAAGACCAATTATTTCCAATAATTGCCACCAAAGGAACTCTCGGCTTGGCAACAGCAATTTTCTTTTTATTAGGTTTAATTGCGGCTGCATATTCAAGTGCAGATTCTGCATTGACTTCTTTAACAACTTCTTTTAGTATTGACATTTTAGAAATTGATAAAAAGGAAAACAAAAAAGACCAAGAGAAAACCAGAAAGAAAATTCATGTTCTTTTCTCTTTAATATTGATCGCTACAATTCTTGCTTTTAAATATTTTATTGCAGACCAAAGTGTCATTGCCAAAATATTTACATTTGCCAATTATACCTATGGACCATTACTAGGATTGTATGCTTTTGGTTTATTTACCAAATTAAAAGTGAAAGATAAAATGGTTCCTTTTATTTGTTTAATTTCACCATTCTTAACTTATTTCTTGAATTATGTGGCTTTAGAAACTGTTGGTTTCGATTTTGGATTTTCGCTTTTAATATTAAATGGATGCATCACTTTTGCTGGGTTGTATTTCTTTAAAAGAAAATAACACTAAAAAAAACATAAAAAAAAAGGAATCAACATCTAAGTAGACGCTAATTCCTCTTTTTAATTGGAAACCTAAATAACTAAAAAATAATTTTTACGCTTCTTATAATTTCATGTCTGTACTTTCGAAGATTTTATCAGCAGAACCTGTAACGAAACCAGAATATAATTCACCATTATCCATCGCATGTCTAAAAGCAAACTCGTAATAGCAAGAAGTTATTTCTTTGGTTTTTTCTTTAAATTCCACCGGAATTCTGTCTGCTAAGGTACTAGATTGCTCCAAAAACTCTGCAGGCGTTCCTTTAATTAGTCCTCCTGAAGTATTCATTTTAAACCCTTTTTCTTGTAAGAATTCATTTACTTCCTGCAAAGATTTAAACGTAGCTAATTTATTTACATCTACTGTAAAATGATTGGAACAGAATCCATTTACATACAACCAGGCTGCATACTCTGTCTCTGCTTGTAATTTTTCATACACGTCAAAACTAGGTTTATCCCACAATCTTCCTTTAAAAACTAACTGATCTGCATTTAATTCATGTACAGGAATTCCATCAATCATCTTTTTTACTTCCTCTTGTAATTCACTAGAAAATTCAGCTATTTTTAACTGACTGATAAAAACTCTCGGTAAATTTTTATCGGTAGCATGCTCGTAGTGTTTTGCATACAATTTCTTTGCTTCAAAAGTATAATCTCCGCACTCTACATAACCAGCTGCAAGAAAAGGCCTTGCTAAAACTTCGATATTTACACGAGGCTCATCAAACGTTCTAAAGGCGACATGGTCGTTAAAAACCTGGTTTCCTTCACTAATAAGTAGCTCATTTATTTTTTGTGCTGACGGTGTTCTTTCTGTGTACTCCTTCCACAAGGAATCAAAAATTTCGGTTGTAGTCATTTTTTAATTTAATTTAATTCTGCAAAATTACTCCTATTTATTTCATTGACGAATTATATAGAACTAATTTTATAGGATTATAAATCAATTTACATTCAAATATCCCTTCAGCTCTTTTTGAATGAGTTTCTAGGATACATTTCTATAATTACATCCAATCTTACTTTTATAATTAACTACTTTAGCAAAGAATAAAATCTTTTTTGTTTTGGTCTTAAAAGAGCATTAAATCTTTTTTAAAATATCATTATTTAGAAAATAACATGAAAAAAACGATTTCCATTATCGGTGGTGGACCTTCTTCTTTCCTTTTAGCTGCATTTTTAGATACTGAAAAATTTGATATGACTATCTATGAGAAGAATAAAACTGTTGGTAGAAAATTTTTAGTTGCAGGAAAAGGTGGTTTTAATCTTACCCATTCTGAACCTATTTCTGAATTAATTAAAAAGTATACACCAGATAGTGTTTTAAAAAGTTCCTTATCATACTTTACGAATGATGATTTTAGAAACTGGCTGCATTCTATCAAAATTCCAACCTATATTGGAAGCAGTAAGAGGGTGTATCCGAAAGAAGGAATAAAACCAATCACCGTTTTAAACACCATTACAAACCACCTGAAACAGAAGGGAATTATTTTCAAACACGAACACACTTTTTCTGGTTGGGATTCTAAAAACAACCTGATCATAAACAACAAGATTGTTTCGTCTGATTACACTGTTTTTTCCTTGGGTGGGGGAAGTTGGAAAATCACAGGTTCCGATGGAAGTTGGCTAGAAAAATTTCAAAAAAAAGGCATAGACACCATTCCTTTTGAAGCTTCAAACTGCACTTTTAAGGTTGATTGGGATTCAGAGTTCATTCTAAAAAATGAAGGAAGTCCTTTAAAAAATATTACAGTTACTTGTTCAGAAAAAACCCAAAAAGGAGAGGCTGTTATTACTAATTTTGGGTTGGAAGGAAATGCCATTTATGGTTTAAGTCCGCAGATTAGGGCACAATTAAAATCTAAAAATAAAGCGGTTGTAACTATCGATTTTAAACCCACATTAACTTTGGAAACTGTTGTTTCCAAAATAAGAA
>LAQA01000003.1:3990-26885 GCA_000981625.1 Flavobacteriaceae bacterium ASP10-09a
ATCGATTTATTGAAAACTTATGTACCAAAAGAAAGTTATTTAGATACGCACTTATTGGCGAAGAATGTAAAGGAATTCCCTTTAACCATTAATGATGTAAGCCCTTTAGACGAGGCAATCTCTACAGTTGGGGGAATTGATTTAAATGCTGTAGACACTCATTTTCAATTACATGCCCTTCCAAATCAATTTTGCATTGGAGAAATGTTAAACTGGGACGCCCCCACTGGCGGATATTTATTGCAAGCTTGCGCGAGTAACGGCGTTTCCCTCTCTAATTACCTTAATAAAATTCAATAAAAAGGATGTTTTAGAGCAGCTGTACTCCTAAAATATTCAGTATTTTTACTGTATTCAAAAACATAAAATGTCTAAAGACTTATCCAATTACCGTAAATCTTACGAAAAACAAGAACTACTAGAATCAAATTGCCCAGAAAATCCAATGGAGTTATTCCAGACTTGGTTTGCAAATGCAGACGAATCTGACACTATAGAGGAAACAAACGCAATGAGTATTTCTACCATTGGTAAAGATGGTTTTCCAAAAACTAGAGTTGTTTTATTGAAGAAATTTAATTTAGAAGGTTTCATTTTCTACTCTAACTATAGCTCAGAAAAAGGAAAGGCATTGGAAGAAAACAACCATATTTGTTTGTCTTTCTTTTGGCCTGGTTTAGAGCAACAAATTATCATTAAAGGAAAGGCAGAAAAACAAGCAGAGAGTTTGTCTGATGCTTATTTTGAATCGAGACCAGATGGAAGTAAATTAGGTGCTTGGGCATCTAACCAAAGTATAGTTGTTTCTTCAAGAGAAGAACTAGACACGAACTTATCCTCTTTTGAGAAAAAATTTAAGGGAGAAGAAATTCTAAGACCAAAACATTGGGGAGGCTATTTAGTAAAACCAATTTCTATCGAATTTTGGCAAGGAAGGCCTAATAGAATGCATGACAGAATAAGATATTCTTTACAAAAAGATTTTTCATGGAAATTAGAACGTTTATCACCTTAATATTTATATTTACATTAGATAACTAAATTGAATGAAAACACTTTACATAGTTCGTCATGCAAAATCTTCTTGGGATTATGAAGGAATAGAAGATATAGATAGGCCTTTAAAAAAGCGTGGAATAAAGGATGCACATTTAATGTCTAAAATCTTATCAAACAAAATCCCTCGACCTGATGTTTTTCTGTCAAGTAGTGCAAATAGAGCTTTGCATACTGCTGTAATTTTTTGCGAAAACTTTGAGTATCCATTATCAAATTTAAAAATTAGACGTCAACTATACAGTTTTAGTGATGGTTACTTAGTCAAAATGGTAAAAGCACTGGATGATGGTTTTAATTCAGCCATTATTTTTAGTCACGATCATGGTATCAATACATTTGTAAATAAATTTGGTAGTAAACCATTAGCGCATGTACCTACATGTGGTGTAATAGCAATTCAATTTGAAGAAAAACATTGGAAAAACGTAAAAAAAGGTAAAACAATTTTATCCGAATCTCCTAAAAATCATAAATAAAAAAATTGTTAAAAATAAAAAAATATGGAGCAATAGATATTGGTTCCAACGCAATAAGATTATTAATCTCTAATATTATTGTTGAGGAAGGGAAAGAACCGCAATTTAAAAAATCTTCTTTAGTACGTGTACCAATCCGTTTAGGAGCAGATGCTTTTGTAAGTGGTAAGATTAGCGAGGAGAACACTAAAAGAATGATTGATGCTATGGAAGCTTTTAAATTACTTATGAAAGTTCATAATGTAGAAAAGTATAAAGCTTGTGCTACCTCTGCAATGAGAGAAGCAAAAAACGGTATTGAAGTCGCCAATAAAATTTTAAATGATACAGGAATTAAAATTGATATTATTGGTGGAAAAGAAGAAGCTGCAATTATTTCATCTACAGATTTAAGTGAATTAATAGAAGGAGACAACTCTTATTTATATGTTGATGTAGGAGGAGGTAGTACAGAATTTACAGTTTTTTCTGGAGGAAAAATCATTACCTCAAAATCTTTTAAAATGGGTACAGTTCGTTTATTAAACAATAAAAAATCTGTGAATAAAGAAATTTTTGATGAGGTAGAAAAATGGATTAAAAAGAACACTAAAGAGCTAAAAAAAATATCCTTAATTGGTTCTGGTGGTAATATTAATAAACTATTTAAAATATCTGGAAGAACAGAAGGAAAACCTATTTCTTTTATTTATCTAAATGCTCAATATCAGTTTTTAAAACAAATGAGCTATCAAGAAAGAATATCAGAATTAAGCTTAAATCCTGACAGAGCAGATGTTATAATACCTGCAACAAAAATTTATTTATCTGCGATGAAATGGAGTGGAGCAACAAAAATATATGTTCCAAAAATTGGTCTTTCAGACGGAATTATTAAAAGTTTGTTTTATAATAAACTTTAACTTGTGCTTGTTGCATTACAATTTGTACTTATTTCATTCTATTTATAAATGTTTTTTGTACATTTGACACTGTGTATTTTTACTATAAAGACACACTTATCAATGTTTAATTGTATGAAAAAAATCTTATTCAGTATCGCCTTTCTTATGATGGCGACTGTTGCTTTCGGGCAAGATTTACCTGAAAACCCTGAACCAGGTAAATGTTATGTGCGCTGTAAAACTCCAGATATTTGGAGAAATGAAACCGTTAATGTTGCTGTTTCACCAGAATACAGAAAAATAGTTACCTATCCATCACAATACAGAACGATTCAAGAAAAGGTTTTAACCAAAGAAGCTGGTGAAGAAGTTTTAATAGTGCCAGCAGTTTGGGGAACTCAAGAAGTTACCTATTACGAAAAAGAAGATGGTACAAGATTAGAAGTTCAAGAAGCTGTTTTTAACCAAGGTTTTGAAACAGTAGAAACTAGAGCTGCTTTTGCAAATTGGGAAATGAGTGAAAAAATGCCAGATTGTGATTCTGATGATCCTGATGATTGTCGATACTGGTGTTATAAACCTTTACCTGCAGAGTTTAAAACAATGCCTGTTGAGAAGCTACTAAGTGATGCAACTACTGTAAAATTCCCCATTCCTGGAGTAAGAAAAACTTACAATAGAAAAGTTATGGTAAAAAGGCCAGCTACCAGTATCGTTCAAACTGAGCCTGAATATGTTTCTATAGAAAAAACAATACTTGTAAAAGAAGCTTTTACAGAAGAAACAACAATTCCTGCCGTTTATAGATCTATTACAAAACAAATTTTAGTTAAAAAAGGAGGACTTACCTCATGGAAATCAGTAGACTGTCAATTAGTAAATAACACTCCATTACCAATAAATTGGGACTTTTCTAGTGCTACTTTAAATTATGGTGCTAAACAAATTATTGATGCAAGGTTACTCCCTATTTTAAATGATGGTGTTGCTGTATTTATTGAATCTCACACCGATATGAGAGGAACAAAAAGAGAAAACCAAAATTTATCTGACAGAAGAGCAAGAGCAGTTACAGATTACATAATTTCTAAAGGTATTAATGCTACTCAACTATATGCTAAAGGCTTTGGAGAGTCAAGGTTATTAAACAAATGTTCGGACGGGGTTGTTTGTTCTGAATCTGAACATGCGATAAATAGAAGAACAACTTTTAGAGTGGTTAATCAAAAATAGATTACCTACTATTAATAATATTAAAAACGAAGCAAATTTGCTTCGTTTTTTTTTACACAAAATTCACAAAACACTTTAAAGGTTTATTAATCTAACAAACAGAGTTGTTATAACTTTTAAAATTCATACAATTACAAAATAGAAAAATATCTAAAAGCTTCTAGAATAATGTTATTATCAAGATATATGAATATTTAACACTAAAGTTTAAACCTATAATATTATTGAAATATTCTAGGTATAAAAATTCTTCTATTTAAGGTATGTTTAATCTAAAAACTACTTTTAAGTAAATAATAATAATATTTAGATTTTTAAAAAGATAAAAAAGTAAATTAACTTCAGAATTTCTGTAGATTTTTTAATATTTATTAATTTGTGATTCGAAAAAAGGGTAATAATATTCGGTAATAATATAACCTTTTTTCTCTGCAATTTTTTTCCCTCTATGATTAACAATCATTAAAGTAGGAAAAGATTTTACACTATACTTTTTTTGAAGAATCTTATTTTCTTTCATCTTGTCTAGTGAAATAACATCTAATCTTCTAGGTATATCAACTTCTAAAAGAATTAAATTTTTATCAGCTAACGATTTAAATTTTTCTGTGTGAAATAAATCCTTGTCCAAAACTTTACAAGGTCCACACCAATCTGAACCTGTGAAGTAAATTAAAAGTGGTTTTTTTTCTTTTCTAGATTTCTTTAGTGCCTCTTTGTAGGTTGGCATCCAATTTAAATTAATTTCACTATTATCTATATATTCTTCATCCAACCCAATAGCTTCTTGTGCAAAGTAAACTTGAGTTGAAAAAAAACAAATGATAAAAGCAAAAACTAATTTTCTCATAATTAACTATGTTTATCCAAAAGTATCAAAAATAATATCAATTAGAGTAGGCAAAAGCCCTAAAACCATTTATTGTAACATATATATACTTATATCAGTCGGAATACTAGGTAATCAAAAAAATATACCTCTAACACAAAAGTCAAAAAGAACCGATGTTTATTATTGTTGGTTCTGCTGTATATGAGATTTTACAAGGTCGTTAAAGGTGTTTTCGGCCTCTAAGAAACGTGTTTTAATTTGTAAAAAAGAAAGCTCTTTTAACTTGCTAGAAAGTCTAGTATAATCCTTTTCTGTGGTTAGAATCAACTTTTTATCAACATTTATAACCTCAAATTTTTGTTTAATTTCTTCTATTTCATTAGTTGTAAAATGATGATGATCTGCAAACTTTAAATGTGTAAACTTAATTTCTTTTTCAGTTAAAAACTCTAATAATGGGTTTGGATTTGCAATTCCTGTAATTAACAGCACTTCAAACTTTTTTAATTCACCAATTGATAATTGCTGGTTTCCTGAAATTTTATCAGCATAAGAAATTGTAGTGAAATAAACTTCCTTTTTATATTGCTGTAACTTTCTTTTAATATTTTTCTTTTCAACTTCTTCTAAATCAAAAGGACATTTTGTAACCACAATTATATTTGCTCTTTTAGCTCCTAACCTACTTTCTCTTAAATTTCCTGTTGGTAATAAAAAATCATCCGTAAATAAATCATCATATTTAGTTAGCAAAATATAAAAACTTCCTTTTACTTTTCTATGTTGATATGCATCATCTAGCAATAAAACTTCTGGTGATTTTTGATTTAATAAATTGGAAACACCTTCTACTCTATTTTCATCAACAGCAACTGTAATATTTGTAAATTTTTTAAAATACTGTAAAGGCTCATCACCAACATCATTTGCTGTATGATTTCCATTTACGAGTATAAAACCTTTAGTTTTACGCTTATAACCTCTACTTAATACAGAAACCTTGTAAAAATCTTTTAACAATCTTATTAAATACTCTATCTGAGGCGTTTTCCCTGTCCCTCCAACACTTAAATTACCAACCACTATAATTGGTGTATTAAATGAAGTTTCTTTAAAAATACCTATGTTAAAAAAGGAATTACGAATTGAGGTTATCAAATCGTATAAAATTGCAAAAGGAAACAGTAAAAATCTAACAAATTTCATTAGCGTAAAAATACATTAAAAATGTTAACTTTGATTTTCAATACATTCTTAAAATGATCATAAAAGAAGTCACAAATTATATTGAAGAATTAGCACCATTAGACTACGCAGAAGAGTTTGACAATGTTGGTTTGTTAGTAGGTAGTTACAATACAAAAATTTCCGGAATTCTGGTTACTTTAGATACTTTAGAAGCAACTGTAGAGGAAGCTATTACTAAAAAGTGTAATTTAATTATTAGTTTTCACCCTATAATATTTGGCGGATTAAAAAAATTAAATGGTAATTCTTATGTTGAAAGAGTTGTTTTAAAAGCAATTAAAAATGATATTGCCATTTATGCAACTCACACTGCTTTAGACAATTCTAAGAACGGGGTTTCAGCAAAAATGTGCGAAATACTAGGTTTAAGAAACACAAAGGTTTTAATTCCTAAAAAAGGAATTATAAAAAAATTAACGACCTATGTGCCTATTAATGATTCAGATACTTTAAAAAATTCTCTTTTTTCTGTTGGTGCAGGAAGTATTGGCAATTATGATCATTGTTCTTTTAATGTTTTAGGGAATGGAACATATAAAGGAAATGAAGAATCAAATCCTGTAATAGGCGAAAAAGGAAAACTTCACACAGAAAAAGAAATAAAAATTTCTATTATTTATGAAAGTAAATATGAGAAGTCTATTTTAGAGGCTTTAAAAGAAAATCATCCTTATGAAGAAGTTGCTTACGAAATTGTAATGACAGAAAATATACATCAAAATATTGGAATGGGTATGATTGGTGAATTATCATCAGAAATGGAAGAAAAGGATTTTCTTCTATATCTAAAGAAAACCATGAAAACTGATTGTGTTCGACATTCTGCTTTGATCAATAAAAAAATAAAAAAGGTAGCTGTTTTAGGTGGTTCTGGTAGTTTTGCTATTTCTAATGCTAAAAAAGCTGGAGCTGATGCCTATATAAGTGCAGATTTTAAATATCATGAGTTTTTTAAAGCTGAAAATAGCATACTTTTGGCAGATATTGGCCATTATGAAAGCGAACAGTTTACAAAAAACCTTTTAGTAGATTATCTTACAAAAAAAATTAGTAATTTCGCAGTCATTTTATCAGAAAAAAGTACAAACCCTATTTATTATATATAAACATGGCAAAAAAGAAAGAAGTTTCAGTTGAAGAGAAATTAAGAGCATTATATGATTTACAATTAATTGACTCTAGAATTGACGAAATTAGAAACGTTAGAGGAGAATTACCTTTAGAAGTTGAAGATTTAGAGGATGAAGTTGCCGGTTTAAATACTAGAATTTCTAATTTAAACGAAGATGCTACTAACTTAGAAACAGACATCAACAATAAAAAATTAGCCATAGATGAATCTAAGGGTCTAATGAAAAAGTATGATGAGCAACAGCAGAAAGTTAGAAATAATAGAGAATTTGATTCTTTATCTAAAGAAATTGAATTTCAGGATTTAGAAATTCAATTAGCTGAGAAAAGAATTATTGAATTCAAAGCTAAAATTGCTCAGAAAAATGAAGTGATTAGTGGTACTAAAGAAAAACTAGACAGACAAGAACAACATTTAGGTCATAAAAAATCTGAATTGGATGCTATCTTAAAAGAAACAGAAAAAGAAGAAGAACTTTTAATTAAAAAGTCTGCTGAATATGCTGAGTCTATAGATGCTCATTTATTTACAGCTTACAACAGAATTAGAACTAAAGTTAAAAATGGTCTAGCAGTGGTTGCTATAGAACGTGGTGCTTCTGGAGGTTCTTATTTTACGATTCCACCTCAGGTGCAATTAGAAATTGCGAATAGAAAGAAAATTACCATTGACGAGCATAGTGGTCGTATTTTGGTTGATGCTGCTTTAGCTGCTGAAGAAAAAGAAAAAATTGACAAATTATTTTCTTAATCTAAAATATAAATTTATAAAAAAACTCGAAGCTTTAACTTCGAGTTTTTTTTGTGACATTAAATTAAAAATGTATTAATAATCTAACTTTTTAATATAGCTTAGTTTAAGTTTCCAAAGTAACAAGTCCTCTTTAAACTCATTCACTCTATTTCTAACATTTAAAACTAAAGGATTGTCTGCTTTTGCATTGGAAAAGAAACCTAAATTATTTTCTAATTGTTGCATTTCTCTGACAACTTCATCAATTTTCTTTCTAACGAACATTTGCTCATAATCTAACTTTCTAAAATCTTCCTCAGCAAAATAACTATCCACAATATTTGTGAATTTTAGCATAGATATTTCATTTTTATCTAAAGATAAACCGTCAAACATTCTATCTATTTGTTTATTAAATTTAGCTTCTAAGTGACGTACATTTCGTGGTAAATTTCCTAAAACTTTCCAAGTATTAACTGCTTCTAAAATAGTTTCTTTTGTCGCTTCTTTATTTTCCTTTAAAGCTTCAAGAAATTCTTTTTTAGCAACAACAACATCTTGCTGTTCTTTACTAATAACATTTTTTTGTTGATGATATCTATCAAAATAATGGTTACAAGCTGCTTTAAAGCGTTTCCAAATATCATCAGAAAACTTACGAGGAACATGCCCAATCTTTTTCCAATCTGATTGTACTTTTTTCATAGCATTTGTTGCCATCTCCCAGTCTTCAGTATCTTTTAGAGATTCTGCGTATTCAATTAAGGCTATTTTACTTTTTAAATTGTCTTGCTGCTCGCCCTTTTCTTCTTTGTAAAAAACATTCTTTGCAGCATTAAATTTCTTTGTGGCTTTTTTAAATTTCTGCCAGATTTCTTCACTTTTAGAATAAGGCAACTTACCTGCACTAAAGTATTTCTGTCTTAACTCTTCAATATCTTTAATCGTTTTTTGCCAATCATTATGCGTTTTATTTTTAGAGGTGTCATAAGCCTCAATTACTGCAATAATTTCTAACTTTTCATCAATGATTTCTTGATATTTAGAACGCATTTCTTTAAAATAATCATGTCTTTTATCATGAATTTTTTTAGTAGCTGCACTAAATTTTTTCCAAATTTCTTCACGCATTTCTTTAGCTACAGGACCTACGTCTTCTTTCCAAGACTTATGTAATTCTTGTAATTCATTAGAAGCAAAATTAACATCTACTTCTTCTCCTAAAGCTTCTGCTTTTTCTATAATTCTTAATTTTTCTTCTAAATTATGTTTAAAATCTAAATCTCTAAAATCATTGCTTAAATGTAGTAAATCATAAAAACGTTCTACATGGTGATGATACGTTTTCCAAGTATCATTGTAATGACTTTTTGGAACAGGACCTATTGAACGCCATGAATCTTGAATTGCTTTAAAATTATTATACATCGTAGAAGTATTTGCTTCTTCAATTAAAAGTTTTAACCTCTCGATTGCTAGTATACGCTTTTCTAGATTTTCCTTTAGCTGTCGTTCTAAATTATTATAATAACCGTCTCTTTGCTTTTTATATTCTGATAATAATTTATTGTATTCTGATTTTAAAGGGCTAGAAAACTGAAAATCTATGGAGTTACCTCCTTCTTCAAGAAAAGCTGCTTTCTTCTCCGCTAATAAGGCTCCAAATTTTTGGTTAAAAGCATTTTTAACAGCATCTACTTGCGATTTAATTTTTTGAACAGCGTTATTTGCTATAGTCTTTTCTAAAGTTGAAACCAATTCTTCTAAAGTTGATACAGAATAATCGACAACAGGAGTTTCTTCTTCTTTAGCTTCTGATTTTTCAGCTTTTTCAGCTACAGATTTTTCAATTTCATCAACAGCTTTAGTCGTTTCATCAACAGTTACAACAGCTTCTTCAATGATTTCTTCCGTTTCAGGAGAAACTTCATTTACTTTTTCTTCAGCTATTACTTCGTTTTTTTCAACGTTTTCTTCATTATTATCTAACATATCTACAATGTTTAAGGTCGTTTATAATACTATAATTATATTGCCTATAAAGATACAGACAACTTATAAAATCTACAAGTTTACTTGATAACTATATTTTATTACAAATTAGCGTGCGTTATTCCAAATTCTCCAAGATTCTTCTGCTTGTAGTTCTAACATTTCATATCCGTTTTTAATAGTAGCGCCTTTATCTTTTCCTTTGGATAAAAAAGTAGAAACTTCTGGGTTGTATATTAAATCGAATAGCAAATGTTTATTCGTTAAATATTGATAAGGAATATTAGGGCATTTATCTATATCTGGTGAAGTTCCTAAAGGTGTGCAATTAATAATTAAAGCATACTTCTCTAGTATTTCTTGTGTTAAACTATCGTAAGAAATTTCTTTTTTTCCTTTCGGATTCCTAGAGACAAACTTATATTTAATATTATTCTTTTTCAAAGCAAACGCAATTGCTTTAGACGCGCCTCCTGTTCCTAAAATCAAGGCTTTTTTGTGATGCTTCTCAAGTAAGGGTGTTATTGATTTTTCAAAACCTACAACATCAGAGTTATATCCTTTTAAATTCCCTCTTTTAGTAAACTTTATCGTGTTTACAGCGCCTATTTTTTTGGCGGTTATATCTAAATTATCTAAATATCTAATAATTTCTTCTTTATAAGGAATGGTTACATTAATACCTCTTAAGTTTTTTTCTTTACTAATTATAGAAGGGAAATCTTCTATCTGCTGAATATCAAAATTTACGTATTTGTTCTTTTTTAAGTTTAATTCTTTAAACTTTCCAGTAAAATATCCTTTTGAAAAAGAATAGGAAATGTTTTTCCCTAACAATCCAAAAACTCTATTTTTTTCTTCTTTCATAATAATCTATAACTAAAATTAAACCAATCCCAAAAAATATAAAAAAAATAGCTAACAACGTTTCTATACTATATAACTCTGGTATGTAGCGTTCATAATTTTCAACTATCTTATTTCCTTTTTGATCAAATAGAAAGTTTCCATTATCGATAACATAAATTTTATTTTTCCATGGCCATACAATACCCAAAGAACCTGTTATAAAGCCAATAATAACTGCGTTCACAATTTTATTCCAACGTTTTAAAACATAGCCTAAAACATGTGAAATAGAAATCAAACCAAAAGCAGAACCTCCAGTAAAAACAGCAATAATTTTTAAATATCTTATTTTAATAGGATCCGATAAAACCTCAAAATCACCAGATAGAAGACTTACAAATATATTTAATAAAACATTTACAGAATCTACTAAAAGTAACACATAATTACCTAATAAAATTAAGATAAATGAGCCAGAAAGGCCTGGAAGTGTCATTCCCGAAATACCAATAATTCCACAAATAAAAACAAACCAAAGATTGTCATTTTCTTTTGCTGGTGTTAAAAAACTAATTCCTAAGCCAAGAGTTACTCCAAAAATCAGAAATATAAAATTTTTCCTATTCCACTTTCCAAAATCTTTTCCTATGTAATAAATAGAGCCAGCTATCATCCCAAAGAACCAGCTCCAAACATAAAGCTCATAATGTTCTAAAAAATAATCTAAAATTAGAGAAGCGCTAAAATAACTAAATATACTTCCAGACATTATTAATACTACAAATTGAGTATTTGTGTACTGAAAAAAACTTTTAAATCTGCCGTTTAATAGCAACTTAAAAGCATTTAAATTTATTCTTTTAAAAGAATAGATTAACTCCTCATAAAAACCCATAACAAAAGAAACTGTTCCTCCAGAAACCCCAGGAACTTTGTTCGCAACCCCCATTATTAAACCTTTTAAAAAAAGGTTTAATTTTTGCTTAAATGTTTTATTATTTTGCATTTATTATTTCTTGACAGCCAGTTTTTCCATCATTAAAATTAAGAAAAAACCAACAACTGTCAAAACAATTGCCATCATTAATTGAGAATCACCCTCAAAAGAAAAAGGAGAAACACTTTGCTGATTAAAAGCGACTTTAATTCCGTGAGAATTTGTGCGCCAAGTCAAGGTTTCTTTCCATGGCCATATTTTATTTAAGGAACCTATAATAAAACCAGTTAAAACTGCTAATGTGTAATTTTTATAATTGGCAAAAAGCCATTTTAAAACTTTTGAAAAAGAAAGCAAACCAACAATTGCTCCCAAGAAAACTACAGCTATAGTTTTATAATCTCTATCACTTACAGCAGATAAAATAGGCTTATAAGCACCTAATAAAACCATTATAAATGCACCAGAAATTCCCGGTAAAATCATTGCGCAAATTGCTATTGCTCCTGCTAAAAACATAAATAACAAAGATGAATTCTCAGAAACTAGTGGATTTAAAGTAGTGATGTAATACGCTAAAAAAGCACCTAAAATTAATATTAAAACAGAAATAGAGTTCCATTTTGAAATTTGCTTTGCGATATAAATAACACTAGCTAACACCAAACCAAAAAAGAAAGACCACAGTAAAATTGGTTCATTTTCTAATAAGTATTTAATGGCTTTTGCTAAAGAAATGATACTTATAAAAATTCCTGCAAAAAGTGATAATAGAAAACTACCATTTAATTGTTTCCAAGCCGCTTTAAATCCTTCATTTTTTAAAGTTTTAAATAAGTCTAAATTTACATTGCTAATAGAGCCTAGCAATTCTTCGTAAATTCCAGAAATAAAAGCGATAGTACCTCCAGAAACTCCCGGTACAACATCTGCAGCACCCATAGCCATTCCTTTAAGAACAATGACTATATAATCTTTAACTTTCCTACTCATTTTAGGTTTAATTTTGAAAAAACGAAGATAATGGATTTTTGAAGAAAAACGGAAATGTAGTTTTTAATTTGGTTTGTTTCTGAGTTAAAAAAATGTAGGTTGGCTAACTTATAACATAAGTAACTTTTACTGAACTTGATTCAGTATTAAAACGGATTTCATACGTGAATAAACTTAGCATATATTTTGACGCAACCTTTTAAGGAAATTTACATCTCCTAATTATAAATACAAAAGAAGAGTATGAAAAAAATTAATTTATTTCTAGTGTTATTAATCTGTATTTTTCAAAGTTGTAGAGATAATGAATGTGATTTACTGTGCATAATACCACCACAAATTTTTCAGTTCGAAATTGTGGATATAACTAGTAGGGAAAATTTATTTACGAATGGAACTTATGTCCTTGAAAATTTAACAATAACTGATATACTGAATAATAATGAATCTGTAGAATTTACATTTATTTCAGAAAATAATATTGATTTGGTTCAAATTGGTTCAATTGGATGGGAGACAGAAATTGTGAATCTAAAAATTGACATTTCTGATAAGAATATCTTTAATTTTTATGTTGATGCTGAAAGAAAAACTATGGATTGTTGCACTTATACTGAATATAACGAAATAACAATTAGAAATTCTGAATTTGAATTAGACAATCAAACTGAAATTTATCAAATACTTGTTGAATAAAAAAGATTTTCAAACTACTGAAAATCTCAAAAAAATGAAAATGAAGTTATTATAACTGGTGAATAGAAATTAGCAAAAGTATATGAGAAAAATATATTAAACTGGTCATTATTAGGTTGTGATCATTGTTATTACTAAGGTTTTAAATCTGATAATACTATTAAAGCTCCATTTACAGATTGTGAACCAGCTTGTCTTTGTAATTTTAATTATGGAGACCTTATACTTTATCATTTAAATGTTTCTTGGACCTGGGAATATTTAGGTCACCAAAATATAGAATAGCACCTATTAATGAACCAGGAACTATTTACACAGTATATATCGACGGTGATAATTTAATTCAAGAGCATTCAAACGGGATTTTAAAATATGAGCTTATCTAATACCCTTATTAAACTGTTTACAACTATAGTTATAATTAATACGGGTTAGGTAAATAATACAAAGTTTAGTGCTTTTAAAATCTACTCCATCGCTTTTTTATAATCCCTTAAAAGCTTTTGCACTTTCTTATTGTCCAAAACTATTGGATAGATTTCTTTTAAAATTACATGATAGTCATAATCTATTTTTATACCAGAAATTAAATGGGCAAATCCATATTTTTCTTTATTTAAAACAAAAAATAAGCCTGCTAATCTGTATTCTATTTCAGCAGAATTTTTATATTTTTTTTGTGCTTTGAACAACACAGTGACTGCATCGTTAAATTCACCTAAAAAAGATAATACATCCGTTAAAGCGATAAAAATTTCTAATGCGTCGTCACCTAATATCAAACATTTGTCAAAACCAGAAACGGCTTCTTCAAAAAAGTTGAGCTTTAATTTAATTTCAGAATATCTTCTCCAATACAAAGAATTATCCTCATCAATTTTTAATGCTTTAGAAATATAATACGATGCTTCTTCATAGTTTCCTTCATTATAATGCAAGTTGGTAAGTAAAACCCAACCTCTATCTAATAATGGATCTTCATGAACTGCTTTTTTATAATATGAAATTGCAGCTTCATATTTTTGTAATCTTTCATAACACTCACCTATTCTGACATAAGCAAATGCTGTTGGATCGTCTAATTCTAAAGTAATTAAATAATTATCTATTGCTTCTTGATAGCGCTCTAACTCTTCTAATGTTTTCGCTTTTTCTAAATAACCGCCAATAAAAGATTCATCAATTAAAACAGCGTAATCGAAAGATGATAAAGCTTCATTATACATCTCTAAAATAAAATACTGTCTACCTAATTGATGCCAAGCAACTTCACAATAAGGATTTATATCTATATAATTATTCAAATAAATTACAGATGCTTCATGCTTTTTTTCCATATCAAAACAATACACAACATTATAAAGAGCAGAATAATCTTCATAATCTGCTTGTAAACATTTTGAAAAATTTAACCGAGCATTATCAAAATTGTCTAAATACAGATATTCCATACCTAATAAAGACCAAACGTCTACTTTATCTTCAGTTAAAGTTAATGCCTTTTCTAAATTAATAATTGCTGCTTTATGATTTCCTGATTTAGAGTTTATAGTTGCTTTTTGGATAAAAACTTCCTCATTACTTGGCTCTAATCGCTCAATTTTTTTAAGCAAGGAAGAAGCCTTATCTATCTCACCTTCAAAAACATACATCTCTACTTGCAGTAATTTTAAATCTACAGATTGTGGATGTTGATCCAAACCAAGTTTCACTGCTTTTTTGGCTAAAGAGTGTTTACCAACATCTAAATAATGGACAATAATCTCCTCAAACTCAACTAGGTCAAAAAAATAGACACTGTTGGTTTTTAGCATGGATTCAAATTTCGTTAAAGACATAACTTATGGATTTGAATTATACTATAAAAGTAATAAAACTGGTATAAAACATTTTAAAAAGTGTTTTTTGTTTTCAACAATTTAATTAACAAGAAATTTCAGCTATAGTCGGCTAAATAAAAAATAACAACAACTTATTTATAGTCTTAAATTTTGCACATACGTTTATTTACCCTAATTTTGATTTTCAACAACTATCAACTAAAATTTGATAGGTTTCTTATGAGCCGAAAAACCTTACTTAACTCAAAAGATATTGAAATTATTCTTCACAGATTAGCCTGTCAGTTAATTGAAAATCATAATGATTTCTCTGACACAGTCTTAATTGGTTTACAACCAAGAGGATCTTTTTTAGCAAACAGATTAGCAGATTTATTAAAGAACCATTATAATATCAAAGATTTAAAGCTAGGTTTATTAGATATTACTTTTTATAGAGATGATTTTAGAAGAAGAGAAGCGCCTTTGGCAGCAACTTCGACTGAAATTGATTTTTTAATAGAAGACAAAAAAGTAGTAATCATTGATGATGTATTATTTTCTGGAAGAAGTATTAGAGCTGCATTAACTGCAATTCAATCGTATGGAAGACCCGAAAATATTGAGTTGTTAGTTTTAATAGATAGGCGATTTAGCAGACATTTACCTATTCAGCCCGATTATAGAGGTAGACAAGTAGATGCTATTAATGAAGAAAGAGTGTTAGTTTCTTGGAAAGAGACTAATAAAAAAGATGCAGTTTACATAGAGCAAACATAGTATGGATAAATTAAGTGTAGAACATTTATTAGGCATAAAATATCTGAATGCAAATGATATTGATCTTATTTTTAAAACTGCAGATCACTTTAAAGAGGTTATAAATAGGCCTATAAAAAAAGTTCCTTCTTTAAGAGACATTACGATTGCAAATTTATTTTTTGAAAATAGTACAAGAACAAAACTTTCTTTTGAACTTGCCGAAAAAAGACTTTCTGCAGATGTAATTAATTTTTCTGCTGGCCAATCATCAGTTAAAAAAGGAGAAACTTTAATAGACACCGTTAACAACATTTTATCTATGAAAGTAGACATTGTTGTTATGAGACATGGAAGTGTTGGTGCAGGTGTTTTTTTATCAAAACATGTAGATGCAAAAATTATAAATGCGGGTGATGGAACTCACGAACATCCAACACAAGCTTTATTAGATTCTTATTCTATAAGAGAAAAACTAGGTTCTGTAAAAGGAAAGAAGATCGTTATTGTCGGTGATATTTTACACTCAAGAGTAGCCTTGTCGAATATCTTTGCCCTGCAATTACAAGGTGCTAAAGTTAAAGTTTGTGGGCCAACTACATTAATACCCAAATACATCTCTAGCCTAGGTGTTGAAGTAGAAACCAATCTTAAAAAAGCTTTAGAATGGTGTGATGTTGCCAATGTTTTACGTGTACAAAACGAAAGAATGGATATTAATTTTTTTCCATCAACAAGAGAATACACACAACTCTTTGGTATCAACAAAGATATTTTAGACAACCTCGGTAAAAAAATTGTGATCATGCATCCTGGTCCAATAAATAGAGGTGTTGAAATTACGAGTGATGTTGCAGATTCTGATGATTCAATTATTTTAAATCAAGTAGAAAATGGTGTTGCTGTTAGAATGGCTGTTATTTATTTATTAGCCCAACAAATTAAAAGGTAAATCGATGGTCATAGATAAGAAAGAAAACTACACACTTATTTCTTCGAATGAAAATTCTTTTTCTGACTTTTATAATACCTTCTTTAAAAAAGAAAATGAGTTAGATAAAGAAAATTTGATACTAGAAATCTTTGACGAAATAAACATTTCTAAAGAGGATTATTTACTCCTTTTTAATATTGCTCGACAAAAAAAAGAAAATGGCATATCATTTGTAATAGTACATAATAATATAAATATTGATGATTTTCCTGAAAATTTCAACATCGTACCTACGCTTATTGAAGCAGAGGATATTTTAGAAATGGAAGCAATGGAGAGAGAATTAGGATTTTAAAAATTCGAAAATGGTAAGAAAATTACTTTTTATTTTGATTTTAACAATTACTTCAATTGGGTTTTCGCAAGAAAAATCAATTGAAAAATTATCTGCCGCTCCAAATCCATTTACAAATTCAACAAAAATCTCTTTTAAATCTATCGATAATTCACCTGTAATTTTTACAGTAAAAAATATTTTGGGTAAAACTGTTTTCAAGGAAAACTTAAAAACAACAACAGGTATTAATTTAGTTTCTTTTTACAAAGGAACTTTAAAAACCGGAATGTATATTTACTCGATACAAAATAAAGAAAGAATTATCTCCAAACGTTTTGTAATAAAATGAGTTTAAGCTTAACAATATTAGGTTGCCATTCTGCAACTCCACGCGTAAATGCTTTTCCAACTTCACAATATTTAGAAATTAATAATAGTCATTTTTTAATTGATTGTGGTGAAGGCACTCAACGCCAAATGCGGAAATACAAGGTTGGTTTTTCTTCGATAAATCATATTTTTATTTCTCATTTACATGGAGACCATTTTTATGGTTTGGTTGGTTTACTTTCTACTTATGGTATTTTAAGTAGAGAAAAGGAGTTGCATATATATGGTCCAAAGGGTATCAAAGAAGTTACACTTTTACAATTGAAAATTTCTCAATCTCATGCCCAATATCCTATAATTTTCCACGAATTAAAATCTAAAGAAAGTGAGCTTATTTTTGAAAATGATAAAGTTTCTGTAAGAACGATTCCTCTAAATCATAGAGTATATACTAATGGATATTTGTTTACAGAAAAAGAAGAACCTAGAAAATTGCACCTACAAAACATCAGCAATTATAAAGAAATTGATAAAGCTGATTACCTAAATATTAAGGCAGGCAAAGATGTTATTTTATCAACTGGAGAAATAATACCAAACGCTGAATTAACGTTACCTCCAAAAAAACCTTTAAGTTTTGCTTTTTGTAGTGATACAAAATACAAACCTGATATTATTCCTATTATTAAAAATGTAGATTTATTATATCATGAAGCTACTTTTTTATCTGATAGAGAAGATTTAGCAAGAAAGACAAAACATGCGACTTCAAAGCAAGCAGCAAAGATTGCTAAAGATGCTGAAGTTGGTCAACTAATTATTGGTCATTATTCTGGCAGATATAAAGATATTTCTTTGTTTCAAAAAGAAGCAAAAGAGATCTTCGAAAACACTGAATTGGCTGAACCAGGTAAAGTTTTTGAAATTTAATCTGCGTTATTTTTAGTACTGATTGGTAGATAACAAAACCAAAGTACACGCAATTTCAGTCTCAATATTATTTGATTGTAAAAGTTTTGAAAACTCTATATTTTCTGTTCCAGGATTAAAAATTACCCTTCTTGGTTTTAATTTAATAATATAATTATAATAGGCTTCTTGCCTTTTAGGGTTGAGATACAAGGTAACAGTATCTATATTTTTATAGTCTTGCATTTCATCCTCAATAATAACATTTAAAACCTTTCCTTTTCTTAACCCTAAAGCAGCAACTGGCAATTCTTTAGATACCAGCTTTTTAATTGCAATATTAGAATATCTGTTAGGATTTGTTGATGCTCCTAAAACTAGCGTTATATTTTTCATTTATAAATAGTACGTTAAACAAACTTAATGCTAGAGACAAATATAAGAACTGAAGCATCTATTTTAGAAAAAAAAATATTTTAAACAAACTTCTACTTTTAGATTACAAGAAATGAAGTTTTTGTTAACCTAAATTTAACTACTTTTGACGGTGTCTGTAAAATATTATTTGCTATGAATATTACAGACTTAATAAAAAGTTTATGAAAAAGAGCATTGCCCTATTTCTAGTTTTTTTATCACTTCCTTTTTTTTCTCAAACTAAAAAAGAAGTCATAAGAAATGTTGGCATTATTATTGGTGAAATTGTTGATTCTAAAACAAAAGAACCATTATCTTATGTAAACATTACCTGTAAATACAAATCAAAAATTATTATTACTGGTGGAATTACAGATGACAAAGGTAATTTTCTGATAGAAAAACTTCCTTTTGATTCTATTTTTATAGATGTCCAATTTATTGGCTACAAAACAATAAAAAAATTAATTGTATTATCAGAAAGCCAACAAAAACTTGATGTATCTACTCTTTTTTTAGAAGAAGAAATCAACCCATTAGAAGAAGTTGTTATTAAATCTGAAACCTCAACTATTGTTCAAAAAATAGACAGAAAAGTCATAAATATTGGTAAAGATTTAGCCTCTGCTGGTACAAATTCTTTACAATTATTAGAAAACATTCCTTCTGTTCAAGTGGATTTTAGTTCTAGAACCATTAGTTTAAGAGGAAATAGTAATGTTCGTGTTTTAATTGATGGAAAACCATCGAATTTATCATCTTCAAAACTATTAAAACAAATTCCTTCCTCTTCGGTGAAGAGTATTGAGCTAATTACAAATCCTTCAGCGAAATACAATCCTGAAGGAATGAGTGGAATTATCAATATTATTCTAAAAAAAAATACTACAATTGGTTTTAATGGCTCCTTAAATATTGGTACAGAACATAGCATAAATAACAGACCTACTGGTTCATTAAACTTTAACTACAGAAATGGTAGTATAAACATTTATGCAAATTACGGATTGGATTTTGGAAAGTTCGAAACAGTTGCTTTTTTTGATAGAACTGATATCGATTTAAATCAAAATATTGACTACATAGATAACTCAACGAGCAACTATTTAAAAACAGGAATTGATATCTACATTAATAAAATGAATACATTGTCTTTTTACACTTCGCAAAGCTCTACAGACACTGATTTTAGTATTAATACAAAAGTTATAGAGAATAACATTTTAGTTTTTAATGCTCCTAATTTGTCGCAGTTCTACACGAAAGAACAAGCATATAACATAGATTATACTTTAGACATTGACGAAAAAGGACAAAATATAGAATTCGAAGTTAATTTCACAAAAACTTCGAACCCTCAAAATGATTTCAACAAAGAAGTCATAGACCTAAATTCTAAAGTATTTAATTACACCAATACAATCACCAATAATTCAGATACTTTTTTAGGTAATTTAGACTATACAAAACCAATTTCTGGTGGAAAACTAGAGCTAGGTATAGCAGCAAGAATTCAAAATACTTTTAACAATATTATTACAGACCAAGAAATTGAAATTAGTAATAATAGTGAAACAACTCTTAAAGGAAATTCTACTTTTAAGTATGATAGATATATTTATTCTGGTTACATCAATTATACGAAAAAAATCAAAAAAACAGCTTTTCAAGGAGGAATCCGTTTAGAACACTTTTCGGTTAACGGATTGTTTTCTAACACTCAACAATCAACAATAGAACCTTATTCGGACAAGCTTCTTATCATATATCCATCTGCATATTTCACCTATTATGCTTCTAAAAAAAACGAATTTCAAATTGGATATAGCAGAAGAGTTGACAGACCCGGAATTGAGCAAGTTTCACCCATTCAAGAATGGTCTTCACCTTTAAGTATCTCTATTGGTAATAGAACATTACGACCACAATTCACCAATTCTTTTGAAGTAAATTACACCAAAAGCATTAAAAAAGGACATCTTTCTTTTGGCTTATTTTACAGACGAACTTCAGATAAAATTGGTAGAATTATTATTAAAGATGTTGCTAATGAAAATCGTCAAATATTTTCATATTCAAATTATGATACTGCAGATAGCTATGGAGTTGAGTTTTCTTCAAGTATTAAAATAACGAAATGGTGGCGTTTTAGACCAAGTTCTAATTTATATATTCAAGATAGCCAAGGGCTTATAAACAACAAAAACGAAAGTATTAAAAACACCATGTTTCGTATTAATCTTCGAAATAACTTTAAAGCATCTAAAAAATTGAGCTTTCAAATATCGAGTATCTACAAAGGAAAAAACGAAAATATACAGTTTAAAATCAAACCTTATTTTCTAATAAATGCTGCTGCACAATTGTCTGTTTTAAAAGGAAATGGGTCTGTAACTTTAAGAGGAACAGATATCTTTGATGGTTACAAATTAGATTTTTCTGCTACAAACCCATTTTCACAGTCAGGACAATATACATTAGAGTATAGTTCTATTTATCTTGGTTTTTCTTACGATTTTGGTAGCGGAACAAATAGAGCAAGAAATAGAAAATATAGAAAAAACAACGAAACCCGAGGAAGTGGTGGAGTATTATAAAAAAATAAACTTACAATTATTTACAATCTATATAGTTCCTCAAGAGGACATTCAGTGGAAAACAGAAAATATGTGGATGGTAAATACAGGTGCGAGTTTAAAAGTATTAGACGGCAAAGGAAGCATCAACTTTAGAGTAAATGATGTTTTTTTAAGCATGAAATTTGCCTTTAACGCTTCGACTACATTTGTATAAAATGGACGATTAAACTGGGAAAGCAGAACTGCTTATTTATGTTTTAACTACAGATTCGGAAGTAGGAAAAACAAAGCAAATCAAAGTAGACTAAGTGATGATAACACGAAACAAGGAGGGGCAGGTTTTTAAATCTTACTCTCTTAATTGTATAAATCTAAATGCACAAAAAAACCGAAGCAAATTTGCTTCGGTTCTTTTAATAGGTTTATTTTATGTTCATATAAAAGTGATACATAGCATTATTCAAATAGATAGAAAAGAAGATTAACCTCTTCTTCCCATTCTGTTATTTCTCATTTCAACCATTTTCTCACGAACAGTCAGGGTATAGTCATTTTTTGTTATTTCTTTTCCTTTAGCAGGAGCCTCTATACTTGCTTTATCACCTTTATTAATTACAATCTCGGTACACAATAATGTTGTATTATCTACACTTACCTCTAAAATTAAACCTGGTAACCCCCAATATTCAGCTGGTCCTTGGCTAACAGGAATTTGAGGCGTATACCATGCCTCAACAACAGTTAATTTTTCTTCTAATTTTTCCTCACTCGCATCTTTATCAGTATTTGAACTTAAATCACTCCAAGAAAAATTAAACCAATTTAACTCTGCAGATGGAACAAAAGCCTTGGCTCTGTAACAGGTATACTCCCCTATTTTTTTTGTTTCTGTTCCCATACTCCATTCTAAACGATATAATTCATCTTTTACTAAGAAGCGTTTACCATAGAACTCCTGACTCTGAACTATTTTATTTTCTTTTATATTTTTGTAATGATCTCCTCTTGAAAAATAACCTCCCCAAGAATCTGTTGCTCCGGAAATCGCATCAATTTTTTCTTCCTCTAAAAAAATAGATTCCTGACTGTTAAAACTTAATACATATGTTTTTTCTAATCTATTTTTAAGACGTGCTGCGATTTGTTTTTTACGAGCTTCGCTTAATTTTGCTCCCCAATTACCCAATTCCATTTTTGATTTAGAAATATACGTTGCTTTACCACTAAAATTTTGAGCATTTGTATTAAATCCAACCATTATTAAAATGGCAAATAGAATTATTTTAAAGATAATTGATTTCATATATTTCTAAATATTTAAAATTTTGTCTACCAAAAATACTAAATACCTAAATAACTAGTTTCCTTTTATTAAAAATTTAACAATCTTTTATATTTATCTTAAAACTATATTTAAAAAATACTTTGAAGATATTCTTAATTAGAATTGAAATATAATCTCTGTATTTATAACTCTAAAAAGGAATTAATACCATTCTTAAAATATAAATATTCGTAGTGAAACCCTTCATATATCAGAGAATAATAGAACTTACTGAACAAAAAAAAGACTTGTAAAAACAAGTCTTTTTTATATAAATTCACTTATAAAATTACCAACGAATCACAACAGAACCCCAAGTAAAACCGCTACCAAAAGCTGCCAAAACAACCAAATCATTGTCTTTTATTTTACCTTGTTCCCAAGCTTCTGTTAACGCAATAATTACAGAAGCAGCAGTGGTAT
>LAQA01000004.1 GCA_000981625.1 Flavobacteriaceae bacterium ASP10-09a
GGTAACAAACCTTTGATGTCTTTTATTTAAAAAACAACACCCCTCTCCTTTTCTTTTCCTAATTTCGCAGTCCAAAATACTTAAAAATGCCACGTAGAGAACGAAACAAATTTGTAAAGAAGAATCAAGTTTTAGAATTAAAAATTGAAGATTACGCTTTTGGAGGAAAAGGAATTGCAAGAATTAAATCTGAAGAAGGTAGTTTTGTGATTTTTGTTCCTAATACATTACCAGGGCAATTGGTAAAAGCGCAAATTAGTAAGTCTAGTAAAAATTATGCGGAAGCAAAATTAATAGATGTTTTAGAACCTTCAGAAAATGAAATTGAAGTTCCGTTTCAAGACATACCTGGAGCACCTTATATTCAGTTACCGATTGAATTACAGCATCAATATAAAAAAGAAAGCACGTTATCACTTTTTAAAAGAATTGGTAAAGTTGAACACATAGAAGACCTATTTGACGAATTTATTACCTCTCCGAATGTATTTCATTATCGTAATAAAATGGAATATGGTTTCTCTGCAATTGGATACGACAGAATTACTAAAAGAGATAAAGATGAATTTACCTTAGGTTTTAAAAGACGTGGTGTTTGGTGGATGGGAGATAATTTAGAGAAAGATTCTGGTTTGTTTGATAAGCAAATGGAAGACAATCTAAAAAACATCAGACAATATTGTATCGAAACCGGTTTAGAACCTTGGCATGGACCTAAAAAAGAAGGTTTCTTTCGATATTTTGTTGTTCGTAAATCCTTTAAAACCGATGAACTTTTATGTAATTTAGTTACCACTTCACCAGATTTAGAGAAGTTTGATTTACAAAAATTCGCATCCTTTTTAAAAGGTATTTTTGGAGAGCGTTTAGCAGGTTTATTACATACCATAAACGATGAAACTGGAGATAGAACGATTGCAACTTCTGGAAGCATCGATTTGGTATACGGTAAAGATAAAATTGTTGAAGAATTATTGGGTTTAAATTTTGAAATCAGCATGAAAAGCTTCTTTCAAACCAACCCAAAATGTGCAGAAAAATTATATAACAAGGTAGTAGAATATGTTTTAGAAGATAAATCTAAAGTAGATAATACTGTTGTAATGGACTTGTTTTGTGGAACAGGAACTATCGGACAAATTGTTGCTTCTAGAAGCGAGAATGCTAAAATTGTAGGGGTCGATATTGTTGCCTCAGCCATTGAAGATGCAAAAAAGAATGCCAAAAGAAATAACATAGAAGGATTACAGTTTTACGCTGCAGATGTTGGAAAATTTTTAATTGCACATCCTGAGTATCAAGATAAAATAAAGACGATAATTTTAGATCCTGCGAGAGCAGGTATTGCACCAAAAACCTTGCAAAAAATCATCAATTTAAATGCAGACAGAATGGTGTATGTTTCTTGTAACCCTGCAACACAAGCAAGAGATACAGAGTTATTAAGAGAAGCTGGCTACAAAATTAAAAAAATTAGTTTGGTAGATCAATTTCCGCATACTTCTCATATTGAGACAGTCGTTTTGTTTGAAAAATGTTAAATGAATTCATAATTTTTAAAGAATTGAACTTTATTTCTTAAAATGAGACTATTTTAGCAAGAGAAAAATATCATTTATAAGATTACTAGGCAACTAATAAAATTTTAAAAAAACGCAAAAACCTTTTCATATGAAAAAACTTACTGATTTCGAAATAAACAAAAGATTAGAAAATCTTACAGATTGGGATTTTTATGATAATGCATTACATACAGATTTTGAGTTCGATAATTTTAAAGATTGTATGTCTGCAATGAATAGAATTGCCTTTGAATGTGAAGCTTTAAACCATCATCCAGAATGGACGAATGTATACAACACGTTAGATATTACATTAAAAACACATGATGCAAATGGTGTCACAGTTTTGGATTTTGAATTGGCAGAGTCTATCAATAAAATTGTTGAAGTAGAAGATTAATTTTATGAAGAAAATAATTGTAGTTCTTTTTTTATCTATCGTTCTAGTTTCTGCTTGTGAGAAAGATGATTTTTGTGTTCAAAACCCGGTTACTCCAAATTTGATTCTCCGTTTTTATGATGCAAATGATAGAGAAACCTTAAAACCTGTTCCATCTTTTTATGTTTGGGCAGAAGGGAAAGACACTATTTTTAAAGACGCTAGTATAGATTCTATTTTCATTCCTTTAAATAGTCTCATGACAGAAACTGTGTATAATTTATCAACGGAAAATAGCGTAAATCAATTTACAGTAAATTACACTCCAAAAGAAGAATATGTATCACGTTCTTGTGGTTTTAAAATAATATTTAATGAGGTTACTTTTACTTCTGATAATACTTGGATTTCCGATTTTACTCCAGAAACAGTTACCACTATAGACCATCAAAATGAAGCGCATGTACAAATATTTCATTAGTCTTTTCTTCTTTTTTGCTGTTGTTGACGGATTTTCTCAAAAACAAAACGCAGACATTAACAAAATTAAAAAAGACTCTATTGTTTATAAATCTCCTTATGGAATTCGCATTGGGATCGATATTAGTAAACCTATATTATCTATAATTAATACTGCGTACAGTGGTTTTGAAGTTATTGGGGATTACAGAATTTCGAAACGTTTTTTTGTTGCTGCTGAGTTGGGGTTTGAAGAAAAGATATCCAATGAAGATTACACGAACTCTACTTCAAAAGGAAGTTATGTTAGACTTGGCTTTAATTACAATGCTTACGAAAATTGGTTAGATATGAATAACGAAATTTTTCTTGGGTATCGATATGGTTTTAGCCTTTTTGATCAAACTTTAAATAGCTACACACCCAATGTGAATAGCACTTATTTTCCTTCGAATAATATTAATACTCCAATAACAACTTCTAATCTAAATGCACATTGGTCTGAATTTGTATTCGGATTTAAAGTCGAAACTTTTAAAAACTTTTTTGTAAGTGCTAGTGTTTCATATAAAGTTTTAATGAGTGCAAAAGAACCCGAAAACTTTAAAACATTATACTCTCCTGGATTTAATAGAATTTTTGAAAGTAATACCGGTTTTGGCTTTAATTACACAATAAGTTACTTAATTCCCTTCAAGAAAAAATAAAAACCCCCTATTTGTTACTATTTTTCAGTAGATTTATACTTCATTTTTAAAATCATAAATAATGAATAAAATACCTAGTATAAATTTAGCCGACTTCTTATCTAATGATGAGAGCAAAAAGCAAAAATTTATTAATGAAATTGGACATGCTTATGAAAACATAGGTTTTGTGGCTTTAAAGGGTCATTTTTTAAATGAAAAATTAGTTGATAGTTTATATGCTGAAATTAAAAATTTCTTTGATTTACCTACAGATATAAAAGAAAAATATGAGATTCCAGGGATTGGAGGTCAAAGAGGATATGTGTCTTTTGGTAAAGAATCTGCCAAAGGAAAAAAAGAAGGAGATTTAAAAGAATTTTGGCATTTTGGACAATATGTAGAAGAAGACTCTAAATATGCAAAAGAATATCCTAATAACGTGGATGTTGAAGAATTGCCTAATTTTAATGCAGTAGGCAAAGAAACCTACCAAATGTTAGAAAAAACAGCAAAATATGTGCTGCGTTCTTTGGCATTACATTTAGGTTTAGATGAAATGTATTTTGATAAATACATGAAAAATGGAAATAGTATTTTGCGTCCAATTCATTATCCACCAATTAAAACAGAACCAAAAGGTGCAGAACGAGCAGCAGCTCATGGAGACATTAATTTAATTACTTTGTTAATGGGAGCTCAAGGAAAAGGATTGCAAGTTCAAAATCTCCAAGGAGATTGGATTGATGCTATGGCAGCCCCAGATGAATTAATGATTAATGTAGGCGATATGCTTGCTAGGCACAGTAACAATAAGTTAAAATCTACGATCCACAGGGTTACAAATCCGCCAAAAGAAATGTGGGGAACTTCACGGTATTCTATTCCGTTTTTTATGCATCCAATATCTGAGATGAAACTTGATGTATTAGAAAATTGTATCGATGAAAAGAACCCCAAAAAATTTGAGGATATTACTGCTGGTGATTTTTTAGATGAGCGTTTAAAAGAACTGGGACTTAAAAAGTAAATCAGTCAATAGTTTTTAGTTATAAACTGACTAAAAGCTGGAACTGAATACAGTAAACAAAAAAAAATGGATTTTAAAGATCAATTAAAAAATTTATTTCCTGAGCATCAAGAAACTGCTGAGCCTGTCGTTGAAAAAACAACAATATGGTTGCAAGACGATCCAATAATCTGTAAATATGAAAAGCGAAAAGGAAAACCAATCACCATTTTAGAAGGATATACAGGAGCCACCTCAGATTTTAAAATGCTTGCAAAAGAAATTAAAACAAAATTAAGTGTTGGTGGTAGTTTTAAAGAAGATAAAATAATCATTCAAGGAGACTATAGAGACAAGATAATGTCTATGTTAAAAGTTAAAGGATTTAAAGTGAAAAGAGTTGGAGGTTAGTATCTTATTATTCAGTACAATATAATAATTCAATAAACGTTTTGTTAAGATTATGGGGGTATCAATATTACACATTACAAATGGAGATATTACAACTAATTATCTCAAAAAAATAAATTTCCCTGGAAGTTTTATTACTTGGAGAGAGATGCTTTCTGAAGGAAAAACTACTTCAGATATTGGAAGCGAATCTTTTTGGAAAAATAGATTTGAGTTCCTTAAAACTTCCTATAATATAAGTAAAAAGCACTTTATAGATTATACGTTAAAAGAATATAGAAACCTCTGTAATGAAAAAAAACAAGATGAAATTGTTTTGTGGTTTGAACAGGATTTATTTTGTCAAATTAACATGCTTGCTGTAATTAGTTGGTTAAAACGTTATAGAAAAGGCTATCAAATTTCTGTGGTTTGTTCAGGAAAAATGAACGTTGCTAAAAAAAAGATAGACTTATCTAAATTAAAGGCAATAGAAACTCAGCAACAGTATAAAAATAGAATTGAATTAAAACAAGATGATATTGAATATGCAGATTATATTTGGCAATTGTATTGTTCTAATTCTCCACTAAGGTTAGAAACAGTGTATAAGTTTAACCCGACTTCTCCTTTTAAACATTTAGCAGCAGCTATTGAAGCCCATTTACAACGTTTTCCATCCATTAAAAATGGATTAAATAGAATTGAAAATACCATTCTAAAAACAGCTGAAAATCAAAAATTTACCTCAAAAAATAAATTTATTTCTGGACTCATAAAAGAGGAGAAAATTTATGGTTTTGGAGAAGTACAATATGACCATCATCTTAAATCTTTAAATACATTATTTACTTCTCTTAATCCTGTTAGACTGTCTAGAAAAGGCAAGCAAGTGCTCGAAAATCAAATCAATTTTTATGGTCAGATAAGAAATGATATTTCTTATCTTGGAGGTTCAAAAAAATATAGTTTTTTGTATCAAAATGAAAACAAAAAATTATTACAAATTACATCTTAAATGAGTATTAAACAATCTGAATTAATCTTAAATCCTGATGGAAGTATTTATCATCTTAATTTAAGACCAGAAAATATTGCAACAGATATTATTTTTGTTGGCGATCAAGATAGAGTAGATAAAATTTCAAAACACTTTGATTCTATAGAATTTACTACTCGAAAACGTGAATTTAAAACCACCACTGGAACTTATAAAAATAAACGATTTTCGATTATTTCGACAGGAATTGGTCCTGATAATATAGATATTGTTTTAAACGAATTAGATGCTTTGGTAAATATCGATTTACAAACTAGGCAACCAAAAGAAAAATTAACAAAACTTAATATTGTTAGAATTGGTACTTCTGGATCTTTACAAGCAGATATTCCTGTAAATTCTTTTTTAGTAAGTTCTCATGGGTTAGATTTAAATGGGTTACTTCACTCCTATCAAGTTGATGAAATTTCAAATTTAGAAATAGAAAATGCTTTTGTAGCACATACAAATTGGAGTGCTAAAAAAGCACATCCTTTAGTGATTTCGAATGCTAGTAATTTCGCTAAAAAGTTTATTTCAGAGAAAACTCATCAAGGGATTACTGCAACTGCAGGTGGATTCTATGGGCCTCAAGGGAGAGTTTTAAGGTTGGCCATACAAGATGCTGATTTAAACCATAAAATAGATAGTTTTCATTATAATGGAAATAGAATTACGAATTTAGAAATGGAAACTTCTGCCATTTATGGTTTGTCTAAATTATTAGGCCATAACGCTTGCTCTATCAATGCTATTATTGCGAATAGGGCTGATGGAACTTTTAGTGAAAACCCTGGGCAAATTGTAGCAGATTTAATTGTATACACGTTAGAAAAATTAGTTGAGTAAAATGACCAACCTAAAAGTTGGTGGTGTTCCAGAACATTTTAATTATCCTTGGTACAACACTCTAAAAAATAAAGAATACGATAAGTACAAAATTAATTTACGCTGGCAAGATTTTCCTGGCGGAACAGGGCAAATGTGTAAAGCGCTAAGAAATGGGGATATTGATATTGCTATTGTTCTCACAGAAGGAATTATCAAAGATATTGCTGATGGAAATCCTTCTAAGATTCTACAAACCTATGTAAAAACACCTTTAATTTGGGGAATTCATGTAGCTGCAAAATCAGTTTTTAAAAAGGTTAAAGATTTAGAATACGCCACTATAGCTATAAGTAGATTTGGTTCTGGTTCTCATTTAATGGCGATTGTAAATGCAAATAATCAGGGTTGGGATGTTTCTAAATTAAAATTTAAGGTTGTAGATAATTTACAAGGTGGAATTGATGCACTTACCAATGGTGATGCAGATTATTTTATGTGGGAACATTTTACCACAAA
This sequence comes from Flavobacteriaceae bacterium ASP10-09a, assembly GCA_000981625.1. Lineage (GTDB taxonomy): Bacteria > Bacteroidota > Bacteroidia > Flavobacteriales > Flavobacteriaceae > Polaribacter. The sequence continues at coordinate 6,872 of LAQA01000004.1, forward strand.
ACCTTTAGTGGATAGTGGCGTATTTAGAAGAATTCATGACTGCCCTACTCCTTGGCCATGTTTTGTTGTTGCTGTTAGGAATGAAGTTTTAGAAAATAATTTTGATGAAGTTAAAAAAGTTTTAGACATTATTAATACTGAAAATAAAAACTTTAAAGAGATTAAAGACCTAGATAAAACTTTAGCGAATAGATATGAACAAAAACTAGAAGACATAAAAGAATGGTTAAAAATTACAGAATGGAATGATGGAAAACCAATGACCAAAAATTTAATTACTCGCATTCAAAATAAAATGATAAAGTTCAACGTTATTGATAAGAAGAAAAACTCAGGAGAATTCATAAAAAATATGTACATTTAAATATTAAAAGAAAAATTAATGAAAAAAGTAGTATTTATTGCAGTTTGTATTTTAGGAATTATTTGTTTTTCGTCTTGTCGAAGCACATCACAATCTTGTGGTCTCGCTGACAATATAACGATTCATCCAACTTTACAACAAGTTGATTTCTCATAAAAATCAATTTGTCTCTTAATTTTAAATTCAATGAATCCGCTTTTATGCGGATTTTTTTATAACATATTTTAAGGAAATCTAACTATCTTATAAATAAGTTTTTAATTTAACTCAATACTTCGTCTTTAGGTTCTATGTAAAAAAGAAGACTTTATAACTTACCAATCAATTTCCTCTTTCCCTATCTCTTTTAAGAATGTATTTGTTTTAGAAAAATGTTTACTTCCAAACCAACCTCTCCAAGCTCCCAAGGGCGATGGATGAGGAGCTAAAAAAACTTTATGTTTGTTACGATTAACAAGATTTATTTTACTTTCTGCAAATTTTCCCCAAAGCAAAAAAACAACATTCTTCTTTTTCTCAGAAATTTGTTTGATGATTTCGTCCGTAAAAGTTTCCCAACCTTTTTTTTGATGACTTCCTGCTTCATGAGCTCTAACAGTTAAAGTTGCGTTTAATAATAAAACTCCTTGTTTTGCCCATTTTTCTAGATTGCCACTCTCTGGATATACTTTGTTAATATCTGTAGTAATTTCTTTGAATATGTTTTTTAAAGATGGGGGATGCTTAATTCCGTCTTTTACAGAAAAACACAAACCATTGGCTTGACCTTCTCCGTGATAAGGATCTTGACCAATAATAACCACTTTTAAATCCTCTAAAGAACAGAAATCAAACGCAGCAAAAACGGCTGCTTCTCTGGGATAACATATGTGATTTAAATATTCAGAATTCACAAAAGTTGATAATTCTTTGAAATATGTTTTTTCAAAATCTTTTTGCAAAATATTTTTCCAACTATCAGCTATTTTTTTGTGCATAGTTTGTTATTTTTGTAGTTATATCAAAGATACTATTTTGAGTAAAAACATATCAGAAAAAACATTACAAGATTTAGAGTTTTCCACTGTTTTACAGCATGTTTCAGAACATTGTATTTCTGGCCTAGGAAAAGAAAACGTAAGAGAAATTAAACCAATACCTAGTCGAAAGCAGCTGTTTATAGAGCTGCATTTGGTAAATGAGTATTTGTCTTCATTTCAAAGTGAGAACAGGGTTCCAAATCATGGTTATGATAATGTTACAGACAGTGTAAAGCGTTTGGCTATAGAAAATAGTTTCATTGAAACTGCAGCCTTTTTAAAAATTGCTACGACATCTCTAACGGTAAACGAATTAATTAAATTTTTTAAGAAATTTCAAATTCAGTTTCCTACGTTCTATGAGCTTTCTCAAAAAATAGAGTTTACAACCTATGTAGATGACGAAATTAAAAAAATTATTGATATTTCTGGCGAAGTAAAGAACAATGCTTCTTCTGTTTTAAAACAAATTAGAAGAGAAATTAACAATATTCGTGGTAAAATTGGTGCAAGTTTTTCTAGCGCACTGTCAAAATCTATTGCAGCTGGTTATCTAGATGATATTAAAGAAACTGTAGTAGACAATCAACGTGTTTTAGCTGTTTCTGCAATGCATAGAAGAAAAATTGCGGGTAGTTTGTTAGGCTCATCAAAATCTGGTAATATTGTATATATCGCGCCACAAGCTACACTTGCGTATAGTAGAGAGTTTCAGAATTTGGTATACGAAGAAAAACAAGAGGTTGTTAAAATATTAAGAACATTAGCTGAAACAATTCGTCCTTTTACATCCCTTTTAGAAGAATATTTAGCCTTTTTAGTTCATACGGATGTTGTGGGTGCTAAAGCGAAATATGCACGCGAAATGAACGCTATTTTGCCAAAAGTTACTAAAGAAAAAAGAATCTTTTTTAAAAATGCAATGCATCCTATTTTATGGCGAAAAAATAATGCTCAGAAAATAGAAACTATTTCTCAATCAATAGAATTAAATGAGAAACAACAAATTATAGTTATTTCTGGTCCAAATGCTGGTGGAAAAAGTATCACTTTAAAAACTATTGGTTTATTGCAATTAATGCTGCAAAGTGGAATCTTAATTCCTGTAGATGAACGCAGTCAAACTTATGTTTTTGATTCGATTTTAACAGATATTGGAGATAATCAATCTATAGAAAATCAATTAAGTACTTATAGTTACCGATTAAAAAATATGCGTAATTTTTTACGTACTTGTAATGAAAGCACGTTATTTTTAATTGATGAATTTGGTACAGGTTCTGATCCTGAATTGGGTGGTGCTTTAGCAGAAATTTTCTTGGAAGAGTTTTATGAAAAAAAAGCTTTCGGTATTATTACAACCCACTACTCTAACTTAAAAGTGTTGGCAAACGAATTAGAGAATGTAACCAATGCAAATATGCAGTTTGATGAACGTTCTCTAGAGCCTTTATACAAATTATTTGTTGGACAAGCGGGTAGTTCTTTTACATTCGAAGTAGCACAAAAAAACGGTATTCCGTTTAGTATAATTAATAAAGCTAAAAAGCGTGTAGATACGGAAAAGGTGCGTTTAGATAGAACGATATCTAAATTACAGAAGGAAAGAACCAAATTACAAAGAAACTCTGATAATCTAGAAAAGCAGAAAACTAAAGGACAAGAATATCTAGAAAACTTACAGGAAAAAGAAGATAAAATTCAACTGAAATTGGCTGGTTTTCAAGAATTATATGATAGCAACCAAAGAATGCTATCATTAGGAAGAAAAATTAACGAATTTCTAAACAAATACTTTCAAAACAACAACAAAAAAGAACTAAACACCAATTTTAATAAATGGGTTGTAGATGAAAAGGTGAAGTATGCAAAGAAAAACCCTATAAACCTAAAAACGAAATCTCAAAAACAGAATGCAAAAGTTGTTGAAAAACAACTACAAGAAGTAATTAAAAAGGTAGAAAAAGAGGTTTTAGAGAAGGTTATTGAAGTTAGAAAGGAAAAGAAAAAAGAGGAAGTAAAAGTTGCACAAGAAAAATCTGAATATATCTATGAAGTTAATGATAGAGTAAGAATAATCGATTCTAATTCTGTTGGGACTATTGATAAGATAGAAAAGAAAAACGTCTTTATCAATTACGGTATATTTACGACCAAAGCCAAATTAGAGCAATTAGAATTGGTTGAGAAGGCTAAAAAGTAAGTTCCACAATTAAATTATTTTATATTTTATTTATTGTAATTAAATAATATTAAGGATTTATTAAAGTGCCTTTTTTTTCTGAATCGTTTTAGAATTACTAACTGTTCGTTTTAAACGAAATTGGGAATTTTTTATTTACATAAAAAACTCCTGAATTTCTTCAGGAGTTTTTTAAAAAAAAGTTAAAGCTATAATTAAGCGTTTTGCTTTTTAATTAAATTTAAAGCAGACCCCTCATTATACCATTTAATTTGTCCTTCATTATAAGTATGATTTGCTATAATGATATCTTTACTTCCATCAGCGTGAACAACTTCTAAGGTTAATGGTTTACTAGGAGTAAATTCATTTAAATCTATAAAGTTGAAAGTATCATCTTCTTGAATTAAATCATAATCAGCTTCATTAGCAAATGTTAGACCTAACATTCCTTGTTTTTTTAGATTTGTTTCATGTATTCTAGCAAAAGATTTCACAATAACTGCGGCAACTCCTAAGTGACGGGGTTCCATTGCTGCGTGCTCTCTAGAAGAACCTTCACCATAATTATGATCTCCAACTACAATTGTTTTAACACCTGCTGCCTTATAAGCTCTAGCAGTATCAGGTACACCTGCAAATTCTCCTGTTAATTGGTTTTTAACAAAATTTGTTTTCATACCATACGCATTAACAGCTCCAATTAAACAGTTATTAGATATATTGTCTAAATGACCTCTATAACGTAACCAAGGTCCAGCCATAGAAATATGATCTGTAGTACACTTTCCATGTGCTTTTATTAATAATTTTACACCTGTTAAATCATTACCTAAGGGAGTAAAAGGTATTAACAACTCTAATCTTTCAGAATCTGGATTAACCTTAATATCGACTCCGCTTCCATCTTCCTCTGGTGCTAAATATCCATCATCTTTTACTTCAAAACCTTTTGGAGGCAATTCCCATCCCGTTGGTTCATCTAACATTACTTCTTCTCCGTTTGTATTGATTAATGTATCCGTCATTGGATTAAAATCTAAACGACCTGCAATCGCAACTGCTGCGACCATTTCTGGTGATGCAACAAAAGCATGTGTATTTGGATTACCATCTGCACGTTTTGCAAAATTTCTATTAAAAGAATGAATTATTGAATTTTTAGGTGCATTCTTAGGATCGTCATAACGAGCCCATTGACCAATACAAGGTCCACAAGCATTTGTAAATATTTTAGCATCTAACTTTTCGAAAACACCTATAATACCATCTCTATCTGCAGTATATCTAACTTTTTCAGAACCCGGATTAATTCCTAATTCTGACTTCATTTTTAAACCTTTATCAATAGCTTGTTGTGCAATTGAGGAAGCTCTCGATAAATCTTCATAAGAAGAGTTTGTACAAGAACCTATTAAACCCCATTCTACTTTTAATGGCCAATCATTTTTATCAGCGGCATCAGTCATATCAGATCCTACATTTGTAGATAAATCTGGCGTAAAAGGTCCGTTTAATAATGGGCTTAATTCTGATAAGTTAATTTCAATAACTTGATCGAAATATTGTTCTGGATTTGCATATACTTCTGCATCACCAGTTAAATAATTTTTTACTTTATTAGCAGCATCTGCAACATCACTTCTATCTGTAGCGCGCAAATAACGCTCCATAGATTCATCATAACCAAAAGTAGAAGTTGTTGCTCCTATCTCTGCTCCCATATTACAAATTGTACCTTTACCTGTACAAGACATTCCTATTGCACCTTCACCAAAATATTCTACAATAGCTCCAGTTCCTCCTTTTGCAGAAACAATACCAGCTACTTTTAAAATAACATCTTTTGGTGCAGTCCAACCAGAAAGTTTCCCCGTTAATTTTACACCAATTAATTTTGGAAACTTTAATTCCCAAGCCATACCTGCCATAACATCTACAGCATCTGCTCCACCAACTCCAATAGCAACCATACCTAATCCTCCAGCATTCACTGTATGTGAATCTGTACCAATCATCATTCCTCCGGGGAACGCATAATTTTCTAAAACTACTTGATGTATAATTCCTGCTCCAGGTTTCCAAAAACCTAAACCATATTTATTAGAAACAGATTCTAAAAAATTAAACACCTCATTACTAGTATTTAAAGCTGATTGCAAATCTGTACTTGCTCCATTTTTAGCTTGAATTAAATGATCACAGTGAGTAGTTGTAGGAACTGCTACTTTACTTTTTCCTGCTTGCATAAATTGCAATAATGCCATTTGTGCAGTAGCATCTTGTAAAGCAATTCTATCTGGCGCAAAATCCACGTAATCTTTTCCTCTTACAAATGCCTTTTCAGGATTACCATCCCATAAATGAGAATATAAAATTTTCTCAGAAAGAGTTAATGGTTTACCTGTAATTTCACGAGCAGCGTCTACACGTTCTGCCATAGAAGCATATACTTGCTTAATCATATCAATATCAAAAGCCATAAGATCTATATTTTTTTGTGATTATATTTAAGATATCCAAGATACAAAATATATTATTATTTTTTATTTGGTTTTTTACTTTATAAGCTTTTATTACTGATGCCTAAATTGGAATTATTGATTGAAAAAGACCGTTATCATAAGGATGACAACGGTTTTATTACATAAAAAAAAGCCTGAATCTAAGAATCAGGCTTTTAATTTATAACTAGCTGCTTGGTAGAAGGTGCGAACTTAGTTAAGTTAATTCCTTTTACTGCTGTTTTATATTCAGACATCGTTGGAGTTCTTCCTAAAATAGTAGAGAGCACAACAACAGGTGTTGATGAAAGTAATGATTCTCCTTTTTTCTCATTACTATCTTTTACTACTCTTCCTTGAAAAAGACGTGTAGATGTCGCCATCACAGTATCTCCTGCCGACGCTTTTTCCTGATTCCCCATACAAAGGTTACAACCTGGACGCTCTAAATATAAAATATTCTCGTATCCTACTCGGGCAGAACCTTTAGGCGCATTATCATCGAATTCGAAACCTGCGTACTTTGCTAAAACGTCCCAATCACCTTCCGCTTTCAATTCATCTACAATATTATAGGTAGGTGGAGCCACAATAAGTGGAGCTTTAAACTCAACCTTACCATGTTGCTCTTCTACATTTTTAAGCATTTGAGCCAAAATTTTCATATCTCCTTTGTGCACCATACAAGAACCAACAAACCCAAGATCTACTTTTTTATTTCCTCCATAAAAAGACAAAGGCCTAATTGTATCATGAGTATAACGCTTAGAAACATCACCATTATTAACGTCTGGATCTGCAATCATTGGTTCTTCTACTAAATCAAGATCGATAACAACTTCAGCGTAATATTTAGCATTTGCATCCGGAGTTAAAGCAGGTTTTAAGCCCGATTTTATTTCTGAAATTCTATTATTTGCAATATCAATCAAACCTTGCAATACTTGTTTTTGATTGTCCATTCCCTTCTCAATCATGATTCGGATTCTCCCTTTTGCAATCTCTAGAGATTCAATCAAAGTATCATCCTCAGAAATACAGATAGAAGCTTTCGCTTTCATCTCTGCTGTCCAATCCGTAAAAGTAAATGCTTCATCAGCAGTCAGTGTTCCTAGGTGAACCTCAATGATTCTTCCTTGAAATACGTTATCTCCACCAAAAGTCTTCAACATTTGAGATTGTGTAGCATGAACAACATCACGGAAGTCCATATAATTTTCCATTTTCCCTTTGAAGGTGACCTTTACTGACTCTGGAATTGGCATAGATGCCTCACCTGTTGCAAGTGCAAGTGCAACGGTTCCTGAATCGGCACCAAAAGCAACACCTTTAGACATTCTTGTATGAGAATCTCCACCGATAATTATTGCCCAATCATCAATAGTTATATCATTTAAAACCTTATGAATCACATCGGTCATCGGTTTATAATTATTTTCAGGATCTCTAGCAGTAATCAAACCGAAATCGTTCATGAATTTCATCAATCTAGGAATATTTGCCTTCGATTTATCATCCCATACAGAAGCAGTATGACAACCCGATTGGTATGCACCATCTACAATTGGCGAAATAACTGTAGCCGCCATCATTTCCAATTCTTGAGAAGTCATCAAACCTGTGGTATCTTGTGAACCTATAATATTCACTTCTACACGAACATAAGAACCGGCAAGTAATGTTTTACCTGGTGTAGTACCAACGGCATTTTTATTAAATATTTTTTCAACAGCTGTAAGACCCTGGCCTTCATTAGAAACCTCTTTTGAGTTCGCATACACAGAGACAAATTCGATCCCTAGCGCTTTTGCAGCGAATGCCTGTAATTTTTTACCAAAAACAATAGCATATGATCCACCAGCTTTGATAAATTCTACTTTTTGAGGGGTTAAAGACGCGGAGATATCTCTTAATTCGTTATCCCCGTAATAGAGCTTTTTTTCCTTAGTATTTACGGTAAGTACAGTTCCGGTAGCGACAGAATATGCTTGTTCAAGGATAGGTTCCCCAGCTTCATTTCTAATTGTATTACCGTCTGCATCTTGTTTTTTTACCCAGTTTTGAAGATCAATTCCTATACCACCAGTAACTCCTACGGTTGTTAGAAAAATTGGTGAAATACCGTTTGTACCTGCAATAATCGGAGCGATATTGATAAAAGGAACATACGGGCTAGATTTTACACCCGTCCATAAAGCCACGTTGTTTACCCCAGACATTCTAGAGGAACCAACTCCCATTGTACCTTTGTCTGCAATTAGCATAACCCTTTTACCAGGATGTTCTTTTTGTAATGCTAAAAGTTCGTTTTGCTGATCCTTATTGTGCTCAAATAAGCACTGACCATGAAGTTCTCTATCAGATCTTGAATGTGCATCACCCCCTGGAGAAAGTAAATCAGTAGAAATATCTCCTATTCCTGCAACAAAAGTAACGATTTCTATTTCTTCTGGAATGTCTGCTAACTTCGTGAAAAACTCTGCCTTGGCATAGCTCTCTATTATTTCTTTAGCCGTTTCGTTACCATTTCTAAATGCGTCCTCTAAACGATTTGTATCCGCATCATAAAGAAAGACTTGTGTCTTTAAGACTACTGCAGCTTGTTTTGCATTCGAAACATTATCACCTAGTGCTAGATCTAATAGCATATCAACTGAAGGTCCCCCCTTCATGTGTGATAATTGCTCAAAGGCAAAAGAAGGTGTAATTTCTTTTACTAGTGCTTCACCTAAAATAATTTCCTTTAAAAATTTAGCTTTCACACCTGCGGCACTTGTAGTTCCAGGTAAAACATTGTAGATAAAAAAGTGAACAGAATCGTCTCTATACTCATTATCAACATCTTTAATTTGGTCAATTATTTTACGTAATAATTCTGCACCATCAATTGGCTGCGGATGAAGTCCCAAATCTTTGCGTTCTTCTATCTGCTTGAGGTACTCTTTATAAATGCTCATGAAAGAAATCTTTAATTACTTAAAACCTTTTTGATTATATAAATATCAAAAGGCATCGTATTAACTTATTAATAATTTTATTGGAAACAAATCTAATCTATTTATATCAGTTTTGAAAAATAAATAATAGATTGCTCTAATTTTGGAATAAATAAAAATGATTTGCAAAAAACGTTGAATTTAAATCAATGAAAAACGATATTTAGGAGTTTTTTATGTGAATTTGATAAAATTAAAAATAAAAAGCAGACTTGTAAGCCGAATTCTGTACCTTAAAATAAGGTTCTTATCATTTATCTAGTTCTAAAATTACTCTTAGAATCAATCTGCCTACCCTTTAGAATCGAGCGAGTAGCTCTCAAGCTCTAATTTACATGGCATTGCACCTCATAGAGTTTACCTGGTTTCACTACAGCCGAACTGTACTTGCTTTCTGTTGCACTTGTCCTCAACTTACGTTGGACGGATGTTATCCGCTATGAATACTCTATGGTGTCCGGACTTTCCTCCCTAAATCAAGTTCAGGGCGATAAGATAAGTCTGCTAATATTTTTAATTTTGAGATTCTTTTTATTTTAAAAAACCCACTCAAAATATAATTTTGAGTGGGAAAATTGCTATGAAAAAGAAAAAGTGTTGCTGATTACTCAACAACTTTACAAATATATATTAAAATGATATACTAAAAACATTTTAATATAAATAAATGTAAACTTTTTAAGAAAACATATCTTTTACTTTTTCAAAAAATGATTTATCTGATTTATTTGGATTTGGTAAAAAGTTTTCATCATCAGACATCTTTTCAAAAAACTGCTTTTGTTCTTTGTTTAACACTTGAGGTGTCCAAACATTTATATGAATTAAGAAATCTCCTGTTCCGTATCGTTCTATACTAGGTAAGCCTTTTCCTTTTAATCTTAAAATTTTACCAGATTGAGTTCCAGCATCAATTTTAATTTTCACTGTACCAGTAACTGTATCAACTTCTTTGCTCGTTCCTAAAACAGCTTCAGAATAGTTAATATATAAATCGTAATGAATATTAGTTCCTTCTCTTTTTAGAGTTTCATGTTGAATTTCTTCAATTAAAACTAATAAATCTCCAGCTATTGAATTTTTACCAGGTGCTTCATTACCTTTTCCACCAACTTTTAGTTGTACACCTTCAGTTACACCTGCAGGAATATTAATAGATACTGTTTCTTCTGCTACAATTAAACCCTGTGAATCTGCTTCATTCGGTTTGCTACTTATGACCTCTCCTGCTCCAGAACAACTACCACAAGTAGTTGCTGTTTGCATTCTACCTAAAATAGTATTTGTAATACGCATTTGCTGACCAGAACCACTACAAGTACCACATGTTTTGTAAGTAACTCCATCTGCTTGTACCTTTCTACGAACTTTTACTTTCTTTTCAACACCTTTTGCAATTTCTTCTAAAGTTAGTTTTACACGAATACGCATATTACTTCCTTTAACTCTTGCCTGGCGCTGGCCTCCACCACCACCAAAACCGCCAAAGCCTCCGCCTCCGCCGCCAAAGATATCTCCAAACTGACTAAATATGTCATCCATATTCATTCCACCACCTCCAAAGCCACCTCCACCTTGAGGGCCATCAAAACCAGCATGACCGTATTGGTCATAACGTGCCTTTTTGTTTTCGTCACTTAAGATCTCATAAGCTTCTGCTGCTTTTTTAAAGTTTTCTTCAGCAGTTTTATCATCTGGATTTTTATCTGGATGATATTTAATAGCCATTTTTCTATATCCCTTCTTAATCTCTGCTTGAGTAGCTGATTTTGAAATATCTAATATTTCGTAAAAGTCTTGTTTTGCCATTTTCAATTTTAGTTTTCAGTACACATTTTATAGTTATCAGTTAGCCACTTATTGCAAACTGATAAATATGGATTGAATACTTCTTAATAATCATCAGTCTTTTGTTAGTAGTCAAAAAATTGACTAGCATCGACTGATTACTTTTTTACTGCCCTATTACTACTTTTGGATAACGAATAATTTTATCTCCTAATTTGTATCCTTTTTCAACACAATCAATTACTTTTCCTTTTAAATCTTTTGATGGAGCAGGAATTTGCGTAATTGCTTCGTGAATTTCAGCATCAAAAATATCACCAGCATTTGTTTCAACTTTTGATAATCCTTTTAGCTCTAATGTATTGTAGAATTTTTGAGAAATTAGTAAAACACCTTTTCTTAATTCTTCAGTTTCTTTATCTTCTTCAATATGTGTCAGAGCGCGCTCAAAATCATCAATAATTGGCAGTAGAGATGTCATTAATTCTTGTCCTGCAGTTTTAAATAATTCTATTCTTTCTCTAGAAGTTCTTTTTTTATAGTTTTCAAACTCAGCAAAAAGACGTAAGAATTTATCTTTTTCTACTTGAAGTACTTCTTCTGCTGTTGGTTCTTCTTTTATAACTTCGACTTCAACTTCTTGATTTTCTTCAATTTGAACAGTTTCTTGTTCGTTCTTTATTTCTTTTTCTTGAATATCTTCTTTCTTACTCATTTCTTTGTAATCGTTAATTTATATACACTCTATTGGCAAAAATGTTGCCAACAAAAAAATAGTGTCAGATTGACACTATTTTTAATATTTATTTATTAATAAAACCTTAATTTTCTATTCTTTCAATTTTAGCACCAATAGATTTTAAACGAGCTTCAATATTTTCATAGCCTCTATCTATTTGTTCTATATTGTTAATGATACTTGTACCTTTAGCGGATAGTGCAGCTATTAATAGTGATATTCCTGCTCTAATATCTGGTGAAGTCATTTTAGTTGCACTTAATGGGCTTTCAAAATTCTGACCAATTACAGTTGCTCTATGAGGATCACACAAAATTACTTTTGCACCCATATCTATTAACTTGTCCACAAAAAATAAACGACTTTCAAACATCTTTTGATGTATTAAAACAGTTCCTTTTGCTTGTGTTGCAATTACCAAAACAATGCTCAATAAATCTGGAGTAAATCCTGGCCAAGGTGCATCGGCGACGGTTAAAACAGAACCATCTATATAATTCTGAATTTCGTAAGATTCTTGTTCTGGAATGTAGATGTCATCTTCTCTTTTCTCTAACTTAATTCCTAGTTTTCTAAATACATTCGGAATTTGTCCTAAGTTTTCCCAACTAACATTTTTTATAGTCAATTCAGATTTAGTCATAACAGCAACTCCAATCCAAGATCCAATTTCAATCATATCGGGTAAAACTCTGTGTTCACATCCACCTAAAGAAGAAACTCCCTCTATAACTAATAGGTTCGAACCAACACCTGTAATGTTTGCTCCCATAGAAATCAACATTTTACATAATTGTTGAATATAAGGTTCACAAGCAGCATTGTATATTTTTGTGGTTCCGGTTGCTAAAACAGATGCCATTAAGATATTTGCAGTACCTGTTACAGAAGCCTCATCTAATAACATTTCTGTACCAAATAATTCATTCGCTTCGACACCGTAAAAGGATTCTTCTTTGTTATATCTAAATTTCGCACCCAATCGAATGAAACCTTCAAAATGAGTATCTAAACGTCTACGACCAATTTTATCTCCTCCAGGACGCGGAATATAACCACGACCAAAACGAGCTAATAAAGGACCAACAATCATAATAGAACCTCTTAAAGAACTTCCATCTCTTTTAAACTCAGTAGATTCTAAATACTCTAAATTAATTTCATCCGCTTGAAAAGCATAAGAATTTCTACTAAGTTTTTCTACTTTTACTCCTAATTCTCCAAGAATGAAAATTAATTTATTTACATCAATAATATCAGGAACATTATTTACAACAACTCTTTCTGGAGTTAGTAAAACTGCACAAAGTATTTGTAAAACTTCATTTTTGGCCCCTTGTGGAGTAATTGTTCCGTTTAATTTATGACCGCCTTCAATTTTAAATGATGCCATAGACTAATATTTTTTTCTATTTTTATTTTGATTGGTATGCACTGGTTTCTTGTAAGTAGTTTTAGGATTGTTTTGACCTTGTCCTTGTGTACGAGGTTTTCTTAACAAATTTTTACTTTCAGAAAGTGCTTCTTCAGAGTTTCTTAAATCTAACTTTCCATCAGATAAGTCAAATAAATGCTTAAAAATCACAGCATCATCTACAGTATCTTTATTCCAGTTTAAATAACATTTTTTCATGTGGTTCGCAATTGTAAAAACCAATGCTTCCTTTTTATCACCTTCTTCCCAACTCAATGCAATATCTATCATTGTTTGAATGTTGTTACCGTAATAACGATATCTTGATGCCGATTTCGGATATGCCAATCCTTCTGGTTTTTCTTGTAATTCCTCTTTGGATGGCTGAGGATACGGAGATTCTACATCTAATTTAAAATCTGCCATAATATACAATTGATCCCAAAGTTTGTGCTTAAAATCTGGAACATCACGTAAATGCGGTTGTAAGTTACCCATTACATCTACGATAGATTTCGCCATTTTATCACGTTCTTCTTTAGTTTCTAAAGCCAAACAGTGGTCTACTAATTTTTGAATATGTCTGCCGTATTCTGGTATGATCATTAACGGTCTTTCTGAATTGTACTCTAAATCGAATGTCATTTATTTATTTTTGAGAAGTGTTCTCGATACATTTTCTTTATTCATTTTAATCAAAAGAAAAACACTAGAACTGACAAGTTATAATTTGTAGTTATTAAACGTTGCAAAATAGCGATTTATTTTTACTTCTATGAATGATTTTTAACCAATCACTTTTAATTTTGCAAATTGTAATAATAGTTTCTTTTTTCCAACGGTACCAAATTTAATTTCTGCTTTTTTATTTGGCCCATTTCCCTCTAAAGCAAGTACTTCTCCTTTACCAAATCTATTATGCTCAACGATATTACCTACAATAATATTGCCATCAAATAAATTGGTATTTGGTGTCGCTTGTGATACTTTTTTTAAATTTTTAGGAATTATAATTTCTTTTTTCTTCAATAAGTCACGCTCCATTTTTTTACGCTGAATTGGTTTTTGAAAACGAATTCCCTTAGGTGCATCCTCGAAAATACTTTTATCTAAATATTTATTTATTGATGGTTCAGGAACTTTTGGAGTTATATAATGTAAATATTGATCCTCTATTTCTTCTAAAAATCTACTTGGTTCTGCATCCACCAATTTCCCCCATCTATAACGTGTTTGCGCGTAAGATAAATAAGCAACTTTTTCTGCTCTTGTTAAAGCCACATAAAACAACCTTCGTTCTTCTTCAAGTTCACTTCTGGTACTCATACTCATTGCTGATGGAAATAAATTTTCCTCTAAACCAACAATATAAACGTACATGTATTCTAATCCTTTAGATTGGTGAATCGTCATTAAAGATACACTTGGCTTGTCATCATCATTTTTAGCATCGAAATCTGTCGCCAAAGCAACATCTTCTAGAAAGGTTGTTAAGGAGGTATCTTCTCCTTCTTCAATTTTATCAGTAATAAAGTCTTTAATTCCGTTTAATAATTCTTGAACATTTTCAACTTTACTAACTGCTTCAGGTGTTCCTTCTTTTTCTAAATCTTTGATTAATTGTGTTTGTTTTACCACAATTTCAGCAATTTCAAAGGCGTTTTTTGTTTGCGATTCAATTTGAAGTCGCAACATCATATTCATGAAATTCTGAAGCTTATTTTTTGTGCCAGAATTAATTTTCAAATCAATTTTATCAATATATTTTATAATTTCAAAAATTGATTTTTTATAATGATTAGCAGCTATTGTTAGCTTATCTATCGTCGTTGCCCCAATTCCTCGAGCAGGGTAATTGATAATTCTTTTTAAAGCTTCTTCATCATTTGGATTGATTAGAATTCTTAAATAAGATAAAATATCTTTGATTTCTTTCCTTTGATAAAAGGACATTCCACCGTAAATTTTATAGTCAATTCCCTTTTTACGAAGTGCATCCTCCATTGCTCTAGATTGCGAATTTGTTCTATACAATACGCAAAAACTATCGGAACTTAATTGGTGATTCATTTGGTTTTCCCAAATAGATTGCGCAACAAATCGACCTTCTTCTCCGTCAGAAATTGTACGCATTACATTTATTGCATCACCTGCATCATTAGACGTCCAAACCTCTTTATCTAACTTTGTTTTATTTCTTGCAATTACAGAATTTGCTGCGTTTACAATATTACTTGTTGAGCGATAATTTTGTTCTAATTTAAAAGTTTTTACGTCAGGATAATCCTTTTGAAAATTTAAAATATTCTGAATATTTGCACCCCTAAAGCTATAGATACTTTGCGAATCATCACCAACAACACAAATATTTCCAAATTTATCTGCCAATGCTCTAACAATTATATATTGTGAGTGATTTGTATCTTGATACTCATCAACCATAATATATCTAAAACGGTCTTGGTATTTTGCCAAAACTTCTGGAAAACGTGCCAATAATTCATTGGTTCTTAACAATAAATCATCAAAATCCATTGCGCCAGCCTTAAAACATCTGTCTACATATTCTTTATAAATTTCACCTACTCTTGGTCTACTAGCTTCAGTATCTTGTTGTTGATATTCAGGATTATTTCTATACGCTTTTACGGTTACCAAACTATTTTTAAAAGATGAAATTCGGCCTAAAACCTGTTTTGGTTTATAGCGTTCTTTATCTAAATTCATTTCTCTAATAATAGAAGATATTAAACGTACTGAATCTTGTGTATCGTAAATCGTAAAGTTTGATGGAAAGCCTAATTTATCTGCTTCTGAACGTAAAATTCTTGCAAAAACAGAATGAAAAGTTCCCATCCATAGGTTTTTAGCTTCACTTGCACCAACAACTCCAGCAATTCTTGCCTTCATTTCTTTTGCTGCTTTATTGGTAAATGTGAGCGATAAAATATTAAAGGCATCTACACCTTGCTGCATTAAATGCGCAATTCTGTATGTTAATACACGTGTTTTACCAGATCCTGCACCTGCAATAATAATCATTGGCCCATCTTTTTGTAAGACGGCCTGTTTTTGTGCTTCGTTTAAAGAATTTAAGTAGGTATTCAATAGTTTGTTTTGAAAGTATTTGAAAACGTGAATTTAGCCAAACTATTCGTTTCTTTAAAAGAAGATGAATAATTTTTATTCACAAGTTATTCATTATTATAAAGCAATATATCTGCTCTAAGACAGATAAAATATAATATCTGCCTACAAACAGATAATTTAAAATATCTGCTTACAGGCAGATAATTTTGCAATTTATAGGAATAAACTATATATTAGCTAAAAAATAAAGTAATCATGACCAGTATTTTAACAGGTGACATTATCAATTCAAGAAAAAATGATGATAATTTTTGGCTAAAAACCTTAAAAGAAGCATTAAATACTTTTGGTGAATCTCCAAAATATTGGCAAATTTATAGAGGGGATAGTTTTCAATTAGAAATAGAAAATTGTGAAAGTGCATTTTATGCTGCTTTAAAATTAAAATCTCATTTAAAATCTACAAAAAATATTGATGTTAGAATTGGTATTGGTATTGGAAGGAAAGAATTTAATGTTGATAAAATCACGGAATCTAATGGTGAAGCTTTTATAAATTCTGGTTTTGCTTTTGATACCTTTTTAAAGAAACAAACAATTGCAATCAAAACACCCTGGCAAGAACTTAATGAAGAATTAAATGTTGCATTTGACTTGGCATTGTTAACGATGGATTCTTGGACAAAAAATTCTGCAGAAGTTTTTAAACTGTCTTTGGGGTCAGGAAATATTACTCAAAAAGAAATTGGTAACCTTTTAGGAATTACACAAGGAAGAGTTAGTGAACGTCAAAAAAGAGCTGGTTTTGAGCCTATTATGAAGTTAGAAAAACGTTTTAGAAAATTAATTCAACAAAAAATAGCACTCTAAATATGTTTTTATTCTTAAAGATTTTGTTAGCACATATTTTGGGAGATTTTGTTTTTCAACCAGAAAGATGGGTAAAAGACAAAGAAAAAAATAAAGTAAAATCTATCAAATTATATTTTCATATTGGCATCCATACAATTCTATTATTAGGTGTTCTACAATTTAATTTACAAGAATATTGGTTGGGGTTTCTCTTGATTATTATTTCTCATTGTATAATCGATGTATTAAAACTCTATCTTCAAAATAACAAAACAAAACGTACTTGGTTTTTTATAGATCAAATTACTCATATTTCAATATTGTTACTCGCAAGTTCTTTCTATGTAGATTTTAAATTCTCGATGGAGAATATCATTACTGAAGAACACTTACTTTTATTGATTTTTATACTACTGATAGTGTCTGTTTCTTCTGTTATCATCAAAATAATTATTACACAGTGGAATCCTGAAAGCAAAAAGGAAAATGATGATTCTCTAGCAAAAGCTGGACGTTATATTGGAATTTTAGAACGTTTATTTGTTTTTATATTTGTCATTACAAACCATTGGGAAGCGATTGGTTTCTTATTAGCGGCAAAATCCGTTTTTAGATTCGGGGACTTAACTTCATCAAAAGATAGAAAGCTTACAGAATATATTTTAATTGGAACATTATTAAGTTTTGGGTTTGCGATATTATTAGGAGTTCTATATTTGTATTTTTTAAATTTACGCTAAGTTATGGAAGATAAATTATTAGAAAGTATTGCATATATTTTACCGGCTGTAGTAACAGGTTTAGTCGCCTACTATATGTTTAACGGATTTATAAAACAGCAAGGTTCTGAGAAAAAATTAGAACTTTTATCTGAAAGAAAAAAAGATACGCTGCCAATAAAATTACAAGCTTACGAGCGAATGCTATTATTTTGTGAACGGATTAATCCTGTGAAAATGTTGGTACGAATTAAACCTCTTTCAGAAAATACACACGATTATTTACAATTACTAATTGCCAATGTAGAGCAAGAGTATGAGCATAACTTCGTTCAACAAATCTACGTTTCTGATGATTCTTGGACTGCTATTTTAGCTACTAAAAATGCAATTATAAATAAGTTAAAACAAGTTTCAGAAACCTCTAAATCTGCGAATGAGCTGCGTGAAAATGTTATCATATTTTACGCTAAAACATTACCACCGACAGATACTGCTATTTCATTTATAAAAAATGAAGTAAAAAAATTATTATAAAAAAGACCATCTATTAAGATGGTCTTTTACTTTTTCTTTATAACATTATTCCCACTTAAAACTGAAGCCTTACTCCTACTTTAAAATTTCTACCCCTTGTAGAGTACCCATAAATATCATCATAATCTTCATTTAAAAGATTTGTTACAGCTCCAAAAAAGGTAACTGTATCTCCTAATATTTTATAATTTGCCATAAAATCTAGCACTTTATAGCATTCTAAAACAACATCGTCACCAGCAGTTCCAAAAGAACCATATCTATCAAAAATTGTTCTTTCACCTACATTTCTAAAAGTTAGATTAAAAAAGGCGTTTTCTACCCCAGTATAATCGATGCTTGCAACAAATTTATTTTCAGGAATATAATCGTTAAAATCCTCAAAATTATCTTTATTAACATACGTATAAGAAGCATTTAACGTTAAAAAATTTAAAGGTGTAATTTTAGTATTTACTTCAAATCCATTTGCATCAGAAGAACCATTACCATATTTATAAGTAGTATTGTCATAGATAATTGCATCTTCTTCTGTTCTATTAAAATACACTACATCAAGCTGAAGCCAATCTTGGTAACTTGCATCAAAACCTGCTTCAAAAGTTTTATTAGACTCTGGTTTTAAATCAATATTTCCTGCATAACCATCATATAATTGATACAAACTTGGCGCAATAAACGCTGTGCTATATGAAGACAATAATTTTACTGAAATATCTTCATTCTTTAAAAGAGCATAAGCAAGGTTTCCATCATAAACAAGATGATTTCCATATACATTATGCATATTTAAACGCCCCCCTAAATTAGCACTTAAACCAAAATCAGAAATATAAACAAGACTTGCATACGGATCGACTGTATTAAAATTAGCAATATTTTTATCAATCGTTGCAAAAGGTGTTTCTGTTTGATTGCTATGCTCTTGGTAGTTAACTCCCGTTATTAATTGAATTTTTTTAGAAAATTCATATTTATTTACCAAATCAACATGTATACTTCTTCCATTAAATTGATAATTATCTAATGTACTAGAAAAAGTATTAAACTGATTTAAATTTCTCTTTACCTCATTTACAGAAGCTAAAACATATAACTGCCCTTTATTATATTTGAAACTTGGCTTAATTCCAAATCTAAATTGCTCTTGATCTCCTTTATTTACTTCATTGTCTAAAAAAGCACCTCCATCAAAATCATAATCAAATACATCATAATTTAAAAACGTTTCTACAGAAAACTGACTATTTACTTTATAACCCAATTTCACCAACGCATTTTTACTATAAAAAGCATCATTATCTTCATCACATTCACAATTCTTTGCCGATGACATTCCATCAACTCCGGTAATACTAAAAGAACTTAAAAAATTAAATTTCCCTAAAGTACCGCTTAAAGCTACATTCTGATTTTTATCAGAAAAACCACTTCCAGTATATTTAGAAGTATTATTTGTTCCCAAACTTGTTTCAAAAGAACCAGAAATGCTGTCTTGTGACGCTTTCTTTAAAATGATATTAATAACACCTGTTGCCGCTCCAGAACCATATAAAGTTGATGAAGCTCCTTTTAAAATCTCGATACTTTCTATCTGATTAGTACTTAATAAACGTAGATCAAATTCTTGAT